>NZ_PCPP01000004.1 GCF_002979755.1 Chryseobacterium culicis | reverse complement strand
ATACTTGCACCCCAGCCCCAGCCACGGTTCATACCCCAGCCCCAATACGGGCTATAACCACCATACCAGCCCCAAGGAGATCCCCATCCCCATGAGTTGTCATAATAGTTGGTTTGAGAACCTGCATAAAGTCCCCAATCTGAATCTGTAGCATTGGAGTTCCAGTTTGTATTGGTATTACTCCAGTCATTATATCTGTTTTGCTGCTCTCTGGAATTCGTTTGTGCATTTTGAATTACATTGGAATCCTGATAGTAGTCATAATATTCTCCTACTCTGTTTCCGCTATCATTAATGATAACTCCTTCAGGTAGCGTATCCTTATTGGGGTCGTAATACACCCCATCGGTCTCGCTATACCCTCCCATCTGAGCACCACAAGACACAAGTAATAATCCGCCTGATATAGCCAACACCCCTTTGGATCTTAGCAGACCAAGCAAATTTTTATGTATATTTCTTTTCATGATAACGTAAAAATTTTTAATTTAAATTATATTTGCAATCTGTACCAAAAATGTACCAAAATACTGGTAAAAAAATCTATCAAAAATAGATTTTTATTTTTAGATAACAATAATGTACAAAAGTTAAAAAAATTTTAAAAAATAATGGCAAAATTAACCTCAAGAAGCGAAGATTACAGCAAATGGTATAATGAGCTGGTTGTAAAAGCTGATTTAGCTGAAAACTCAGGCGTGCGTGGATGTATGGTGATCAAACCGTATGGCTATGCGATCTGGGAAAAAATGCGTGATGAAATGGATAAAAAATTCAAAGAAACAGGTCACGTTAACGCATACTTCCCGCTTTTTGTGCCCAAGAGCTTATTTGAGGCTGAGGAAAAAAATGCAGAAGGTTTTGCAAAAGAATGTGCTGTTGTTACCCACTACAGATTAAAAACCGATCCGGACAATCCTTCCAAGCTGATTGTAGATCCGGATGCAAAACTGGAAGAAGAACTTATTGTTCGTCCTACTTCAGAAGCAATCATCTGGAATACTTACAAAAACTGGATTCAGTCTTACAGAGACTTACCAATATTGATCAACCAATGGGCGAATGTTGTTCGTTGGGAAATGAGAACACGTCTTTTCTTAAGAACCGCAGAGTTTTTATGGCAGGAAGGTCACACCGCTCACGCTACAAAAGATGAAGCTGTTGAAGAAGCAGAAAAGATGAATAAAGTATATGCAGATTTTGCAGAAAACTTTATGGCAATGCCGGTAATTCAAGGATTAAAAACACCATCTGAAAGATTTGCAGGAGCTGATGAAACATATTGTATTGAAGCATTAATGCAGGATGGAAAAGCTTTACAGGCAGGAACATCTCACTTCTTAGGTCAGAATTTCGCAAAAGCATTTGACGTAAAATTCACCAATAAAGAAGGAAAGATAGAACATGCATGGGCTACCTCATGGGGAACATCCACTCGTTTGATGGGAGCTTTGATTATGACACACTCTGATGATTTCGGATTGGTACTGCCTCCTACTCTGGCACCGATTCAGGTAGTAATTGTTCCGATCTTTAAAGGTGATGAACAATTGGAACAAATCAGTGAAATGGCATTAGATATCCAGGCTAAGCTGAAAGCAAAAGGAATTTCTGTAAAATTTGATAATGATACTCAGAACAAACCAGGATGGAAATTTGCAGAATATGAATTGAAAGGAGTTCCTGTTAGAATTGCAATGGGACCAAGAGATCTTGAAAATAAGTCAGTGGAAATCGCAAGAAGAGACAATCTGACTAAAGAAGTTCGTTCTATTGAAGGAATTGATTCTTATATTGAAGATCTGTTGAAAACAATTCAGCAAGATATTTACAACAAAGCATTTGAATTCAGAAAAAATAATATCACGAAAGTGGATACGTATGAAGAATTCAAAAAAGTTCTTGAAGAGAAAGGTGGATTCATCTATGCTCACTGGGATGGGACAGCTGAAGAAGAGGAACAAATCAAAGATGAAACAAAGGCAACCATCAGATGTATTCCTTTGGATGATGATGTAGAAGAAGGAATTTCATTAATTTCCGGAAAACCTTCTAAGAGACGTGTATTATTCGCAAAAGCTTATTAATAATTTTAATGATTTAGAAAAAAATCGTTAATTTTTGAAGAAATATTCAAAAAAAAGTGACATTTGGACGGATTTTTGTTTAAATTTATCTCAACATTAATCAAAAAAATTTATTATTATGTCTTTAAATGTCATTGATTTAATTAAAGGACAATTAGGTCCCGCTTTAGTTTCACAGGCTGCATCGCAGTTTGGAGAAAGTGAATCCGGTATTTCTAAAGCAATTGGCGGATTATTACCTGCTGTAGTAGGTGGATTAGCCAATAACGCAGATAAGCCTGGCGTTGTGGATGCTATTACACAAGCCTCTTCAAGTGGAATTTTAGGAAACTTATTAGGTGGTTCGTCCAGCAATCCTATTATTTCGAACTTGTTGTCTTCAATTTTTGGAGATAAAGTAAGTGCATTAGTGAATTCCATTGCCAGTTTTTCAGGAGTCAGCAATACCTCTGCAGGTTCTTTGTTAAACCTGGTGACTGGAGCTACAGTAGGCACTGTCGGAAAATATGCAGCAGACAATAATTTGGGTGCTTCAGGTATTTCCAGCTTACTGAATGATCAGAAAGGCATTATTTCTTCTTTATTGCCGGCAGGTCTTTCTTTGGCTTCCTTTGGATTAGGAGCTGAAAATTGGTTTGGTCAGGCGAAAGAAACAGTTTCTTCAGTAACTTCTACTGCTAAAGATAACCTTGCAGAAGGTGTTGCTACAGCAAGAGAAAATGTTTCCGAAGGAGCTAGAGAAGTGAGAGAACGATTTGAAAATAATAACAATAATAATCAAGGCGGAGGTTCAATCTGGAAATGGTTGCTTCCGCTTTTATTATTGATAGCCGCTGCTTATTTCTTATGGAAACAGTGTGAGAAAAAACAGACAACTACAACTACGACCACTACGTCTGATTCTGCAGCTACCAGCTCAACGACAGATACAGCAGCTGCTACAGGAACAGCAACTCCTGCTCCTGCAACAGCTAAGACAGATGAAAACATTGATCTTAACGGAGTGATGTTAAAAGGTTACAAAGGAGGAATGGAAGATCAGATGATTACCTTCCTGAAATCCGGAGGATACAAAAACGCCGCTGATGATTCAGCATTGAAAGATAAGTGGTACGATTTCGATCATGTTAATTTCAAAATGGGAAGTTCTTCTGAACTTGAAGCAGGTTCACAAGGACAGCTGGATAACTTAGTGGCTATCCTGAAAGCTTTCCCTGATGCAAAAATCAAAATCGGAGGTTATACTGACAAAACAGGAAATGAAGCTAACAACGTAAAACTGTCAAAAGCAAGAGCTGAATTCATCAAAGCTGCTTTAGCAAAAGCAGGAGTTGGTGCTCAGGTTCTAGAAGCAGAAGGCTATGGAAGTAAATTTGCAAAAGTAGATGCAAAAGCTTCTGATGCTGAAAGAGCTGCTGACAGAAAAATGTCTGTAAGATTTGCAAAATAGTCTTTAGATTTAATAAAAATTAGATCCCGGGAATCAATTTCCGGGATTTTTTTATGCTATGATTTTTCTGTTTACATTTATTTAATTAAATTTGTTAGTCATTTCTAACATTTATGAATTTCAATATAAAAAGCGCCTGGCGAAAAGATAAAACAAACCATTCCTTATCAGAGGTTTATTCATCTATAAAAGTACCTAAAAATGCTACTTTCTGGAGAAAATATCTGGCATTTGCAGGACCAGGACTGATGATTGCTGTAGGTTATATGGATCCCGGAAACTGGGCTACCGATATTGCCGGAGGCGCCCAGTTTGGATATACACTCCTTTCAGTAATTCTTATCTCCAATATTTTTGCAATGGTTTTACAGCACTTATCTGTAAAGCTGGGAGTTGTTGCAGAAAGAGATCTTGCACAAGCATGCAGAGACCACTTTAGCCCTACTACCAATTTTATTCTGTGGGTATTCTGTGAAATTGCGATTGCCGCCTGTGATCTCGCCGAGGTTATTGGTTCAGCCATTGCACTGAACCTGCTATTCCATATCCCACTAACCTGGGGAATTGTCATTACAACGGTAGATGTTTTGATTATTCTTTTACTTCAGGCCAAAGGCTTCCGATGGATTGAGAGTATTGTAGGTGGTCTTATATTCATTATTCTGGCTTGTTTCGTGTATGAAATTGTCATTTCACAACCTGCTTTCAATGAGATTCTGGGAGGCTTGGTTCCACAAAAAGAAATTATTCAGAATCCAGCTATGCTTTATATTGCCATCGGAATTTTAGGAGCCACGGTAATGCCTCACAATTTGTATCTTCATAGCAGTATTGTACAGACCAGAGATTATACCCGTGACACTGAAGGAAAAAAAGAAGCGATAAAATTTGCCACCATAGACAGCACAGTTTCATTAATGCTTGCTTTCTTCATCAATGCAGCAATCCTTATTCTGGCAGCCGCTACATTCCATACTACAGGAAACGAACATGTGGCTGATATTCATGATGCCTATAAAATGTTGACTCCTATTCTTGGAGCTTCTATGGCAAGTATTGCGTTTGCCATTGCTTTATTAGCATCCGGACAAAACTCTACATTGACTGGAACTCTTGCCGGGCAGATCGTAATGGAAGGATTCCTGAACATCAGATTAAAACCGTGGCTGAGAAGATTGATCACTAGACTTATTGCTGTAATTCCTGCACTTATTGTTGCCATTCTTTACGGAGAACAGGGAACTACTGAATTATTGGTTTTAAGCCAGGTAATTCTATCCATGCAGTTGAGTTTCGCCGTTGTTCCATTGGTGATGTTTACCAATGATAAAGCCAAAATGGGTGAATTTGCCAATAAGCCTTTCCTTAAAATCTGTGTATGGATTATTTCCATCATTATCATTGTTTTAAATCTGTATCTGCTGTATCAGACGTTTACAGGAGAATAGAAAATACAAACTATAGTTTTTAAATTGACTATTGGACATTATTAAATGAATGGTCAATAGTCAATTTTTGCTTCGCAAAGTCAATTTTTAATCTCACACTACAACAAATTCACTAGCGAAACAGATTGACATATTCACAATTGACAAGTGAATAGTCAATAGTCAATTTTTGCTGCGCAAAGTCAATTTTAATTTCACACTACGACAAATTCACAAGCGAAGCGCATTGACATATTCACAATTGACAAGTGAATGGTCAATGGTCAATTTTTGCTGCGCAAAGTCAATTTTAATTTCACACTACGACAAATTCACTAGCGTAGCGGATTGACTTATTCACAAGTGACAAGTGAATGGTCAATGGTCAATTTTTGCTGCGCAAAGTCAATTATTAATCTCATACTACGACAAATTAACAAGCGTAGCGGATTGACATCTTTACTATTATTAAATGAATGGTCAATAGTCAATTTTTGCTTCGCAAAGTCAATTTTAATTTCACACTACGACAAATTCACTAGCGTAGCGGATTGACATCTTTACTATTATTAAAGTGAATAGGCAATAGTCAATTTTTGCTACGCAAAGTCAACTTTTAAACTACACTTCATCCCGATAAATTCACAAGCGAAGCGCATTGACATATTCACAATTGACAAGTGAATGGTCAATGGTCAATTTTTAATTTCACACTATAACAAATTCACTAGCGAAGCGGATTGACTTATTCACAATTGACAAGTGAATAGTCAATAGTCAATTTTTGCTTTGTAAAGTCAATTATTAATCTCATACTACGACAAATTCACAAGCGTAGCGCATTGATCTATTCACTATTCGCCGCCACTCATTTTTCTGCCTTAATGTCCAGATTTTGGATTTGGCAGGCTCTTTGTCAAACAATCAGTAAATAAATATTGAATTATGGAAAACCAGGATATTAACGAAGAAAGCATCAATAATCAGGAAGAAAACACTGTTCAGAATGACGCAACGTCTCAGGACAATGTGACAGCTGCTCCTTCGCCAGAGGAACTTTTGGCAGAGGAAAAAGACCGTTACATCAGATTGTATGCTGAATTCGAAAACTATAAAAAAAGAACGAGCAAAGAGAAGATGGAATTCTTCCAGTATGCCAACCAGGAAATGATGGTTTCAATGTTAGGAGTTTTGGATGATTTTGAAAGAGCTTTAAAAGAAATCGCTAAAAACGGAAATCCGGCTGACCTGCAAGGTGTAGAGCTTATCTATCAGAAATTCAAGAATAAACTTACTGAAAAAGGCTTACAAACAATGGAAGTAAAGGCTGGTGACAGCTTTAATGTTGATTTCCATGAAGCGATTACTCAGATCCCTGCTCCATCAGAAGATTTGAAAGGAAAAATCGTAGACGTTATTGAAACAGGATACACTTTAGGAGATAAAGTAATCCGTTTTGCAAAAGTAGTAACAGGAAATTAGAATTCATAAATGATAAATGATGAGTGATAATTGATGAATGTTTCACTTATTAGCTTTACAATATCTTTTATCATCTATCAACAATCAATTATAAAATTGTCATGTCAAAAAGAGATTATTACGAGGTTCTTGAGATCAGCAAATCTGCATCCGCCGAGGAAATAAAAAAAGCATACCGTAAAATGGCCATCAAATTCCACCCAGATAAAAATCCTGGGGATAAAGAGGCTGAAGAAAAATTTAAAGAAGCTGCTGAGGCTTATGAAGTTCTGAGCGACGATCAGAAACGTGCAAGATACGATCAGTTCGGTCATGCCGGAGTAGGTGGAAATGGCGGTTTCGGAGGCGGTGGCTTCGGAGGCGGAATGAACATGGAAGATATTTTCAGTCAGTTTGGAGATATTTTCGGTGGTGGTTTCGGAGGATTCGGTGGTGGTGGCGGAGGCCGTCAGCAGGTAAAAGGTTCTAATTTAAGAATCAGAATCAGGCTGAATCTTGAGGAAATGGTAAACGGTACTCAGAAAACTATCAAAGTAAAGAAAATGAAGATGGCAGAAGGTGCCACTTCAAAAACATGTCCTACCTGTAACGGTTCCGGTGTTCAGTTAAAAGTAATGAATACTATGTTTGGTCAAATGCAGACTCAAACAACCTGTAGTACTTGTCAGGGAATTGGAAAAGTTGCTGACAAAATTCCTGCAGGAGCTAATGCCCAAGGCCTTATTAAAGATGAAGAGGAAATTACAATCAATATTCCGGCAGGAGCAAGAGACGGTATCCAGCTTAATGTAAGAGGAAAAGGAAATGATGCCCCGTTTGGTGGAATTCCGGGAGATTTGTTGGTGATTATTGAAGAGGAAGTAGATCAGGTGATCAAGAGAGAAGGCGATAATCTTCATCAGGAACTGTATGTTTCATTTGCTGAAGCCGCTTTAGGAACTAAAAAAGAAATTCCTACAGTAGGTGGAAAAGTAAAAATCACCGTTGACCCGGGCACTCAATCCGGAAAGATCTTAAGATTGGCAGGGAAAGGACTTCCAAGTATCGACAGCTATGGTAAAGGAGACATGTTCATCCACATCAATGTATGGACGCCACAAAAGCTTACTAAGGAACAGAAAGACTTCTTTGAAAAGCAGATGTCCAGCGGAGAAATGGTTGCAGAACCATCCGGAAAGGAAAAAACTTTTTTTGATAAAGTAAAAGATTTATTCAATTAATATAAAAAAGCCGGTTTTAAAAGATTAAAACCGGCTTTTATTTTCAATTTATTTTTTAATAACCTTTATGATCTGTTCTTTCTTATCATATTTCAGGCGAAGCAGATAAGTTCCAGACAACTGGCTTTTAAGATCAATCTTTATCTTACCATCTTGTCTGGTGTGTTCCAGATTTTTAACCAGTTGCCCCTCCATACTGTATAAAGCTATATTTTCCAACCTGCTTTCGGTACCCAAATCAATATACAAAAAATCTGTTACGGGATTTGGATAGAATGAGGGTACTTCTTTTTTACCTGTTTCAGCGGTATTCAAAGTTTCATTATTTAAAACAATTCTTGCCAACGCAAACTGCCTGTCATTATGAGAGGAATCTCCTGAAATCAAAATTCTTTTATTGTTATCAAACTTCATTGCAGATATTCGCCTCAAAGAGTTATAAGTTGGAAGTCTGAACAATCCATTAGTTCCAAAAGATAAATCCGGAGTTCCATCAAAATTAAATTTGGTCATAAACATCCAGTCGTTTTCATAATAGTTTCCAGCGAAGAAGAATGTTCCCCCTACATAGAGTCCATTATTACCTAAAAGGATAGAATTAGAGTTTTCACTTCCCGCATCCGGAATATTAACTACCTTACGTTTCGCAACCCCATTGTTTCCAAAATTATTAACAAACTGCCCCTCAGGGTTTATTTTTGCTACCCAGGTTTCTCTGATGTTATTTACGGTTGCAGATCCTGTGATATAAAAATTTCCGCTGGTGTCTTGAACCATATTTCCAAATTCAAGGAGATTACCCAAATTGAAAATTAGTTTACCACTGTTTCCAAATGTTGTATCATAAGTTCCGTCCAGATTTAGCCTTACTACGAAAATATCATTAGAGCCGTTTGTTGCCTCTGAGGTATCGGTAATTCTTCCTATTCCGGCAACAATAAGCTTATTATTCACTGCAAAAATACTCATAGCGCTTACTCTTTCCTGAGAAAGTCCGGTATTTATAGTAAAATAAAACTTTCCATTGGTACCAAAGGATGTATCTACGGTACCATCCTGATTCAATCTCAATAAACATGCTCTTCTTTTAGGATATCCATATTCAGCCCCTCCACATACAATAATTTTCCCATCAGATAATTCAACAGCATTATAAGCTACATCAATGGTCTCAACAGTTGCGGGATACCCCATATCAACAGCAAGTCGTCCACCGTTACCAAATGTTGAATCTAAAGTACCGTCCATATTAAATCTTTCAATAAAAAAATTCTGACTGTACATATAACCTACGTTCCCAACCGTTAAATATTTACCACTGCTTAGTTTAATGATTTTATAATGTGAAGATTGATTTTGAGTGATTTTAATACCTGCATTTCCAAATGAAGTATCCAGATTTCCATTAGGATCTACTTTATAGATAGCTCTTTTGGCTCCGGGGCCAATGTTTCCAAGTACAATAGCACTATTATCTTGTTCTACAAAAATATCACCTGATTTGTCCCAAGTTGTAGATGGATTATAGAAATTGATTCCATAAGTACTGAAAGTTGCATCGAGCATCTGTGCATTTGACAAAAATGATGAGAATAAAAAGCTTACATAGAATAATTTTTTTGTCATGTTTATTTTTTTTGCAAAGATAATCTTTACCCTGACAGCAGCAACCAAACCAATATTTACAATTGCATTTTCCATCTATCAAAGAGTTTTGTTGCAAATCTTAAGAAAATAAAAAATCCTGCACTCTCACGAATACAGGATTTTTTGGGTTATTTAATTCTAATTCTGTTTTATTTTTTTGTTGCCAGAGCGTAAATCCCTTTTCCTAAAGTAAAAACTGCTACTGCAGCTAAACCTCCAACAACTCCAAGCGTAAGTTCTTTCAAAACATCCGGCCAAGTTGGAAGTATGCCATGAAAAAATTCAATCCTATGTAGAAAAATTCCACCAGCAACCATTATTAAGGCAATTGTTCCGACAACTCCTAATATTTTAATAACAATAGGTAAAGCCTTCACTAATAAATGCCCAAGACTCCCGAAAAAACCTTTATCATTGCTTTTCTTTATTAATTTAAACCCAGCATCATCCATTCTTACAATCAAAGCTACAATTCCATAAACTCCAACAGTGGCAATAAATGCAACCAAGCTCGTTACTAAAATCTGCGTAATGAAAGGATGACTTTCTTCCAATACGGTTCCTAAAGCAATAATAACGATCTCAATTGATAAAATAAAATCCGTTGTAATTGCCGATTTTACTTTCTCTTTTTCTATTTCTTCAGAACTTTTTTCGTCTTCTACCATTTCCTCTATAACTTCATGACCCTTTTTGTCACGGTGAAAAAGAAATTCTATTACTTTTTCAACACCTTCAAAGGCCAGATATAATCCTCCAAGGATCAGTACATAATTAATAGCCGGAGCATACAACCAATTGAGTAAAAAAACGACAGGAAGAATAATCAGTTTATTGATAAATGATCCTTTGGTAATTGCCCATAAAACGGGAAGTTCTCTAGAGGAAAGAAAGCCAGTGGCTTTTTCTGCATTTACAGCCAGGTCGTCTCCTAAAATTCCTGCTGTCTTCTGGGTAGCAATTTTACTGGTAACTGCTACATCATCCATCAATGCTGCAATATCATCCAAAATTGCAAAAAAGCCTGATGCCATATTTTAATATTTTTTTAATCTTTGTTAAGTTCAGCAAAAATAATTATTTAATTCCGTTTTTGGATTCATAATATGACAATAATTTTGAAAATTATGAGAAAGATTAAACAATGCTCCATTTTCAATATTTTATATCTTTGTTTAAAATCTATTCCATGGATGAAAACTGGGAGACCCAACTACAAAGTATCTGGCTAAAACTTGGAGCAATAAGCAGTGAAGCTTTTATTCAGCAAATTAAAAATCATGTAGAATTACTTACAGTGGCAGATTCCCGGGCTATTGCAGATTTTGAAAGAGCCTGCGCTTTTGACTCTACCGGACATGAAAAAGAGGCAGAACCTTTGTACAGATCTGCATTAGATAAGGGATTAACCGGCTTACGAAGAAGAAGAGCAAGAATCCAGCTGGCAAGTACCTTAAGAAACAATGGGAAAATAGAAGAAAGCATCCATATTTTAAGGGAAGAAAAAGCTAATGAGTCTGATGAACTGAATGATGCGGTAGATTCTTTCTTAGCACTGTCTCTTTCTTCAGCAGGAGAGCACAAAGAAGCACTATCTATCGCTTTAAAAGCACTCTCAAAACATTTGCCCAGATATAATAATTCTTTGAGCCGCTATGCTGAAAACCTTTAATTCTAAACTCTATTCCGGCGTTTCTACCAGATATGACATTCAAGTCCGGTCCTTACAGACACAGAATTGTACACGATCAATATTAAGCTTAATTTTAACCGTTTTTTTAAACCTGATACTATGCGACATCAATTTCAATCTTTAGCTTTAGGATGTTTATTTTGTCTGTTCAGTACCATTTGCTCAACGTTAAAAGCTCAGACAGAAACTCATCTCAATACTGTTAATCAGGCAAAGAAAAAACAGGAAATAGACAGCATTATACAAGCATACGCTGCCATTAATAAGTTTAATGGAACTGCTTTAATCCATTATCAGCATAAAAATATTTTCGAAAAGTCATACGGCTGGCAGGATGCAGAGAAAAAGATATCCAATCAGAACAAAAGTGTATATCAGATTGCTTCTTTAACCAAATCATTCACTGCCCTGGTTATTGTAAAACTAAGTGAGGAAGGAAAACTTTCTTTTAAAGATCCAATTTCAAAGTTTATTCCAGATTATCCGAGAGGAAATGAAATTACGATTGAACACCTCCTCACCCACACTTCAGGTATTTATGAAGTGCTGCGAAATAAACAGTATTTCAGCCTGCTTCACACCGGAAAATCAATAGCCAAAAATAAAGAACTCTCCTTTTTTAAAAATGAACCCTTGGATTTTGAGCCCGGCACTCAATTTTCGTATACCAATTCAGGGTATATTATATTGGGACTCATTATTGAAAAACTCACAGGACTTTCCTATGAAAATGCGGTAAGAAAAATCATCTTAAATCCTCTGAAGATGAATCATACAGGGTTTAATTACATGACCCTTAAAAGTCCGCACAAAACAGTTCCTTATTCTTATATTTCAAAGACAAGACAGGAAAAAACTGAAGTATGGAATTCCACATTAACGGGTCCTGCAGGACAAATCTATAGTACTGCCGAAGACCTGTACAATTACTATATCGGATTGAGAGATTATAAAATTGTATCCAAAGAAGCTTTTAAAAAAGCTACCACACCTTATTTAAGCGGTTATGGCTACGGTTGGTTTATTGATGATCTTTACGGGAAAAAACTCATTAACCATGGTGGGAATATAGAAGGCTCTACAAGCTATTTTGCCATGCTTCCTGAAGATGACCTCTGCATTATCCTTTTGAACAATATTACAAGTAAAAAGCTGGAGAAAGCTGGAAATACTATTTTAGCTGCCCTGTTAGGACAACCTTATACCCTTCCACAGCCGAAGAAAGAAACTACCCTGGGTGCTGACATTCTTAAAAAATATGTTGGTGATTATGCTCTTTCTGATGATAGTGTTATTCATATTCTTGACGAAAACGGTCAGCTTTTTATCCAGAACAATAAAGATCCTAAAGTAAGAATGCTGGCTGAAAAAGAGGATGTATTTTTCCTGCAGGATGATGACACCGAAATTTCTTTCATTTTCAAAAAAGGAGAAAAGGATGTTATTACGATCAAAAAAGGACTTTCGTCAAAGACCGCAGAACGACTTTAATTCAACATTAATCATTTCATAATCAATAGAATTTTTCGTAAATTTAAGTAATGAAAAAGCTCATTCTCAGGTATCATTTTTTTGTCATGGGATGCATTGGTTTCCTCTTGCAGTCCTGCAATACGAAATTCAGAGTATGGGTTGGTCCCGGAGGTCAGCAGAAGATTTACAATTTGAAATATGGTGAGCATAAAAGACAGAAAATGGATGTCTTTCTTCCCAAAGATTATGCTGAAGATTCTCCTGTAGTCCTTATTGTTCACGGCGGAGCATGGACATTAGGTAAAAAAGAGCATATGATTCAGGTTCAGAAAATGCTTTTTGAAAACCGGATTCCGAGTATCAATATGAATTATAGATTGGTTTCTACCAAGGAAAAAATCACTTATAAACAACAGCTTGAAGATATTGCCCTGGCTATTGAAAAATTCAATTCTTTAGCAGAAAAGGCGGAACTTCAACCCAACAATTATATTCTTCTGGGAGAAAGTGCTGGTGGACATCTGGCCTTACTTTACGGATATCAGTATCCTGAACAGATCAAAAAAATCATCTCTTTAAGCGGTCCGACAGATTTTTATAGCCCGGAATATCTTAAATCTTTTTATTCCAAGTATACCTCTCCTACTTTTCAAAAGGTAGTAGGAACCAAATTTGACCGGAAAAACATATCTGAAAACTTTAAAGAAGCGAGTCCTATTGCCAATATTACAAATGTTCCTACTCTCCTATTTCAGGGAAATAATGATTTTCTGGTTAATCAGCACCAGGGAATTGCTATGGATTCAGCGCTTACAAAAATGAATATTCCACACAAATTTATTTTTATGAAGGGTGCCGGACATGCTCCAAGGTTTTTCAGTAAAAGAAAAAGAGACAGCATTATCTATCCTAACATTCTGGAATGGATTAAAAAGTAAAGATGTCTCAGAATTTATTTGATTATTAAACGCAAAGGATAAATAATTACAGCGCTTTATTGTAAGAAAGCAAAGAAGTAGTGACTTTGTCACTGATAAAGCTCACGAATATATATATCCATACACTTAGAGAAAATCAATTTCATCGATTCCTACCTTTGCTCTCTTAAAATAATACTCAATACAAATTAATCTTTGCGTTTAAAAAATTCATTTACAAGCGATAAAAAAGCCATCTCTTATTGGAGACGGCTCTATATTTTTGATTGAATGTATTATTTATTCAAAGTCCTGATCTTCATATTTTTTAGAAAGATCTTCTTTTTTTCCAAAAACAAACTTGAAGATCACCGGAAGTGTAGTGACTAACACGATGACGATAATGATGTATTCCAGCTTTTGTTTTAAGTTGATTCCAAACTGTTCCATAAAAAGTTTGTCCAAATAATGCCCTGCAAAGATCAGAATGAATGACCATAACACAGCACCAATGATGTTATCTCTTAAAAACTCTTTTTTATCCATTTTTACAATACCTGCTACAATAGGGGTAAAAGTTCTTACAACAGGTAAGAATCTTGCCATAATAACAGCTAATGCGCCATGTTTTTCAAAGAAATCGTGTGCCTGATAAAGGTATTTCTTCTTGAAAAGCATGGAGTCTGGCCTTTTATATAAAGCAGGTCCTGCCTTTCTTCCAAAATAATATCCTACTTCATTTCCGATAATAGCTGCAAGAGCTACCCCTGAAGCTAACAATGTGGTATCTAAGAAATCGCTTCCTGTAGATCCAAAAGTCTCTTTGATGATTTCAACGGCATAAATCCCCGAAACGAAGAGTAGTGAGTCCCCAGGTAGAAAAAATCCTACAAAAAGACCTGTTTCAGCAAAAACAATAAACAAAATCAGCCAAAACCCTCCCATTTTTATATAAAACTCCGGGTTTAATAAATCCTTCCAGCTATTGAAATCTTCCATAAATATCGATGAACAACAAAAGTAAGCCTAAAATGTCTGAAACAAAAATTAATTATAAGATTTTAACTAAAATTCAAACATGATTTTTATAAGTCTAGATCATCATCGGAAACTGCCGTTCCATCGGCCATTAAGAATGCTTTTAAGAAAGGAGTGATATTTCCGTTCATTACGGCATCCACATCAGACGTTTCATGACCTGAGCGTACATCTTTCACCAATTTGTAAGGATGCATGACGTAGTTTCGGATCTGGCTTCCCCACTCGATCTTCATTTTGTTGGCTTCTATCTCATTTCTGGCCTTCATACGCTCTTCCAATTCCATCTCGTAGAGTCTTGAACGAAGGAGCTGCATTGCTTTTTCTTTATTCTGAAGCTGAGAACGGGATTCCGAGTTTTCAATAATAATCCCTGTTGGTGCGTGACGAAGACGTACAGCAGTTTCTACCTTGTTTACGTTCTGTCCTCCTGCGCCGGAAGCTCTCATGGTTTCAAAACTGATGTCTGCAGGATTAATATTAATTTCAATAGTATCATCCACTAAAGGATATACATAAACAGAAACAAAACTTGTATGACGTTTTGCATTACTGTCAAAAGGAGAAATTCTTACCAATCGATGTACTCCATTTTCGCCTCTTAAATATCCAAAAGCAAATTCCCCTTCAATTTCCAGGGTGACAGTCTTCACACCTGCCACATCTCCTTCCTGAAAGTTCAGTTCACGGATTTTATAGCCCTGTTTTTCGGCCCACATCGTATACATTCTCATCAGCATGGCTGCCCAGTCACAACTTTCCGTTCCTCCTGCACCTGCTGTAATCTGAAGAACAGCTGAAAGCTCATCTCCTTCATTGGAAAGCATATTTTTGAATTCAAGATCTTCAATTTTCTCTACCAATTGCGGGAATGTTTCATCCAGTTCTTTTTCAGAATCCGGATCTTCTTTCGCAAAGTCAGCTAAAACCTGTAAATCTTCAAACTGTGTCTGAATTTCATCATAGCCTTCTACCCATTTTTTCTTGGAACGAAGCTGTTTTAGAAATGCCTCAGCAGTTTTTGGATTGTCCCAAAATTCGGGTGCTGCCGTTTTTTCATCATCATTGGCAATTTCAATCTTCTTTTTTTCAATCTGAAGGTATCTGTGTAAGTCTTCAATCCTGGATTGAACTTCTTTTATCTGGTCGTTGTTAATCACGAATTTTTCTTTTTGCAAAAATAAGGAATTCTTTTAGAGTGGAGCATTCTGAGTTTAAAGTTCCAGGTTTTAAGTTTTGGGTTCGGATTGGAGCTTTATTAAGGCTTCAGAAGATGATTAGAAGTTACGATTATTTAATAATTTCAGCTTCAAAGCTTCTCCTAAGGAATTCTTTTGATTGTTTACTTTCAGATTTGAAACCTACCATTGTCAAAGCATACACTAACAAAAGCATACCTAAAGGAAGAAAAAGTTCTACCGATATTTCTTTTTCTCTTATAGCTCTTATAGAAACACCTATGAAGAAAATCAGGGCAAATGAACACCAGACTATTAAAAAAATAATACAAATGCATGTAATGATAGAGCCACCTGTATTTTTACTCCATCATTTCCCTTTTGAATTCTACCGTTTATCTGAGGAAGAAAAGAATTCCTGTATTGTATCACTCTGCTGATTTCAAAGCTATTATTATGGATAGATCCTTCATATTCTTTTATATAATTTCTCCCTAAACCAAATTTTTTAGGCTCTACAAAACCGGAGAGTCTTGTTAAAACTTCCTGTTCAGATAAGTTTGTTTTGTAAGTAATACGTTCAAATGGCAAGTATTTCATAGGTATCAACCGTGGTATTTATATCATTTCTGCTATCATTTCTCCAATCTTCGGAGCTAATGCCACTCCCATTCCTGAAAGTCTTACCGCACAAAACTGTCTTTCTGAAATCTGTTTTACAATCGGTGACTTTTCATCACCCATAGCCATTATTCCTGACCAACGAAGGGCAATAGTAAAGTCATTATCAGGAAGGATCACTTCTTTTAAAAAGTTTTCCAGATGGTGCTGCAGAAATTCTGTGGTTTCAAATGCGGAGGTTTCTTCTGTTTTAAAATCCTGATTTCTTCCACCACCCAGCAATACTCTGTTTCCTACATTTCTGAAATAATAGTAGCCTTCGTCATAATGAAACGTTCCTTTAAGTTTTAAATCTTCTATAGGCCCAGTCAGAAGAATTTGTCCGCGGGCAGGAATAATATTTTCATTTTCCAGAAACGTTGAAGTGAATGCATTGGTACAATAGATGAGCTGATCGGCTTTTACAGAAAGATCAGTGGAAAGATAAACCTCAACTTCATTGGCTGTTTCTTCAATATTTCCAACTTCTGTTCCGAATAAAAATTCAATTTTCAGTTCATGACATTTTTCCAGCAGTTTCTGTAACAGCTTTCCTGAATGCAGACTTCCTTCACAAGGATTCTCCACCAGAAATGTAGATTTTTTTAATCCGAATTCCAGTATTTTGTCCTGTTTCAAAGTATAGGTTTGATCCAGTCCGGTTATTGCTTTCAGCTTTTCATTTATGTCGTCAATATGAGATAAAGGTTCTTCATCATTGAGAATTTCATAGCCTCCATTCAAGTCAAAATCAATTTCTTCATGGGTAAAATAATGTCTGATTTTCTGCAATCCGTCAAACCTCATTTTAACAAGTGCCAGCGTTTTCTCCCAACCCATTTTATGAGCATCTGCAATAACTTCAGTAAGGCTTCCAAAGCAGGCAAACCCGGCATTTCTCGTGGAAGCACCCAATGGAATGGCATTGCGTTCAATAATCAAAACGGATTTTTCAGGATATTTTTCCTTGATGGATATGGCTGTCCATAGTCCGGAAAACCCTGCACCTATAATGATGATGTCTCTTTTTCTGTAGAAAGTGTCCAGTTCCCAGATGCTGTTCATAAATTATGAGTAAAATGATGAGTAATTTTTTGTAAAATGTATAATGTAAAAAGTATTAATGTACGATGCAGTACAACCTTAAACTTTAAACCTTAAACTTTGAACAACCTATCCTTTATCCTCTTCCTCATTATGCTGGAATCCGATTGCTCTTACCGGTTCTTCAACAACTCTGTAGGTTTCCAGCTCATTTTTCAATCCCTGAATTCTGAATTGGAAGTCATCAAAATTATTGATAATGGCATCAGTAAGAAATCTGGCTACCTGATCAAGATATTCTTCCGTAAGCTTTGATCCGGCATCCCTTAATGCGCTGTCTAAAAGTTTCTGATCAATTTTCAGCTTTTCGTTTCTGGTTTTTTGGTAAAGGTTTTTAATTCTTTTCTTGAGGCTTTGGGTAAAATCTATCAGCATCGTGTTGCTGAATGCTTTCATTTTTGAAGCGATTTCATGCCAGAAAGGAATTTTATCCGCTTTGTTATTTTTAAGTATTTTATAGAGTAAAGAATCTTCCTCAAGTCCTCTGGTCATGGCGTAAAGAATAATTTCTGAACGCTCTGAAGCATTAGGTGGAAAGATCGGTATCATCACATCAAATCTTCCAGGAGCAAGAATTTCCTCGTCAATTTCTGAAACAGAATTGGCAGAACCTACCATCAAAACACCTTCTTTTTCAAATTTCCCGATGTAATGAAGAATCAGCTCCTGAGCTTCCAGATTGCATGATGCAATATCGTTTTCAGCTCTTCTCTGCATCATAATTTCATCAAAATCATCCATGAAAAGCAGCATTTTGTTTTCCTTCATCATACTCAGCAGGAAATCACTGAAGTTGATTTCATTCCCGTCAATCAACGAAGTTCCTAAATAGTGCTTTTTGACTTCTTTAAACTGATAGCCGATGATTTCAGCAATTTTATTAGCCCAGAATATCTTTCCGCTTCCCGGAGGTCCGTAGAGAATAATTCCTGCAGGTTTATTGATGCCCCAGTCTTTAATCTGTTGTGGATTCAGAAAAGGTTCCAAAACCGTAGAGGTATAAAAGAACAAGTCTCTGTATCCTATAAAATCTCTTTGTTTAAGACTTGTTTTATGTCCAAAATAATCATAGACAAACTGATAGTTCCCCCCCAGTTTGTTATCAATCCCATAGCTTGATATAGAAGATTTGAAAAAGCCATTATCGAAAATATTAAGATTATTATCCTTGATTACTTTTTCCACCTTGTCTTTTGGCTGCTTAATCACTTCGGCAATCTGCTCCAGGGTTTTATTTTTATCAAGATCCTTTTCGTATAATCTTAAAAAATCTACATTTTCGCGGGCAAATTTTTCAAAATCGTCTTTTACCTCAAAATTCGTACTGACACAGTCTACCAATTCAAGATCAAAATCCTGTATAAACTGTTTTATGGCTTCTGCAGAAACATTGAGTTCTTCTGCCAGTTCAATTAGCTTCATAAGTGTTGGTTAATTCTATCAAATTTAATGTATTTACCAATAAATTGACATTGATTTATGATAATTCTGTAACATTATCTAATTTATATAGACTACTACTATGTAAAACAAATTACATGGAAAAGATTTTATCAGTAAAAAATTTGACAAAAAAATTCAAAAGAGTTGTAGTCAACAATATTTCTTTTGATGTTGAAAAAGGAAACGTTTATGGGCTATTGGGACCGAATGGAAGTGGAAAATCCACCACTTTCGGGATGTTGCTTTCCACCATTAATCCTACCAGTGGAGATTGGTTTTGGTTTGGCAAAAAAGGAACTGATCCGGAAACGTTAAAAAAGATCGGAGCTATTATTGAGCAGCCCAACTTTTATCCTTATTTAAGTGCAGAAACCAATCTTAAGATTGTGGCAGAAATCAAAAAAACACCCTATTCTAGGATTGATGAAGTTCTAAAGACCGTTAATCTGTATGAAAGGAGAAAAGATACTTTCAAAACTTTTTCTTTGGGAATGAAGCAGCGTCTTGCTATTGCTTCAGCGATGTTAAATAATCCTGAGGTAATGATATTGGACGAACCCACCAACGGATTGGATCCTGAAGGAATTATTCAGATCAGAGAAATCATCAGTGAAATTGCAAAGCAAGGCATTACGATTATTATTGCCAGCCACCTTCTGGATGAAATTGAAAAAATCTGCAGCCATGTCATTGTATTAAAAGAAGGAAATTCTATTTATTGCGGACGAGTGGACGAAATGACATCCAATAATGGATATTTCGAATTAAAAGCAGACAACAATACCTTGCTTATGAATGCATTGAATGAGCTGCAATGGTTTTCTTCCATCAATCAGGAAGGAGATCTTATCAAAGCTCAGATCCGTGATGATGCTTCTATTTCTGCTTCAGCCATGAACCAGAAACTGGCAGAGAAAGGAATTTACCTTTCCCATTTGACCAAGAAAAAACTATCTCTTGAATCTCAATTCCTTGAACTTGTAAAAAACACCAACTAGTCATGATCAAATTATTAAAACTGGAATACTACAAAAACCTGAACTACAAACCGTTTAAGGTTTTCACCATACTTTATTTTGCCATTCTTGTCGCTTTGCTTTTCATCGGATTGGTTGACTTTGATATTTTCGGAGGAACCATTAATTTAAAGGAACAGGGGATTTACAATTTCCCGGAAATCTGGAATTTCACGACATGGATTGTTGCTTTATTAAAAATTTTCCTGGGACTGATTATTGTTTTTTCCATTTCACAGGAATTCAGTAACCGAATGTTCAAGCAAAATACGATTGACGGATTAAGCAGAAAGGAATTTATCACTTCAAAATTGCTGACCATAAGTATTTTCACCATTGTTTCAACGGCAATTGTATTGGGTCTTACGATATTCCTTGGATATCAGTATTCTAATACAACCGAATCAACAAAGGTTTTTGCGGAGATTTTCTTTATCGGAAATTACCTGGTAAAATTATTTACGTTCTTCTGCTTCTTAATGTTCCTTTCCATTTTATTGAGAAAATCGGTATTTGTATTTCTTGCTCTTTTTGTTTTCTGGATTGGTGAGGGAATTTTAACAGCTGTTGAAACGTATTCAAAAGTAGCAGGAATGCAGGGAGCACAAAGAAACGAAGTTCTTCAGAATGACTTTTTTATTACCCATCTTTTACCGCTGGAAAGTATGTCTAATCTTATTCCGAATCCGATGATGAGATTGAATATGGCCAAAATGATGGGCCTAAAATATGAATTCCATTACCCTACAGAAAGCCTTGTTGCCTGTCTGGTCTGGTGCGCTATTTTCATCTTCGGATCGTACTCGATTCTGAGAAAAAGGGATTGGTAGAGGTCAAGATTTAGAATTTAAAGATTTAATCATTAAAATATTTAAATTATTTTTAAAGTGGTTCGGTTTCGGATCACTTTTTTTGGCTTAATATTTTCATTCTGCCTTTTCAAAAACTAACCATGAAAAAAATATTCTACGTACCCGGATTAATCAGTGCTGTGCTGATTCCTATTTTATTCTGGTATTATGGAAATCAGAGGGTTCACCCGCCCTATAGTGTAATGGATCTTGGGCTTCCGGCGAAAGTCAGACCCAATAGAACTTTTGACAATACTTTTGAGCCTTACAGAAATTGGAATTATAAAAAGATAATTGTCTCCCCTAATGCGGCTCTGCAAAATCAGAAATTGTATGTCTCAGAACTTAAAAAATTGCAGTCAAGAAATGAGAAAGAATCTGGAATAGAATTTATCATCAACGATAGTAATAGTTATCAGGATTTTATTGCCCTTATTGATGCAATGACACTTTCCCATCAGGAAATGTATGGTGTCGATATAGAGAAAACAGGGCATTTTTTTGCTATTCATGAATATAAAGATTCGGATAAAATTGAAAGAAGTTATAACAGTATTTGCGGAACTGAGACCAACACTATTTATTACAGCGAAGAAAACCATTATAAAGGCTTTGATACTTTAAAATATTTGCCTGATCTTCCCAAACAGTCATTTTATGTGATTTTTGGCTTTCTATTATTTGTGAATATTTCCATGTTCAGCATTAAAGAAAATCTTCAAATCCAAAGAAAAAGATTAGCATGAAAAAAATATATTACTTTCCCGGGTTTATCAGTGCTATCATTATTCCAATTCTGTTCTGGTATTATGGAAATCAAAAGTTTGAAGAAATTAATGTTTCTGTTATGGATATCGGACTTCCTGCTAAAGAAAGAGAAGGGAGTAAAAATACATTTGCAAGTTTTGAACCTGCAAGAAACTGGAATTACAAAAAAATTAAAATAGCCCCGGGTACTGCTAAAGAAAATTCAAAATCATATGTTTCTGAATTGAAACAACTTCAGGAAAGAAATAAGAAAGAATCTGGTATTGAATTTATTTTAGATCAAAATAATACCTATGGTGATTTTGTATCAGTTTTGAATGATCTGGCAATCGCCAAACAAGATCAGTATGCCGTTGACCTTGAAAAAACAGGACATATATTTGCGGTCTATAGTTATATTGATCCTAAGTTGCAATATCCTGAATATGAATGTTTACTTTGTAATGATACTATAGATTGGGGGCCAGCAGAGACTATGAATGCTTTTGAATCTACCCGCTATGGGAAAATCTTTAATATGTTTAGAACTGCATCCAAAGAAACCTCTTACATTATTTTCGGGTTTCTCCTATTTCTAAATATCTCTATGCTCAGCATCAAAGAAAGATTTCAACTACATCATTAATTCAAAATAAAAGGCTGCCATTGGGCAGCCTTCCTTTCACATTACTTTTTATCTAACAATGGAAGATATTTTCCGTATCCTTTACTCTCCATTTCTGCTTTTGGAATAAATTTCAGAGAAGCACTGTTGATACAGTAGCGAAGTCCTCCTTTATCCTGCGGTCCATCTGTGAAAACGTGTCCCAGATGGGCATCACCGGTTTTACTTCTTACTTCTACTCTATCCATTCCATGGGTACGATCCAACTTTTCGTCAATCAAAGCCTTTGTAATAGGTTTTGAGAAACTTGGCCATCCACATCCGGATTCAAATTTATCGGTAGAAATAAACAAAGGTTCTCCGGTGGTAATATCTACATAAATTCCTTCACGGGTTTCGTTCCAATATTCATTTTGAAAAGGTCTTTCTGTACCGTTTTCCTGAGTGACATTGTATTGTTCTGCAGTCAGTTTTTCCTTTAAAGCTTTTTTATCCTGTTTATGATAAGCTGGTTTTGGAAGCGGATTGGCTTTTTTCGCCATTTCAAAAAGTCCTGGTTCAATGTGACAATATCCGCCTGGATTTTTATCCAGATAATCCTGATGATAATCTTCTGCTTTATAGAAATTTTTCAATGGAATTGTTTCTACAAGCAATGGCTTGTTATAATTTTTTGCCAGTTTCAGAACTTCATCTTTTACCACAGCTTCATCTGTTTTATTGGTGAAATAGATTCCCGTTCTGTATTGGTTTCCTCTGTCATTTCCCTGCTGATCTTTACTTGTAGGATCAATGGTTTTGAAATATAAATCAATCAACAGTTTCAGATCCACCTGTTCCGGATCATATTTTACTTTTACCGTTTCAGCAAAACCTGTTGTATGACTTACCACCTCTTCATAAGTAGGATTTTGAGTATTCCCATTGGCATAACCCACTTCTGTTCCTACCACTCCTCGAATCTGTTGAAAAAAATGTTCTGTTCCCCAGAAACATCCACCTGCAAAATAAATCTCTCTAACGTTTTTGTTATCCATAATTTTCTCATTTTCTTTTTTAATTTCCACTACATTAGGCTTCGTTTTCTTAAAAAGCCCTGATCCCGCAGCAAATACTGCTATACCCAGAATGATTCCGAGTACAATGAATATATTTTTCATTTTATCCTTTTTATTCATTACTATTATTTTTGAACGATCATGAATCCGAATCCTAAAAGCATAAGGTCTTTTAAAATAAAGAAATCCGTCACAGGCACTCCATCTACTATTTTCCACATTCCCGGTGTTGTAAATAAATAGCTTAAGGTTACCAGAAAAGTTACCATCATTCCTATCCCTGCATACTTTTTCAATACAGCAAATTTCGCACTAAATATCAGGAGTAATGCAATGATAATTTCTATCGTTCCGATAAGATTTGACACTGCCTGGACGCTTATGATTTTATATACGAAAAAAGTTAAGAAATGGTTTTCTACCAAAGGTTTTATGGCAGCAGCTTCTGTAGGGGTAAATTTGAAGATACCAATCCAAAGCAATATAAGCGCTGCTCCGAAAAGCGAAATGTAATACCCGATTCGGGTTAATTGATTTTTAGATTCCTGTACTGTTCCGACCATGTTTTAAGATTTTAATTGAATACTTTATTGT
The DNA here is from genome assembly GCF_002979755.1 of Chryseobacterium culicis. Classification (NCBI taxonomy): domain Bacteria; kingdom Pseudomonadati; phylum Bacteroidota; class Flavobacteriia; order Flavobacteriales; family Weeksellaceae; genus Chryseobacterium; species Chryseobacterium culicis. Next base: position 296,967 of record NZ_PCPP01000004.1, on the reverse strand, counting down.
TTTCAAAAGTATAGTCGGAGCATTTTTAAAATCCTGACAGAAATTTTCTTAGAAATTTAATTTATCGATCATTTTGTTTTTAAAATCCTGAATTTCAGATTCATTTATTTCAGTTTTCTCTTCAGAAAATTTCTTTTTAAACACTTTATCCAGAAGTGCCAGTTTTTCATTGTACATTCGGCACCATTTGCAGATCATCAGGTGCATGCTCAGCATCCGGTTTTCTCTGGAAGAAATGGATTGGGCATTCCTTTTTTCCATCAGTAAAGTAGCTTCACTGCATGGTAAAAATAATATATGTAGTATTCTTCTTATCATTTTTCTTATGATTTTGAAAACCAGTTAAACTCCAAACATTCTCTGAGCTGCATGCGGCTTCTTTGCAAAATCTTCCAAAGATTAGTCGTAGAAACACTCAATTCCTGACTTACTTCCGGTGCTTTTTTTTCTTCGATATAATACATTTTAAGCAGGATCTTCCATCTGGAGGGCAATTCTTCGATACATTCCTCCAATGTTTTAGTAAAATCTGCGCTGTCTAAAAGTTCATCTCCTTCCCCTGAGACATTCCAGTCATTCAAAACATCATTATTTTTCCAGGATCCTGTTTCATCAAAAAAATGATCGAGTCTGACATTGGGTTCGGATTTGTATTTTTTCCGGTAAAAATCTGCCACTTTCCTGTTCAGAATAGCCATCAGCCAGGTCAGAGGATTACTTTTCCCCTCAAAAGAATCATGGGCTGAATAGGCTGCAAGAAAAACTTCCTGAACAACATCCTGAGCGTCTTCTTTATTCGAAAGTACATACAGTGCCCGCTTCAAAAGCGGCCCGGAATACTGCTCTATCCAGCTTTTCAACTCTTCATCTTTTGTCATTGGAGGGATTTTTATCTTATCTCAGATCACAGCGAAGGTAATAAGTTAAACGGAAAATTGCAAAATTAATAAATAATCATTGGTTACAGACTCTGCAAATTGTACAGGCTTTGAAACCCTATACAATTGATGGAAAGAGATTAAAAATTCTGATGTACATTTATTATCAAAACCCACCACCATTCAAAACATAGTATAAAATTATTACAAATCGCTTAAAAATCTTAAATTTGCATCTTATCAAAATTTGATACTAAAAAAAGCAAAAGCAATACTATGACATCACAAGAGATACGTCAAAAATTTTTAGATTATTTTAAAAGTAAGGAGCACTTAATCGTTCCTTCAGCTCCTATTGTGCTGAAAGACGACCCTACCCTTATGTTTTCCAACTCCGGAATGACGCAGTTCAAGGATTTTTTCCTTGGCTACAAAACCCCTACCGCCCCTAGAATTGCCGATACCCAAAAGTGTCTGAGAGTTTCAGGGAAACACAATGACCTGGATGATGTAGGTAGAGATACTTATCACCATACCATGTTTGAGATGCTGGGAAACTGGTCTTTCGGGGATTACTTCAAAAAAGAGGCTATTGCTTTTGCCTGGGAATTACTGACTGAAGTATACGGAATTCCAAAAGAAAATTTATATGTAACGATTTTTGAAGGAGACGCTTCTGAAAATCTGGACAGAGACCAGGATGCTTTTGATTTCTGGAAATCTCACATTTCAGAAGACAGAATCATCAACGGAAATAAAAAAGATAATTTCTGGGAAATGGGTGAAAGCGGACCATGCGGACCGTGTTCAGAAATCCATGTTGACTTAAGAACACCGGAAGAAAAAGCTAAAGTTTCAGGACTTGAGTTGGTGAATAACGACCATCCGCAAGTTGTGGAAGTATGGAATCTGGTTTTCATGGAATTCAACAGAAAGGCAGATAAATCTTTAGAGAAACTTCCTGCGCAGCATGTAGATACGGGAATGGGCTTTGAACGTCTTTGTATGGCGCTTCAAGGAAAGTCTTCCAACTATGATACAGATGTTTTCACCCCGCTTATTTCTAAAGTTGAAGAACTTTCAGGTAAAAAATATACGGGAATTTTAGAAGACGAAAAAGATATTGCCATCCGTGTTGTGGTAGACCACATCAGAGCGGTTTCTTTTGCTATTGCAGACGGACAATTACCATCCAATGGAGGTGCAGGTTATGTAATCAGAAGAATTTTAAGAAGAGGAATTTCTTATTCTTACCGATTCTTAGGAATGAAAGAACCTTTCCTTTACAAATTGGTTGCTGTTCTGCAGGAACAAATGGGACCTTTCTTCCCGGAACTTGAAAAACAAGGAAAACTGGTTGCTGAAGTAATCAAAAGTGAAGAAGATTCATTCTTAAAAACAATTGAAAATGGTTTAATCAGAGTTGAAAAACTGATTCAGCAGACCATTGCAGATCATCAGAAAGTATTACCAAGTGAAGAAGTTTTCGAATTGTATGATACGTATGGATTCCCTGATGATTTAACAAGAATCATTGCTGAAGAAAAAGGGCTGACTATTGATGTAGCGGGTTTCAAAGCTGAAATGGAGAAACAGAAACTTCGTTCAAAAGCTGATTCTGCTCAGAAAGTATATGACTGGGTAAACCTTGAATCAAAACCTGAAACCTTTGTAGGATATGATCAGATAGAGTCTGAAACGTATATTACCAGATACAGAAAGGTAGAAAACAAAGACGGAGAGTTTTACCAGGTGGTATTAAGCAACTCTCCTTTCTATCCTGAAGGAGGTGGACAGGTTGGAGATAAAGGTGTTCTTGAAAATGCTGTTGAAAGCTTTGAAGTACTTGAAACTAAAAAAGAAAACGGATTGATTATTTCATTGATCAGCGGGCTTCCAAAGGATGCAGGTGCTGTTTTCTATGCAAAAGTAAATGCTTCTGACAGAAAGAATTCTCAGGCTAACCACTCTGTGACTCACCTTCTGCATGAAGCTTTAAGAGATGTTTTAGGAACTCACGTAGAACAGAAAGGTTCTTATGTAGGTCCTGATTATCTACGTTTCGACTTCTCTCATTTCAACAAAATGACTGAGGAAGAACTGGCATTAATTGAAGAAAAAGTAAACAAAAAAATCAAAGAAAGTATTGCTTTGCAGGAGTTCAGAAATATTCCGATTCAGGAAGCTTTGGACAAAGGAGCAATGGCATTGTTTGGTGAAAAATATGGTGACAGTGTGAGAATGATTCAATTCGGAAGTTCAAAAGAACTTTGCGGAGGAACTCACGTGAAAAACACCAGCGAAATCGGTCATTTCAAAATCACTTCTGAAGGTTCTGCAGCAGCGGGAATCAGAAGAATTGAGGCTATTTCAGGAGATAAATCTGAAGAATATTTCAACAATCTTGAAAAACAGATCATTGAACTTTCTCAACTGCTAAAATCGAAAGATGTAGTAAGGTCTATCGAAAAACTCATCGAAGAAAATGCTTCATTGAAAGCTGAAGTAGATGCTCTTAAAAAGGAGAAAGCAAAAGGAGAAATCGGAGAATGGAAGAATGCTTATGAGCAAAAAGGCAACAAGCAGCTTCTTGTAAAGAAAACTTCTCTGGATGCAGGTTCTGTAAAAGATATCGTATTCCAGTTGAAGAGAGAGATCCCTTCTTCAGTGACGATTATTCTTTCTGATGCAGACGGAAAACCAATGATTACTGTTGGGGTTTCTGACGATCTTGCAGCAGATTATCAAGCTGGAGCTATTGTAAAAGACCTTGCAAAAGAAATCCAAGGCGGCGGCGGCGGAAACCCAGGTTTTGCAACAGCAGGTGGTAAAAACCTTGATGGTTTGGAAAACGCTTACCAAAAAGCTTTGAATATTTAATTAATTCTTATCAAAATAGTACCGCTTCGCGGTTTTAAGGATAAACAATAATCCCTTTCAAAAATTGAAAGGGATTATTTGTATTTGATCAGTTTATTTTACGTTGAGGTCATCATACAGGCTATCCACTACTTTTTCTAAAATTTGTCCTGTTTCATTAAAGCTCGTATTTGTCAATATGGATATTCCAATATTTTTTTTAGGATAAATCACAAACCAATTCTGCATTCCGTATATCCCTCCATGATGTCTGTACATTAATCTCTTATCATCTTCTATGATATACCAATGGTAGCCTTCCCAAAAATCAGAACCTTCTTTAAATAATTTTTTATGAGATTCCTTGACAATAAGATTGGACGGGTCAAGTTGTAATTTCATATACTTCACTAAATCCGGAGTGGTAGAGTGCAGTCCTGAAATTCCGCCCCATAAAGTTCTATTGAAGTTAGGCATTAACTCGTTTTTATCGTTATAGCCTTTTACCAATTTTGTTCTGTCATTTTCATTGAGTGTAAACTTAGTCTGGTCCATTTTATTGGGTTTCAAAACAAATTCAGTGACCAGCTCTTCAAAAGGTTTTTGATACACTTTTTCAAGGATATATGCTGTTACCTCCGGAGCCGTGTTTGAATAGTAATATATTTCTCCAGGCTTCGTTTCAATTTTGATCAGTTTTAATCCTTCAAAAAAAGCCTTTTTATTTTCGCTTTTTATAGGAAAATTAGGAAATCCACTGGTATGGGTAATCAGGTGTTTGATTCTTATAGGTTCACCTTTAAATTCTAAATTGGGGTAAGATTCGTCAAGATAAATTCTAATATCATCCTCTAAATTGATTTTTTTATCAAGAACGGCTTTAGCGGCTAAATAACCTGTAAAAGTTTTAGTTACAGAAGCCAATTCATAAAGTGTAGAATCGTTGGGTTTGTTTCCTTTTCCAATAGTGAGCTCGCCAAAATGTTTGATTGTGGATTCCCCATCTTTCAACACTGCAATGGAAACGGAATGAAATCTTTTGTCCTCTAATAGCTGAACAGCATTTTTCGTAATTGCATTTTCAATATTTTGTTTATTGACTTGCTGAACACTTTTGCACCCAAGCAGGGCAAAAAACAAAATAACAGTTAAATATTTCATGGTCATAGTTTAATTTACTGAGTAAGTGGTTGCCATTTGTTTTACGCAATGTCAATCCAAATTATAGTTTCGTTAAAAATAAATAATTATCCATTAAAAACAATAATTTTTCAATCCCATTTTCGTTCAAAATTCTCTTTATTTATATCCGTTCTAATTATTGACCTTACCTTAACAAATCATCACTTAATCTTAAACTATTTGTTTTGTCTTCTTAAAACTTAGTTAACACTAGACCTTTAGTTTTGCCTTAATCGAAATTCAAAAAATATAATTATGAAAATTAACAAAACTATTGGAGCTCTATTCCTTACAGCGATTGTTTTTCAAGGCTGTAATGATGACAATAACGGGGATTCCAACACCCCAGCCAATGACAAAATCAAAATTGAAAATTTTTCTAAAGAGCCTGCTTTCGTTTATGGAATGCAAGGTTTTGAAAATTTAAATATTACCACCCTTATTTCCAGCTCAGATGTACTTCCAGGTTCTCCGGATTTCGTTTTCGGAGGTCAGCCGGACGGAATGGGAATTATGAAAGATCCTAACTCTGATGGTTACCTGATGATCACCAACCATGAGATCAAACAATCAGTATCCAGAGTATATTTAGACAAAACGTTTAAACCTGTAAAAGGAGAATATATTTTAAATGGAACCGGAGGAATGACAAGATTATGTTCCGCTACCTTGGCAACTCCTGAAATTCATGGCTTCAGTGCATTCCTTACTGCTGGAGAATCAGGTGAAGAAAGTATGGTTCATGCCTTGAATCCACTGGCAACAGTATCTCAGGCAACAGATAAAACAAGAGTAAAACCAGCTTTAGGAAAGGCTTCAATGGAAAATGCAGTTCCGCTTCCTAAAGATGTTTCTAACGGAAAATCTTATATCGTTATCGGGGAAGACCAATCTTATTCATCTTCTCACCAATCTGCAGGACAGTTGATCATGTATGTAGCCGATACGCAGGGAGACTTAGATAACGGTAAGTTGTATTCTTTGAAAAGAACCAACAGCAACTATACTGAAACCGATATGACAAAAGGAAACAGCTATGATGTAGAATTCGTAGAAATTCCGAATGCTAAAAACCTTACCGGAGCTCAGATCAATCAGAAAAATATTGATAATAATGCCATTCGTTTTTCAAGAGTCGAAGATGTTGATTACAGAAAAGGAGCTGGAAAGGGAAGAGAAATTTACTTTACCGCTACAGGAGAATCTTCTGATGGTGTGAATCCAAAAGCAGGATTAACCATGTGGGGAAGAGTTTACAAACTTGTTTTGAACTCTAACAATATGCTGACAGGAAAATTAGAAGTGGTAGCAGAAGGAGATTCCAATCCAGGAAATAACCTTATCAACCCGGACAACTTATGTGTAACTGAAAACTTTGTGTACATCCAGGAAGACGGAGATTCTTATTACAAAAACGCCAACCATGATTCTTATATCTGGCAGCTGAATATTGCTACAAAACAATACAAGCCATGGCTGAATATGAGACACAACAGAAGTGATTCTGCATGGCAGACGGCTTATAACCAATCCGGAGATCTTCAGAAATTCGGTTCATGGGAATTCGGTGCGATGGTTGATATTTCAGACATCATTGGAGTTCCGAATACATTCTCTGTGAATATCCACTCTCATACCTGGCAGCTGGATAAATTCAAAAATCCTGACGGTTCCGGAATCAACACCAATAAAGAAGGTGGACAGATTGTAATCATCAGAAACGTAGAAAAATAGTTTTAAATTCTTCATATCAAATTAATTAAAGTATCAATAGAAAATCTCTGTTGATACTTTTTCATACCTATGCATAAACTTTCAAAATACCCGATACTCCTTTTCTTATACTCTGCAGCAGCACTTTTTACACTCTATTATTGTAAAAATGATAAGCAGCAGCCTGTGTACGAAGATCTTGGTTCTGTAAAAAGCAGGATTATCAAAACCAATATTGATTTTGAAAAACAAATCAACGAGCTGAAAACTCTGGTTGCTAAAAGTTCCGATGAAAAACTCCTTCAGCAAAAGTTTCAGGATATCAGAAAAACCTACAAAAAAATGGAATGGGCTGTAGAATATTTCCTGCCCCATTCTGCAAGGTTTATCAATGGTCCTGCCCTTCCTGAAATAGAAATGGATGAACACACCGAAATAGAACCGGAAGGATTACAGGTTTTGGAAGAGATGCTTTATCCTTATGACCAAGCAAACAAAGAGGAAGTGACCCGAATGCTTAATAAACTTATCAATAAAAGCAATACGATAGCCACCAACTTTCAGGTGATTACCATCAGTAAAGATCAGGTTTTTGATGCTTTAAGACAGGAAGCTTTCAGAATTTCCAGTTTAGGAATTTCAGGTTTTGACACTCCTGTTTCAGGTGTATTTTTGCAGGAAATGCCCTCTTCTCTGGAAGGGATTAAAGAAACGCTGAAGCAAATTTCTACTGATCGGTCAAAAGATAAAGCTTTAAAAAATATTGTGGCAGAAATCAATTCAGCTATTGAAGTTCTGAAAAAAAATACAGACAAAAATACGTTTGATTATGTCAATTTTATCCCTGACCACCTGAATAAAATCACTGCTCTGATGCTTGATTTTAAAAATCAGGAGAATATTCCGGATGTGGAAGTAACCACTGCTCTCAACAAAAATGCCGCTACTTTTTTCTCTAAAAATGCTTTTAACCCTAATGCTTTCACGCCAGGAAAGGAATATGCCTATTCTGAAGAAAAAGCCGCTCTTGGTCATCAGCTTTTTAATGATAAAATTCTTTCCAACAGCAACAACCGGAGCTGTGCCACCTGTCATATTCCTGAGAAGGCATTTACGGATGGGCTTGCCAGATCTATGTCTCTTGAAAATTCAGAACTTGCCAGAAATGCCCCATCGCTCAATTATGCAGGATATCAGCATGGTCAGTTTTGGGATATGAGAAAAGATGATCTGGAAGGGCAAAGCTCCGATGTGATCTCCAATAAAGAAGAAATGCATGGTGATTTGAATATCATCCTTGCAAAAATCAATCAGGATAAAAACTATCAGGCAGCCTTTAAAAAGATTTATCATTCTCAGAAAACTGAGGTATGGCAGCTGCAGAATGTACTGGCAAGTTATATCCGTTCTCTGGCGAAATTTAATTCTGACTTTGATGAATACATGAGAGGAAATAAATCCGCAATGACGGAAAATCAAAAGCGTGGTTTTAATCTTTTTGTAGGAAAAGCTCAATGTGCCATATGTCATTTCTTACCTTTATTCAATGGTACGGTTCCTCCAAATTTCAAAAAAACGGAACAGGAAGTGCTGGGAGTAGCTGTGAATGGAGAGAATCAAACATTTGACAATGATCTGGGAAGAGGAAAATTCCATGAAACAGTGGCTTCATTACAGCATTCTTTCAAAACACCAACCCTTAGAAACATTAACAAAACAGCTCCCTATATGCACAATGGAGGATACAAAACGTTGAAAGAAGTCATGAATTTTTATAATAAAGGGGGCGGAAAAGGATTGGGATTTAAAATAGAAAACCAAACCCTTTCTGATGCTCCATTAGAACTAACGGACAAGGAAGTAGATGATCTTATCGAATTTATGAAAGCTTTGGATGATCAATAAATCCCCGGAAAACAACAAATAATTAAAAAACTCCTGTACCTTATATGTTTAGGAGTTTTTTTATTGGAAATCTCCAGAAAATACAGAAAGACTATCTGAATGATTTTGTCATTTAATTTTATCAGAGGGAAGACCCATGAAAACATTAGATTAAATCAATGTTATACTCTGTTAAAAACTTTTTTACCATCATAAATATTATTAATTTTGACGTAGTTTTTTTACATGAAAAGGGGTTTACTGTTATTATTTTTTATAATCAGCTTGTTGGGGTATTCGCAATCAAAAATTAAGGTTGTGGATGACGCCAGTCAAAAACCTGTCTCTAATGCTAAAGTGTCATGTGACAATACAATCATTGGATACACCAATGAACAGGGCATTCTGGAGTTTAAGACAGGATGCAGAAACATAGATATTGACGCTGATTCTTACCAGAAAGAAACCATCACAGTAGAAAGCAGCATGGAGGTTTCCCTCCTCAAAAAAACTTCAAAAACCACCAATATTGAAGCGGTAGTTATTGAAGATAAAAGTGATCCCAGAGCATTGGAAATCCTCAAAAAAGTAAATAAATTATTTAAAGAGAATTCTCCAAAAAGTTTAGGTTCCTATTCTTATAAATCTTACGAAAAAATATCTCTGGATATTGACGAAGACAGTCTTTCCCAGTTTAATCAGTACTTCAATGATTTAAATCTTTTCAAGAAAAAAAGAGAAAAGGACTCATTGAATAACATCAACGCAAGAAAGATATTTTCAAAAAGCAAACTTTTTCTTTGGGAAAGGGCACAAGAGTTTTTATATTCCAAAAAGTATGGGGAAAAGATCAATATCCTGGACAACAGAATCTCCGGTCTGAGGCAGCCTATCTATGAAATGATCGCTCTTCAGCAAAGTAACAGAGATGTCGTTCCCGAGCAGTTGAAACCGGAAAACAGAGGATTGTACAGATTTTTCCTTTCAGATACCGTTACCCTGGACGGAAGAAAAAACTTTGTGATCCGCTTCCGTGAAGTAAATTATAAAAAGCCAGACAGAAAGCGAAAATATAATGGAGCTATTTATGTAGATACTGAAACGTACGGAGTTAAAAAAATTGAAAATTTCAGTAAAAACAAAAACGAAGGAATTATCACCAGTACCTGGGTATTTTACAATAACAAATGGTTTCTTGCCCATGAAAAAGCCAAGCTTAAAATGGGTAAAATGGCCATGGATGACAAAGAACATGCTGATGATAAGAAAGACAAAAGAAGCTTTGGAACCTATGCATTTCTGACCTCAAAATATTTTGATTTTGAAGCACCTATTGAGGAAAATCCAAAAGATTTCAAAGGCTATACCTTCTCTGTAAAAAATATTGACGGGCATTCTCTGGATCAGTACAGAACCGATCCTCTTACCGACAGGGAACAGAATACCTATAAAACCATTGACAGTTTAGGTAAAAAGTATAAAATTGACAGTAAAGCACAGATTTTATCAGGATTACTGAACGGACAGATCAGAGTGGGCTCTGTAGATTTTGCTGTAGATGAGATTGTCAATTATAACTCTTATGAAGGATTCAGATTAGGGTTAAAAGCCAAGCTTAATGAAAACTTCAATCCTTATTTTTCACCCGATTATTATTTCGCATATGGTGTGAAAGACAGAAGGTGGAAATACGGAATGGGCCTTGATATGAAAACTACACTGGAAAAAAATTCATTTTTCAGGTTTGAGGTTTATGATGATGTAACCGCATCAGGAGAATTCAACCGGAAGCTTTGGAATTTCAAAATGAGAATGATGAATTTCGGGAATAACTTAAACAACGACCGATATTTTCACTTTAAAGGATTTTCATTATCCTATCTGAATGATGTCACTAACGGACTTACCGTTGCCCTGGCAGTAAGAAGAAATACAGAAGCTGCAGAGTTCGACTATCAGTTCAGAGACAGAGGAACTTCATACAGGAATTTTAATACATTATTTACCTTAAAATATTCTCCGAATTCTACCAATATTATGACTCCTCAAGGGAAATCACTGATTGACCAGAAATACCCTGAGCTTTATTTTAATTATGAACAGAGCTACAAAATACTGCAGGGAGACTTCAGTTATTCACGTTTTGATGCCCTTTTTGTTCATAATTTCAAAACACCCATCGGAACTACCGGTTTCAGATTGTATGGTGGAGTCGTTTTAGGAGGAGCACCGATCTGGAAAAACTTTACCATGAACGGACTTGCCTCTCCGGGAAAAGATTTTAATTTCAACCTTACTTCTTACCTTGGTTTTGCAACACTGGAGGGCGGAAAATACTATAACGATAAATTCGTAGCCTATTACTTTACCCACAAACTGCCTTGGTATTTCAAAAGTTTCGGGCACAATGTTTCTAGCTTTGATTTTGTTCTGAGAGGGACAATCGGAGATATGAAGCATCCGGAATATCATCAGTTCAAGTTCAGAAAATTGGATCACCTGTATCAGGAAGTAGGTTTGGAATGGAACAATTTCCTTTCCAGCTATTTTAATCTGGGGCTATTCTACAGAGTGGGTTATTATGCAACACCCCATTTTAAAGAAAATTTTGCCATCCAGTTTAAACTGAAGTTTCTCGAGTTTTAATACCCCGGCAAATACAAATTCTTTATTTTTGAATCAGAATTCAGAAATATCCAACGATAATATATAAAAAAGAGCATGCAGAAAATCGAAATCAAAGCAGAACAGTTTTTTGAATTATTAAAATTAAAAGACACTCCGATGTGGGAGATTTTCTCACAGATGATTGATGGAAATGAAAAGGAAATTATCTTTTTAGACCATGAAGACAAGATCCTTTTTAATTATATTTTACCTTCTACACAGGAAAAACTGGAAGAAGACAGAAAGGAATTTTCAAAACAGTTTTCAGATAAACTGGCTCACTTCAATTAAGAATTCCCATGAATAAAAATTATATTTTTTCTTTACTGGGGCTTTTCTTATTTACCATAGGAAATGCTCAGAATTATAAAAAACCATTGGTTTCAGCCATCAAAGAATCTGATCTTCGTACCGATATGTATCAGCTTGCCGCAGACCAGTTCTGGGGTCGTGAAGCAGGAACGCTGGATGAATTGAAAGTTTCTATGTGGCTTGCTGATAAAGCAAAAGAAGCAGGCATGAAACCGGCCGGAGACCATGGTACTTTTTTCCAGTTTTTTGATATGTACAGACACCAGGTTATTCCTCAAAGCAGCCTGAAAATTGGAGATACAAGTTTGAAATTATGGAAAGATTTTCTGGTTGCTGAACCTGTGAATGCTTCTGTAGATGCTGAAATTGTGTATGCAGGAAATGCAGAACCTGAAGATCTTGCGAAACTGAATATCAAAGGAAAAGTTCTTGCGGTGAATGCTTCAGACAAAAACATTTCAAAAGATATGACTCTTTTTGTGAGAAGATATCCCGGATTTGTAAGAAACAAATACTACAATAAAGCTGCGGAACTGGGAGCTAAGGCAATCATCTTCATTACCGATGATACTTCTGAACAAAGCTGGATAGAAGTACTGCCTCAAATGACAAGAGGAAGCTACGGTGTGGAAGGACTAAGAGAGAAAATCACGAATAATATACCTGTTTTATGGATCAAAAGAGAAAATGCCGGCTGGGTAAAAAATAATCCTAAAGCTTCTCTGAATCTGATTACTGAAACCTACAAATATCCGTCAGTTAATATTATCGGGAAAATAGAAGGTACAGATCCTGTTCTGAAAAATGAATATGTTTTGCTAAGCGGGCATCAGGATCATGACGGTATCAGGCATCCTGTAAAGAATGACACCATCTATAACGGAGCAGATGATAACGCAAGTACCTGTGTTGCGATGCTGGCTATGGCTAGAGCTTATAAAAAACAGCCGGGAAAAAGAAGTATTCTGTTTGTTTTCCATGGAGCTGAAGAAAGAGGCTTGCTAGGGTCAAGATGGCATGCAGCCCACCCTGTTGTTCCGAAAGAGAAAATTGTAGCTGTACTGAATGGTGATATGATCGGAAGAAATGATAATAATGAAGCAGCACTGTTAGGAGGAAATGCTCCTCATAAAAACTCTGAAGAATTGGTAAAAATGGCTGAAGAAGCCAATAATGAAAGCACAAAATTCAAATACTTAAAGGATTGGGATTCTCCGAGTCATGCTGAGTATTTCTATTTCAGAAGTGATCATCTTCCTTATGCTAAAATTGGGATTCCTGCTATATTTTTCACCAGTGTACTGCACGACCAGTATCATACACCACAGGATGAATCTGAGAATATCAATTACAAAAAGCTTTATAAAATGACCGAATGGATGTACAGAACATCCTGGAAAGTAGCGAATGAAACTGAAAGGCCGAAAGTGATTTCTAATTTTTCGCTTGAAAGATAAGCAAAACTGAAAAAATTGAACCATTAAGAAGGATTTAGGCTGTAAGGAAAGTTAAGATTCAAATCAATTTGAATGAAGCAATCTGCTTACTAAATATCGAAAGATATTCTTCTTCACTATTCTTAAAATTTTAATCGATCTTAATGGTTCAAAAAATAAAAGCTTCACAGATTGTGAAGCTTTTTTCATCATTGTGTTTTTAGAATCTGATTGTGTACGAAATAATTTAATATTGAATATGTATTTAACCATTAAGGAAAATTCAGATTGTAAGGAAAGTTAAGATTCAAATCAATTTGAATGAAGCAATCTGCTTACTAAATATCGAAAGATATTCTTCTTCACTATTCTTAAAAGCTTTATTAATCTTAATGGTTCATTTTTTAAATAAGTAAATTCATCAGGGAAGGATCATTATTCAGATAGTTGACAAAAAAATCATATTGTTTCATCTTATCAATCAAAGGGGTAAAGTCTTTATTTTGTTTCAGAGCAATTCCTACGACTGCAATTCCTTTTTCTTTTGAGTTTTTCTGGGTATACTCGAAATAAGTAATATCATCATCGGGACCTAAAACATCCATCACAAAAGCCTTCAATGCTCCGGGACGCTGTGGAAATCTGACCAGAAAATAGTGTTTTAATCCTGCATGCAGTAATGCTTTCTCTTTGATCTCCTCCATACGGGTAATGTCATTATTACTTCCGCTGATAATACACACTACATTTTTACCTTTTATTTCCTCTCTGTATTTTTCCAATACAGCCACTGAAAGGGCTCCCGCCGGTTCTACCACGATAGCATCTTTATTGTATAACGACAATATGGTTTCGCAGACCAGTCCTTCATCTACAGTAGCCATATCATACAGGATATTTTTACAGCGTTCAAAAGTAAGATCTCCCACTTGTTGTACTGCTGCCCCATCTACAAAACGGCTTATCTTTTCAAGAAGAATGGGTCTTCCTTTTTCTAAAGCTTTTTTCATACTTGCAGCAGCAGAAGGCTCTACCCCAATGATCTTTGTTTGGGGAGACAAATGTTGAAATACTGTACAGATTCCTGCCGCTAATCCGCCACCGCCAATCGGAACAAAAAGATAATCAACACTACCTTCTGTCTGCTCCAAAATCTCGAGTGCAGTTGTGGCCTGCCCTTCAATAATGGCCGGATCATCAAAAGGATGAATAAATACACTGTTATGGTCTTCGCAAAACCTCATCGCAGCGTCTTTAGCAGCATCGAAAGTATCTCCGAAGAGAATCACATCTATATATTTTCCACCGAACATTTTTACCTGTTCAAGTTTTTGTCCGGGGGTTGGCAAAGGCATAAAAATAGTTCCTTTCACCTTCATTTTCTGACATGCAAACGCTACTCCCTGTGCATGATTTCCGGCACTGGCACACACTACTCCTCTGGAGAGTTCTTCCTGAGACATCGTTGCCATCTTATTATACGCTCCTCTTATTTTATAGGATCTTACTCTCTGAAGGTCTTCTCTTTTAAAACTGATGTTCGCTTCATAAATGGCTGACAAATTATTATTGACAGCCAAAGGTGTTTTTACCACTACATTTTTTAATCGCTCCTCCGCTTTATAAACATTCTCTAAAACGGAGGAACCTACTTCCTCTTTCATCATCTGTTCAGTTATTAATTGTTTTCAGGTCTCAGACTTCGCACCGTCTTACCCGCTTTCCACATTTCACTTTCTCTTAGCTCAGTAAGCTCTAATTCCAATTTTTCACGATAATCAGGTTTACTGTTGCTGTCTATGGAACGTTGAGCTTCGTTTCCTTTCGCTACGTTGTCATACAATTCTTCAAACAAAGGTGAAGTGGCATCTCTGAAACGCTTCCACCAATCCAGAGCCCCTCTCTGAGCAGTAGTACTACAGTTGGCATACATCCAGTCCATTCCGTTTTCTGCCACTAAAGGCATTAGGGACTGAGTCAATTCTTCTACCGTTTCATTGAACGCTTCTGAAGGGCTGTGTCCATTTTTCCGCAATACATCGTACTGAGCGGCAAATATTCCCTGTACAGCGCCCATCAATGTTCCTCGTTCTCCGGCAAGATCACTGTATACTTCTTTTTTAAAGTCGGTTTCGAACAAATATCCGCTTCCTATCGCAATCCCTAATGCTGTTACTCTTTCTCTGGCTTTTCCTGTAGCATCCTGGTACACGGCAAAACTGCTGTTCAAACCTCTGTCCTGCAGAAACATTCTTCTCAATGAGGTTCCTGAACCTTTTGGCGCTACCAGAAATACATCTACATCGGCAGGAGGAACAATTCCTGTACGCTCACTGAAAGTAATTCCGAAACCATGAGAAAAATATAATGCTTTCCCTGGGGTAAGATGCTGTTTTACTTTTGGCCAGTACTCAATCTGTGCGGCATCACTCAGAAGATAGCAGATAATAGTTCCTTTTTCCAAAGCTTCTTCAATTTCAAATAAGGTTTCTCCCGGTACAAATCCGTCTGCTACTGCTTTATCCCATGATTTGGAGTTTTTTCTCTGTCCTACAATGACATTAATTCCGTTGTCTTTCTGATTCAAAGCCTGTCCGGGTCCCTGTACTCCATATCCGATCACTGCCACGACTTCATTTTTTAATACTTCCTGAGCTTTTTCCAACGGAAATTCTTCTCTTGTTACTACGTTCTCCTCTACTCCTCCAAAATTCAATTTTGCCATTTTTTTTGATTTTATAATTATTGATTATGATGTTTAATTTTTGTGTTTAGCTTGCATATTCTACAGCCGTCAGGTATGGATTTCTATGATAATGTACTTCCAGAACATCTACCTGTTTTTCCATTTGTCTGCTAATCTTCTGAACAGAATCTTCCGTTTCTCTGATCACAATGACAAACTTTTTTACTTTTTCTATTTCGGAAGGCCCTACATTGAAGGTCACCATAGAAATTCTTCTTCTTGAAAAAATAGCATTGATCCGGCTGATCAATCCTAAGTAATCTTCTGTATACGCGGTAATGGTATATTCTTTATGATCTGTTTTCATCTTTTTATTGTTAAGCTTTATTATTTAATACAATCTCCGAAACACTTTTTCCCTGCGGAATCATCGGAAATACATTGTGTTCTTTTCCTGTCATGACTTCAAGGAGGAAAGAGCCTTTATGATCGAGCATTTCACGGAGAGCCCATTGCAAATCTTCTCTCTCAGACACTTTATTCCCTGATATATTGTAACCTTTGGCAACCTGAACAAAATCAGGACTCTGAATGTCTACTGAAGAATATCTTTCTTCGTGAAACAACTCCTGCCACTGCCTTACCATTCCCAGATAGCAATTATTAAGGATCAGAATCTTCACTTCGGGATGATACTGCATAATGGTTCCCAGTTCCTGAATATTCATCTGAGCCCCGCCATCTCCCATCACCGCAATCACAGGACGATTGGTTCCTGCATATGATGCTCCGATGGCTGCGGGAAGACAAAACCCCATTGTTCCCAGTCCTCCGCTTGTGACATTCGTTCGGGAATGTTTAAAATGAGAATAGCGGCATGTTGCCATCTGATGCTGTCCCACATCCGTTACAATCACTGCCTCACCATCTGTCATCTCATTCAGATGACGGATAACTTCTCCCATTGTGATCTCTCCTTCTTCAGGGTAAAGCTCTGTATTGATAAGATTGATACTTTCCACTTCATGACATTTTTTAAACCGATCATGCCAGTCATGATGTTCTCTTTTCATGATCCTTTCCGTAAGAAGAGGAAGCGTATGTTTGCAGTTTCCAAGAACCGGAACATCAACTTTTACATTTTTATTGATCTCTGCGTTATCAATATCAAAGTGAATAATTTTTGCCTGTTTTGCATACTGATCCAGTCTTCCGGTTACGCGGTCATCGAATCTCATTCCGATAGCAATAAGAACATCACATTCGTTGGTTAATATATTGGGGCCATAATTCCCGTGCATTCCCACCATGCCTACAGCTTGAGGATGATGAGTAGGAATGGCACTCATTCCCAGAACAGTCCATGCTACCGGAATTCCTGATTTTTCGGCAAACTGCAAAAATTCTTTTTCAGCTTTCCCCAACATGATTCCTTGTCCTGCAATGACAAATGGTCTTTCTGCATTATTGATCAATTCTGCAGCTTTTCCTATGCTTTCCTTACATGGATCAGGATCTGGTTTATAACTTCTCAATGAATGACATGGTGAATATCCTTTATAATCAACAGACTGGAGCTGGGCATTTTTGCTAACATCTATCAATACAGGACCGGGACGGCCTGATTTTGCAATGTAAAATGCTTTTGCCAGTACTTCAGGAAGTTCATTCGCATCAGTCACCTGATAATTCCATTTGGTGACCGGACTAGTGACGTTCATTACATCTATTTCCTGAAAAGCATCCGTTCCGAGAAGGTGTTCAAAAACCTGTCCCGTAATGCATACCAGAGGCGTATTATCCAATAAAGCATCTGCCAGTCCTGTCACAAGATTGGTTGCTCCGGGACCACTGGTAGCCAGAACGACACCCACTTCTCCCGATACTCTTGCCAGACCCTGTGCTGCATGTACAGCTGCCTGCTCGTGACGTACAAGAATGTGTTTCAGGTTTTCTTTATAATCATAAAGAGCGTCATAGATAGGAATAATGGCACCTCCAGGATATCCGAAAACGGTTTTCACTCCTTCCTGAAGAAAAGCTTCAAGAATGATGCGGCTTCCGCTAAGTTGTATTTCTGTTGATAAATTCAGGTTTTCCATATACTTTTATTGAGTGATTTCGTCCGTTACACAGCCTTCTGCAGCTGATGATACTGTTAATGCATATTTATAAAGCAGTCCTTTCTGTACTTTAAGCGGTGGTTTTTGCCATCCTTTTTTTCTTCTTTCTATTTCTTCTTCTGAAACTTTGAGCTGTATGGTGTTATTTACGGCATCAATTTCAATCAGGTCATCATTGTTTACAAAGGCTATCAAACCTCCTTCGTGAGCTTCGGGAGTGATGTGTCCTACCACAAATCCGTGGGTTCCTCCGCTAAATCTTCCATCGGTAATCAAGGCAACGCTGCTTCCTAGCCCCGCTCCTATCAAAGCACTGGTAGGTTTCAACATTTCCGGCATTCCGGGAGCTCCTTTGGGACCTTCATGGCGGATTACAATGACATCACCATGCTGTACGGTTCCATCCTGAATTCCTCTGATAAGATTTTTTTCGCCGTCAAATACACGGGCTTTTCCTACGAAACGCTCACCTTCTTTTCCTGTAATTTTGGCTACACTTCCTTTCTCTGCAAGGTTTCCGTATAATATTCTCAGGTGTCCGGTAGCTTTTACAGGTTCTGACAGAGGTTTTATGATTTTCTGTTTATTAAAATCCAGATCGGGAACATTTTCTAAATTTTCAGCCAGTGTTTTTCCGGTTACAGTCAGGCAATCCCCATGTAGTAATCCTTGTTTTAAAAGGTATTTCATTACTGATGGTATTCCTCCGTGTTCATACAAATCCTGCATCAGGTATTTTCCGCTGGGTTTCAGGTCTGCCAATACCGGAGTTACATCGCTCATCTTCTGGAAGTCATCCTGAGTAAGAGGTACTCCAACACTTTTTGCCATGGCTATAAAATGTAAAACAGCATTGGTACTTCCTCCTAGAATAACAATCATGCGAAGGGCATTTTCAAAAGCTTTGCGGGTCATGATATCTGAAGGTTTGATGTCCTTTTCCAGTAATACTTTGAGATATTTTCCTGCCTCATGGCATTCTTCATGTTTTTCCTTGCTCAAAGCGGGATTGGAAGAAGAATATGGAAGACTCATTCCTAATGCTTCTATGGCGGAGGCCATGGTATTGGCTGTATACATTCCACCACATGCCCCGGCTCCGGGACAGGAATTTTTTACAACTCCATCAAAATCTTCCTCTGTGATTTCTCCAGCAATCTTTTTACCCAGCGCTTCGAATGCAGAAACGATATTGAGCTGTTCGCCTTTGTAGCAACCAGGAGCAATAGTCCCTCCGTACACCATGATCGATGGCCTGTTCAGCCTTCCCATTGCAATAATAGTTCCCGGCATGTTTTTGTCGCAGCCTGGGAGAGCAATCACCCCATCGTAATATTGTGCACCACAGATTGCTTCGATACTGTCTGCAATCACATCACGGCTTACCAGAGAATAGCGCATTCCATCTGTTCCGTTGCTCATCCCGTCACTTACCCCAATGGTATTAAAAATCAATCCGGCTAATCCATGATCCCATGTTCCTTTTTTTACCATTTTAGCCAGATCATTCAGATGCATATTACAGGTATTCCCGTCGTAGCCCATACTGGCAATTCCGACCTGAGCCTTGTGCATATCTTCTTCTTTAAATCCTATCCCGTACAACATAGCTTTGGCAGCGGGTTGTTCACTGTTTTGTGTGAATGTTTTTGAATATTTATTTAACATATTATCCTGCATTTTCTGTTCTTTTCATCTGCTTAGAATGAGTTTTTTTAGTAAATTCTGATCCAAAACTACTGTTTGTAATATTCTTTTCATTTTCAATTCTTCAGAAAATTACAATATTCAATGGTTTAAAAAACAGATGTATTTATTTGATAATTAACAATTTAAATCTTAAAAATTTACAATGACAGAACTCTCACCAATTTCAAATATGCCTGCTGTACTTTACCACTTGCTGTATTTTCCCAGTTTTTGGTAAAAGGAACATCATCAAGGGAATCGAGGGCAACAATCTCTGCAGCCGTACCACAGAAAAAACCTGCATCGGCACCACGCATTTCTTCCGGTTTAAAGAAGGTTTCTTTCACAGGAATGTTGAGTTCATCACAGATTTCCATGACCGTTTGTCTTGTGATTCCCGGAAGGATACTTCCTTTGCCCGGAGTAAATAAAACTCCGTCTTTTTCGTAGAAAACATTGGCACCTGAGCTCTCTGCAACATTTCCGTCCTCATCCAATACCAATGCTTCATCATAGCCTTTGTCTTTGGCATCCTGACAGGCAAGTATCGAGTTTACATAATGTCCTCCTACTTTGGCTTCAACCTTAAAAGCCTTAGGATTAGGACGCTGAAAAGGTGAAGTCATAATCTTCATTTTATCTGCCAGATATCCGTTATTCCATTCCCAGGCAAGAAGAGACAGATAAGATTTTTGACCTTTTGAAAGTGACATATTGGGCGAACATGTAACCAATGGACGGATATAAGCATCCGTAAAACCATTACGGTCCAGAAGCTCATACGTAAGCTCTGTAAGCTTGTTCACGGAATAATCAAAGGGAATATGCATCAGTTCTGCAGATCTTTTCAGTCTTTCATAATGTTCTTTTGCTTTGAAAATTTTGGTTCCATGATCTGTGCTGTAGGATTTAATTCCTTCAAAAACAGAGTAACCATAGTGCAGAGATTGTCCGTAAAGGTCTGTTCCGGCATCTTTGGCTTTCCTAAATTTTCCGTCAAAGTAGATGATCGTGTCGTCGTTGTAATACATGTTATAAGGTTTAAAAAAATTAACAAATGGGAATAAAAAAAGCCCTCTCACAGTGTGAGAGGGCTCAATATATGTACAGTCATACATTTTCCTTCTCACAAACGCAAGGGAATAATAATGACGATAATAATTACTGATAATAACTGATACATATTTTTTACTATAAAAAATTAAAACAAAAAAAACCGTTTCATAATTTGAAACGGTTCTATATATAATTTAAATTAAAATCTATTTAAAATGCCGTTTCCTTCCTGTTGTTAATGACAACAGCAATAATAGAAATGACAATAATATTTTTCTGATTCGTAAAATTCATATTGCAAATGTATAAACTTTTTAATTACTCACAAGTTTTTTTCACACTTTTTATTTTTTTCGTAAAAAATGAGTCAATGTTTCCTTTGCCTGAACCACATCGTGAACCCTTAGAATCTTTGCGCCCTGTTCCAAAACTTTTAGGTGCAGTTTCTGTGTTTCTTCATTGATATCCAAAGGGGATTTCCCCAGCGGTTTGTAGATAAATGATTTTCTGGAAATACCTATTAAAAGAGGAAATTTTCCGAATCCCAGATATTCAACTTCGTGAATCATTTTCATCTGATCTTCTACTGTTTTTCCGAACCCAAAGCCGGGATCAAGAATAATATCGTTCACTCCTTTTTCTAAAAGTTCTTTTGTTTTTTTTGAAAAATACCGGTTCACTTCCAGCGTAATATCTTCGAACTTTATTTTATCGTGCATGGTTTTATAGGAAGGATTTACATGCATCAGAATGTAAGGAAGCTTTGTCTGAGCCGCTGTATCAAACATCTCCTCATCATACTGACCTCCTGAAATATCGTTGATCAGATCAATTCCTTCATTAAATCCGAATTTTACGGTTTCTGCATAAAAAGTATCCAGAGAAATCAGGGCTTCCGGAAATTCTTTTTTGATCAGAGAAATAAGATTTCCAATTCGTTTTATTTCATCATCAGCACTTAAAAACTCAGCATTGGGACGTGTAGACTGAGGACCGATATCCAGTATTTCAGCACCTTCATTCAATAGTTTTTCCGCATGTTGTAAAGCGGAATTTTCATTATTGAATTTTCCACCGTCAGAGAATGAATCCGGAGTAAGGTTGAGGATTCCCATGATCTTTGGAGTGTCGAGTTGTACTAAACGACCATTGCAGTTGATGGAGTAGGTTTTAGGGTCTGAGGGTTGGAGGGTTTGGGAGTTGGAGAACATGGAGTTTATATTTAATGAATGATAAATGATAATTGATGAATGATTTTATATCCTGCAAAATTAGTGATTTGTGAGTTTTTAATAAGAATTTAGAAGCTGGAAATTAGAAATTGCAAGCTGGAGGCTGGAAGCTCAATTCGTACTTTCAAACCAAAGCTCGGTAAATTGAATCTTGAAATTCTTACCTCAAACACTCTCTAACCCTAAAACTCTCAAACTCTCCAACGCTCAACCCCTCTCAACCCCTCTCACTCACAAACTCAGGTCGTCAAATTCAAAAATCTAAAACCGAATTCGTATATTTGGAAGATTAAGAAAATTTATGCTAAAAACATCAGTACAGTTCGAGAAAATTATCAGTGAATGCCGTGATCTTTTCGGTAAAAAATTACAGGATTATGGTGCAGCATGGAGGGTTTTAAGACCCAGCTCTATTACAGATCAGATCTATATCAAGGTCAATAGAATCCGTACACTGCAGATGACTGATAAAAAAATGGTGGATGAGAGTGAGGAAGGTGAGTTTATCGCAATTGTAAACTATTCTATCATTGGACTTATTCAGCTAGAGAAAGGTCTTTCCAATGATTTTAATGAAAATAAAGAAGAAATTTTAGGTCTGTATGATCAATATGCCAATGAAGCCAAAGCTTTAATGGAAAGAAAGAATCATGATTATGGGGAGGCATGGAGAGATATGAGAATCTCTTCCATCACAGATCTTATTTATCAGAAAGTATTACGAACCAAACAGATTGAAGACAATCAGGGGAAAACAATCGTTTCAGAAGGTCTTGATGCCAACTATTTCGATATGCTGAATTATGCAGTCTTCTGTCTGATTAAGTTCTCAGAACAAGGAAATCAATTCGAACCCAAAAATATTTAATATGCTCAAAGGTTTATTACGCTTTATTATTGCTGTTATTTTTATCCTTTCAGGCTTTGTAAAAGCCGTGGATCTGGTAGGTTTTTCTTTCAAAATGGAAGAATATTTTGCCCCTCCGGTTTTCAATATGCCGTTTTTAGAAAAGTTTGCCCTGCTTTTTTCCATCATTGTAGTGGTACTGGAGCTTTTCCTAGGATTTATGCTGCTGCTTAAATTAAAGCTTAAATTTACCTTATCCATATTAATTGCCCTGTGTATTTTCTTTGGATTTCTGACATTTTATTCAGCGTATTTCAATGTAGTAACCGATTGTGGATGTTTTGGTGATGCTATCAAATTCACGCCTTGGCAGAGCTTCCTTAAAGATGTTGTACTTCTTGTAGGATTGATTATACTATTTGTTCTTTACAGAAAAGAATTCCGCAAAAAAGATGAGTATGGAGTTACGGAGAAAGAGCCTTCCAATACATTTAAATATATCCTTTTAACAGTCTTTTCACTGGGAATGATCTACGTGATGGCACAAGGGATTATGCATGAACCGATCATAGATTTCCGTGATTATAAAATAGGAACAGATATTAAAGGTGAAAAAGTAAAAATCGAAAAAAACCCTTCTGAATACAAGACTTTCTATTCTCTGAAAAATCAGAAAACCGGAGCTGTTGTAAAAGTAAATCAGGATGATTACATCAAAAAAACAGAATATTGGGCAGAAGGTTCTCCATGGAAAATTGAAGAAGGCAAGAATGAGTCTGTACTAACCAAAGAGGGTTACAAGTCTGAAATTGTGAAATTTAAGATTGAAGACCCTACAGGAATGGACGCTACCAATGAAATCATTAATGCTCCAAAAGCGGTTTTGGTGTTCTCTTACCATCCCAAAGATGTTCCTGCAGATCTTCTTCAGAAAGTGGAAGCGAAAGTAAAAACTCAGAAAGGAGCTCTTATCTATGGTGTTTCTACAGAACCCAATACTTTTAAAACCATCAAAAATCTAATGATGGACGGAACTGCCATCAAAACGATAGCAAGAAGCAACCCATTTGTACTGATTCTTGAAAATGGAAAAATCATTGACAAACAGCCTGCAAAGGACTACGTTAATTAATTATAAATGATGAATGATGAATTATAAATGATAGAAGGGATAATCATAGATCAATTATCAATTATCAATTATCAATTATCAATTATCAAATTTAAACACTAAACTTAAACATACAACTACTCATGCAAAAATCAAATAAATCAATCGCTGGTTATCACTTATCAATGATCCTTTCTTCTGTGGACGGAGAGTTTGCTCCTGAGGAAGGAATGCTTGTACAGCAGTACCTGGCAGATGAATTCCCGTTCAGAATGAATCTTGATAATGAGCTTGAGACCCTTGCTCTTTTACAGCCTGAAGAATGGAAAGATCATTTTGAATTCCATGCAAGATGTTTCCACGAAGATTCTACAGAAGATGAACGTATAAAGTTTGTTCAGTTTGCAAAGTCACTGATCAAAGCGGATAATAAAGTAACTGAAGAGGAACATACATTCTATGTTTTACTAAAGAACCTTTGGGGATTATAAGCACGAAAAAAGTAAATAAATCAATATAATAAATCTTATGAGAAGAAAAATAGTTGCAGGAAACTGGAAAATGAACAAAAATGTAATTGATGCACAACAATTGATGATTCAGTTACTAAGCTATAAAAACAATAATGCTACGAACTGTGAGGTTTGGATTGCTCCACCAGCATTATATTTAATGATGGCAAAAGACATCTTTGAAAAGGATGAAATAGGAGTATTTTCTCAGGATATGAGCGAGTATGAAAGCGGAGCTTACACGGGAGAAATTTCTGCAGATATGCTGGAATCTATCGATGCTGCCGGATCATTAATCGGGCACTCTGAAAGAAGACAGTATCATGGAGAAACAGATGCTCAGTGTAACAAAAAAATCAAATTAGCGCTTGACAAAGGTCTTATTCCTGTTTACTGTAATGGAGAAACTCTTGAACAAAGAAAAGCAGGACAACACTTTGAAGTGGTAAAAAATCAGACTGAAGCAGCTCTTTTTACGCTTTCTGCTGAAGAGATCAAAAAAGTAGTGATTGCTTACGAGCCGGTTTGGGCTATCGGAACAGGAGAAACGGCAAGTCCGGAGCAGGCTCAGGAAATCCACGCTCATATCAGAAGTATCATTGCTGCAAAATATGGACAGGAAGTTGCTGACGAAATTTCTATCCTTTATGGAGGTTCTGTAAAGCCTGATAATGCTAAAGAGATTTTCTCTCAGCCGGATATTGACGGAGGTCTTATCGGAGGAGCAGCTTTGAAATTGGAAGATTTTTCTAAAATTATCGAAGCTTTTAATTAATATCTGATTATAATACATAAGAAAAACGGCGGAATCTTCGATGCCGTTATTTAAAATCGTAATGCACCTATTCATCGTGCATTGCGATTTTTCTTTTTGGAAACTTTCCGACATATTTCCAACAATCAAAACTCAAACCCCTTTCAAAGAACTCTACTGCAAAGATACAAAGACTATGCTCGAAACGATAAAAATCAGACTCTTTTTATGATCGTTCAAAACCTTAAAAATTACGGAATGTTATTATTTTGAAAAATCAACAGGTAACTAAATTGAGTACCATATTAACTATATAGAATAATAAAAGCAACTACCAGCGTACCAATAATAAAAACAGCTCGTTTTACATCATTTTTGATTTTTCGATAGTGATAATTATATTTTCTTGGAGTGGGTTACCCTTCATTTTGGTTATATTTAAAGTGATTGTAATCTTCGTTTTAAATATTTGAAGTAAAAAGCAAAATGATATTGCAGTTTCAGACAGGTTGTATACCACCATTTGAATATAAACAGTATAGTATTTGGGATGATCTATCATCTATTTTGACACTGTTTGCATTCCTTATTCTTTATATTGCTTGTTCTTATTGCCTTATGCGTGGGCTAAAAACTAACAGTCCAAAGACTTAAAAAATATTTTAACAAAGAAAAGCTAATCCTAAAAATAATACGGCACGTTTTGTCGCTCCACATATATAAATTTGCGGAAAGATATTTCAAAACATAGGGAAAACCACATGTTATCAAATGAAAAATATTTATATATTAGCCATCCTAAAAATTATACAAATCGATGAACAAAAAATTTATTTTGCGGTTACTGCTATTAGTAACAGTGTCGCTATTTTTTTTCAATTCGTGTAGAACCGATGAAACTACCCAAGAAGAAAAAAGAACTGAAAGAGAAAAAATCGAAGCATTCAGCAGGTTTGAGAACAGTTTAGATTCTCCAAAAAACAGACAAAAGAACTCTGAATACATCAGTTATCACGAACCTTTTAAGGAAATTATTCAGACATTCCTCAACAGTAATCCTGTTTTCACTCAGAAATTCCAGAATGAAGTAGGAGAAATCTATTTTAATCTTAGAAGTATTACTTACGGAGAAACAACAAAAGGAATTGCCTACCCTATCATAAAAGACGGCTCAGTTAATGCAGTATTGGTAGGATTGGTCAATCCCAAAAGAGATTGGGTCAACTTTATAGTATTGAAAAATAATTCACCCGAAGTACAGAGTATAATTTCAAATTTTCAAAACGTTTACAATTCACCTTCAATAGCATCAAGAGGTAGAGAGCCTGAGCAAACAGAAGATATACTACCAGTTATAATTAATGTTTATGGAGATATTACTGGACCTGTTAATCATTATTATCAACCTTATGTAGATTACGGAAGCAATGGTGGTGGAATGAGTGGCGGATCTGAGACCTATGGAGGTTCAGGTGGTGGAAGCCAAACACAAAACCCTCAGGACCCTAAGAATCCTTGTGAAAGGATTAAAGAACAAAAAAACAAACCCGAATTTAATCAGAAAATTAATGATTTAAAAGGAAAGACAGGACAACAAAAAGAAACAGGGTATACCCAAAAAGCAGATGGAAGCTATTCATATCAAGAAAACGCATCCACTAACAGCAGTTCTAATTCTTTAAGTTTACCTAACTCAAATTTAACACAAAATAAAGATATAATGGGCTATATGCATACTCATGTTGATGATGTTACATTTACAAACAATGAAGGTGTTGAAGAAACAAGAAAAGGCATAAAAATGTTTTCTCCTGCTGATGTGGGGTATTTTATGGATATGCTTTCTAATGCGCAGACAGCAGGTAGGCCATTAATGGATGTTTATGCAGTAATGGTTACTAGCAATGGAAGTTATGAAATAAGATTTACAGGAAACCAGTATCAAATTAAAACTTTTACTCAACAGCAAATTGAAGGATTTAAAGAAGGATATAAAAACGTAATGTTAAAATCAAACAATCAAGCAGCAGCTTTTTTAAATTTTTTAAGCGAGAAAATGAACATTAAGGCTACGAATTTATACAGACTAAATTCAGACGGAGGAACGGAAGAAATTAAGCTTAACGGAAATAAAGTAACAACAACGACAAGTGATTGTCCAAACTAAAATTAAATCATATGAAAAATATTTTTTTTATTATACTAACAATATTTACTGCTAATCTAAATGCACAAACAGTATCATTAGAAACGATAGCACAATGTCAAAATAATCTTGAAACATGTCCACCCTATACATCCGTAAAAGATATTAACGGGCATTTAAATAAATATGTGGGAACTTGGAAAGGTACTCATGAAGGAAAAAATTATGAAATTAACATTATAAAAAAAGAAAATGTACCAACAGAATTTTCAAACACCAAATGGGATATGTTAATAGGAAGATTTAAAATAACTAATTCTAACGGAACTGTTTTATTCAATAATTTTAATAAATCTGATAATGATGCAAGTTTGGGTTATAATTTTCAAAAAGATTTAAAATTGTACTTAATGACTTTCTCTGGAGGAAAATTAGGCTGCATTGATATTGGATTTGTTTATATAGGCATTAAGCCTGAAGCCCCCAATAAAATGACAATTAATTTTCGCCCAGATTATGATATTGTAACACAGGACTGTAGCAATTTTCAAACTACTATGCCTACTAATCAAGTAATACATTTGACAAAGCAATAAATTCAGATTAAATTATTAGTAGCTCCTAATAAAAAATCAAATGATTGGCTCTACCGTAATATCAGAATGGTAAAGCCAATCATTTTAATTTTACAGTGATCCAAACAATTAGTTTTTCAATATATACATTGTTCTATATCTTGAATATCATCATCAACCACACATAAAATAGCTGTTCATATTTTCTATCTAAAAGGTCTTTAAAATACTCTTTTGTTTGCAACATATCATTATCTACAAGTAACTTTTGAAACTTTTGCTTAACCCTATTAAGATTAGGTTTACCCTTTAAATCACGCCAAAATGAGGGTTCTAAATGCATATCGCTTATTTTTATTACATTATGCTAAGACTGAAACATATTATTAAAACAATGAAAAATAATTCAACAATGAAAAAGTAAGTTTTAATACGTAAATACGAAATGTAACTAAACAGAAAACCCCTGAAAAGAGCCATCATTACACGAAACTCATTTTAAGGGTTTTCATTTGATTTCAGGCGCACCAGTATCTTCGATTCCGCCGTTTTCTGTTTAAAAAATCTAATTATTGAATATCGACAACATACATCGTTCCTTTATCTACTTTACCTGTTTTGGGTAAAATTTTCGCTTTCGGATTTCCGCTTCCATTATCCACTACTCCAAAATCATCATCATTGAAAACAGCCAGTTTATTATTTCCCAAATAAACGATCCCCTCAAACTTATCATGCTCATACCCCAGTTTTGCAACAAGATCAACAGCCAATGTTTTGGTCACAGCTTTTATTCCGGCATTGGTAATTTCATCCCATGAGCATTGTTCCAAAGCTTTTCCATTCACTTTCATACCGTCCACAGCAGTAATATCTGGTCCGTTTACATCCGTTGCATTGCTCAGATTGATTCTGTATACTTTTTTAATTCCTCCCTGGGATCCAAAATTTCCGTCTCTTTCGATCACTAAAAATTCGTTGTTACTTAACGCCGTAATATCGCAAACCGAATCCGAAGCACCTCCATCCTGTTTATATAAAAACTGTTTGGTCTGCCCTGTAATAATATCAAATGTGACAATTCTCGTTAAAGTAGTATTGGTTGCCAATGCCTTGCTTGGTACCAACATCATCGACTGTATGGTTCCTACAAGCGTTCTTCCGTCCGGAGTAATGCATAGTCCTTCCATCCCTCTGTTGGCTCTTCTTTTGGCTAAAACGGCAGGCAGTTTTCTGGGTCCTGTATTTACACCAATCGGGCTTATTCTTTCCATCTCCATCCCGTCAGCACTATAATGTACGATGTGTGGGCCATATTCGTCAGAAACCCAGAATGTGCCGTCAGAAGCTGCAACAATACTTTCGCTGTCAAGGCCGTACTGATCAGTACCTAAGACATTTCCGGAAGCATCGTAAGCGATTTCTCCTGTACTTCCCATTCCTACAGGATTTGGAAGACCTGTAATTGGCTGTCCTGAGGGATTTTTAAGCTTAATATATTTGATAACCTCTACATTCCCGTCAGCATTAATTTTAAAATGCATAATCGTTGGCGTAAAGTTAGGAGCTAAGAACTTTTTCCCATTCTGGAAGTCGGTATTTGGCCCTCTGTCTGTAATGACATAAAATTCACCTTTTCTTGTAGGGTGAGCTGCTGCTCCGGAACCAAATCCGCCGTTGATAACATCCACTCCGTTAATCGTAGCCAGTTTTGTAAATGGAAATTCCTGAGGGAGTTTGGAATAATTAATATCCTGATTAATGATTGTTGTGTCATCATCACTTTTACATGAGGCCAATACTGCCAGTACTCCAACAGACCATAGTAATTTTTTCATATGCTATTTTATGGCTGCGAATGTATAAACTGATTGTAAACTCATCTTGAATATAATGATAATTGTATTTTAACATTAGAATCTACAAAATGAATTGAATATAAACAGAAAAATTCAGGATTTAAAAACAATACAATAACAATACAATCAAATAATTAATAATTTAAAAATCAACTTATTAAGAATATTTAAAAAAAAATAATTCACAAAACAGACTCATCAATTTATATGATATATTTGCAGCGTTTTAAGGCTGAACAATGTTCATTAATAGGGAATCAGGTGAGAAAAATATTCAAATCTTGAGCTGTACCCGCAACTGTAAACTGTTTAAACTTATAGCATAATAATCCACTGGAGGGAAATCCGGGAAGGAAGCTGTAAGATGTGAGCCAGGAGACCTGCCTTAGAATACTGACTTCAGAGAAAGAATTACTTCTCCCCTGAAGATAAGTTTCGGGAATAAAACTTTAAATTAATGATATCATGAGGAAGATTTATCTTTTTTTCTTACTGCTTTGTATGCAGCTCTTGTCGGCCCAATTTACAGAAAACGACATTAAATTTTGGGTAGGAACCGGTTCTAAAAAGGCCTATTTCATTGCAGATTTTAATGACAGCAGTACTCCTAATTCTTATGCATGGGGATACCGTTTTGATGGCAATGATTTATTGATGGAAGATCTTATCAATGCAATTGTGGCAGCAGAACCCCAAATGAACGTTGATATTCCCACAGGATATCTTTCTATTCTGAATTATAACCATCATACATCCACCATTGACGACAGCTGGATAACATGGTCCGGATCCAGCGCATCCGGCATGACATGGAACAATGGTGTAGGCTATACTCCTTTAGTGGACGGAAAATGGTATGGAGTTTCATATGGTCTTGATCATTATGACATCCCTCCTTCTCCCCCCGTTCCGGCTTATAGTTCGTCATGGTTTACTCCCTCTCAGGTTACTCATTGGGTGGGAACCGGAAATAATAAAAGCCTCATAGTCATTGATTTTGGGACAGACAATGCCAATGGAAATGCCAATTCTTTTGTTTTTGGAATTAAATATAATGGAAGTATAACTGCAGAGCAGGCTCTACAGCTGGTTCAGACTCAGATTTCCTATTTTAATTTTACATCAGCGAACAATCAGATTTCTAACTTATCATTAAATTCATTTACCGGGAATACTTCCGGATCAGACAGCTGGAAATTGTATAAAGGAAAAGATTTATCAAGCTGGCAAATGAAAGCAAGTCTTTCTCAGGTTCAGCTGAACAATAACGATTGGTTGGGATTAAGCTTCGGACAAAGAAGACCATTTACTCCAACTGAAGCACAACTGACATTAGGTACTTCATCAGTTACAAAGAAAAAATTCGGTATTTATCCCAATCCGGCAAGTGATTTTATTCAGGTTGAAACTGATGAGAAACTGCAAGAAGTGAATATTTATTCTGCTACAGGACAGAAAGTAAAGACTTCCCAGGTGGCAAAGATTAATATTCAAGCCTTGCAGACAGGAGTTTATTTTGTTGAGATTAAAACAAATGATAGTTCTACACTCCATAAAATTATTAAGAAATAGAAAAAGCGCCATGAGGCGCTTTTTTGTTTGGGTATAATAAAACCACCCCGAGAATTTTTCTTCTTAAATGAGGGTGAATGAACTCCTCTGAATGACAAACTGTACCGTAAAACGATCATTTCAATGGTTTTATTTCTTAGGAATCTAAGCATCTGATAATACAGTTTAAAATTCATGATTCAACAAAAAAACCGCACCTATTTGGTACGGTTTCTTATGATATTAAAATCAATTATTTTTTCTCTACAGCTCTTTGTAGAACCTCATCTACCATTCCGTAGCCTTTAGCTTCTTCAGAAGTCATCCAGTAATCTCTGTCAGAAGATTTTTCAACCCACTCATACGTTTGTCCTGAGTGATGGCCAATGATTTCATAAAGTTCCTGTTTCAATTTCAACATCTCTCTTAAGTTGATCTCCATATCAGAAGCAACTCCCTGAGCACCTCCTGAAGGCTGGTGAATCATTACTCTTGAGTGCTTAAGCGCAGAACGTTTTCCTTTTTCTCCGGCAACCAATAATACAGCTCCCATTGAAGCGGCCATCCCTGTACAAATTGTTGCTACATCCGGTTTAATGATCTGCATGGTGTCATAAATACCTAAACCTGCATATACGCTACCGCCAGGAGAGTTGATGTAGATTTGAATATCTTTTGAAGGATCTGCACTTTCTAAGAATAAAAGCTGTGCTGTAACGATGTTTGCTACCTGATCATCAATCCCTGTTCCAAGGAAGATAATTCTGTCCATCATCAAACGGGAGAAAACGTCCATTTGAGCAACATTTAATCTTCTTTCTTCCATGATGTACGGAGTAAGATTCGTTGGGCCATACATTCCCATATACTGATCGGTAACCAAACCGTTGTTTCCTAAATGTTTTACAGAGAAATCTCTGAATTCTTTTTTAATGTCCATATTTCTATTATGTATTATTTTTAACTATTCTCGAAGTTTAAATTACAATATTTATTCCTAAAATTTTATAGGACTTTTTGTCACAGAATACAAAAAAATCTGACTTCAGGTTATCTATTTCGATCTACATAAATTCCTTTGATAGGGGAATACTCAATGATATTACTCAACCGAATGGAAGCCTGTTTCAGTAATGTAATTTTTTTAATCAGCTCATAATACTTTACTTCATTTGTACTGCTGTACTGATCAAGCTCCTTAGCAGTTTCTTTGATTAAATAATCAATATATCTGTATTTATGCAATAGAATATCTCCTTTGATCTGATCTGCCACCTTATCCCCGTAATTAGGAGGATAAATATTTCTGGAAGCCCAGTTTTCGAGCTCATCCAACGGAATTAAAGCATCTACAACCTTCGTGGTAATCTCTTCATCCATAAAAGATACAAAAAAGTTTCCACTTCTCAGCTCATCTTTTTGAATTCCTTCTCTCACCTGAGTGATGATGATTTCATTGCCTTTGACTAAAAATACATACTGCTCTTCTTCAAAATGATGAAGGATTTCCTCAATTACTGTAACCTGATATTCTTCACCTTGTTCATTTCTACGTTTCAGAATAATATCTCCAAATGCCAGCATGTGTTCAACAAGTTTATTCTCCATGAACAATACATCATACAGAAAAGGATCTTCTTTTTCCTGATCTAAAGGAACAACCTCCATCTTTGGAGCTGCTGTTTTCTCCTTCTGCTGTTGCTGTACATGATGCGTCTGATTCTGCGTAATCTGCTTCTGAACATCCAGTTCATTGAAAAGACTCTGCTCCGAAAGTCCGAATTTGTTGGAAACCTCTTTAAGGTAAACCTCTCTTTTCAGGGCATTCTGTACAAAAGAAACAGATTTTACAATATCTCTGATGGCTTCAGCCTTTTTTATAGGATCATTTCCGATAT
Organism: Chryseobacterium culicis; assembly: GCF_002979755.1. Taxonomy (NCBI): domain Bacteria; kingdom Pseudomonadati; phylum Bacteroidota; class Flavobacteriia; order Flavobacteriales; family Weeksellaceae; genus Chryseobacterium; species Chryseobacterium culicis. Next base: position 263,997 of record NZ_PCPP01000004.1, on the reverse strand, counting down.
CCTTTAAAAGAATTTCCGCTTTAAAGTCGATGAAATCCATCGCTTCATTTTCAATATATTTTTCAACATATTCCTGCGGATGTTTTCTGGCAAAAGAATCCGGGTCATCTCCATCAGGGAAAAGTAAAACACGGATATTCATTCCTTCAGTCAAAAGCATATCAATACTTCGGAAACTGGCTTTGATACCAGCATTATCACCATCAAAAAGAATGGTTACGTTTTCGGTAAGCCTCTTAATCAGTTTGATCTGCTCAGTAGTCAAAGACGTTCCTGAACTTGCCACCACATTTTCAATTCCGGACATGTGAAGTGAAATCACATCCATATATCCTTCCACCAAAAGACAGCCATTCTTTCTTGAAATGGCCTGTTTACTCTGGTTTAATCCGTAAAGAACATTAGATTTATGATAGATCTCCGTTTCCGGCGAGTTGAGGTATTTTGCCGTTTTAACATTATTCTTAAGAATCCTTGCTCCAAAACCTAAAACCCTTCCTGAAAAACTATGTATCGGGAAAATAACCCTTTCCCTGAAACGGTCTACCCCTGCAGGGGTATTTTCAGGAAAAATAGAAAGTCCTGACCTTTCAAGAATTTCTTTCGTATATCCTTTTTCCAGTGCATATGCTGTGAAAGCATTCTTTTTCTCCGGAGAATATCCCAGCTGGAATTTTTTGATAATATCGTCCTTAAGCTCTCTTTCTTTAAAATAAGAAAGACCTATACTTCTCCCTTCATGATCATCCCAAAGAATCTCCTGAAAATAGGTATTGGCAACTTCATGAATCTTATACAACAGATCTTTTTCGGTCTGTGCATTTTTTGCTTCTTCAGAAATTTCACGCTGATCTTCCTCAATTTCAATTCCGTATTTCTTGGCAGCGTGGCGAAGTGCTTCAGGATAGGTAAAGTTCTCAATTTCCATAAGGAAAGAGATGGCAGTTCCTCCTTTTCCTGTTGAGAAATCTTTCCAGATCTGCTTGCTTGGTGACACAACAAAACTTGGAGACTTTTCTTCATGAAACGGACTGAGTCCTTTAAAGTTAGACCCTGCTCTTTTCAACTGCACATATTCACCCACAATCTCTTCAACGCGGATTGTGGAGAATATCTTATCAATGGTCTGTTTGGAAATCATGCTGTAAAATTAAGTATTTTATGGTGAAATTGGAAGAGTTCTAGTAAGAGAGTCGGAGGGCTTGAGAGTTTGCGTGTTTTGGAAGTCATGCTGTTTGGTTTGAGAGTGGGAATGTAAAAGTTTTTGTTTTAACTTCCAGCCTCCAGCTTCTGGCTTCCAGCTTGCAATTTCTAATTTCCAGCTTCTAAATTCTCATTAAAAACTCATAAATCATTATTTTTGCAAAACAAATTAGCATATGCAGTTCACTATAAATACAATCGAAGACTGGCAGGAAGTTGTTGACAGCATCATTCCTCAATTAAAACATAATATTCTTTTATTAAAAGGAAATCTGGGAGCAGGCAAAACCACTTTCACACAATTTCTGCTTAAAAACATGGGCAGCAAAGATGAAGTAAACTCTCCCACTTACTCTATTGTGAATGAATACAATACCGAAAAAGGAAAAGTATACCATTTTGATCTTTACCGCTTGAAAAACATTGAAGAAGTGTATGATATCGGAATTGAAGAATACCTGGACAATTCTTTTTTATGCATCATCGAATGGCCGGAAGTCTATGAAGAGGAGCTTTACGGCCTTAACTACCACGCAATGAGTATTGTGAATACAGGTGAAAAAAGAGAAATTTCATTCGATTAAATATTATGTATCTTTGTTCATTAATTGAGTGTAAAAAACAATCTGTAAGACATAATTTAATTTAAGGATGAGTACAAATATTTTTACTCCTTTCACAGAAGAAGAATTAATGCCGAAAGAGGAAAAATTGGATGTTATAAAAAAAGGAAAACAGTTCAGTATTGGTATTCCTAAAGAGACCTGTCTCAACGAAAGGAGAACCTGCATCACCCCGGACGCCGTACAGGTGTTGGTAGAGCACGGCCATGAAATCATTATAGAAGCAGGGGCCGGACAAGGTTCATTTTTTACAGATTTACAGTATTCCGAATCTGGGGCGAAGATCACCAATGATCCTAAAGAAGCCTTCGGACAGGATCTTATCCTGAAGGTGAATCCTCCTACAGAAGATGAAATTGAGTACATGAAACCGAATACATATCTTGTTTCTGCACTTCAGATCAATCTCCGAGACAAGGATTATTTCTTAAAACTTGCAGAGAAAAAAATAAATGCCATCGCTTTTGAATTTATCGTTGATGAATATAAGCAGCTGGCTTTGGTAAGATTAGTAGGCGAAATTGCAGGAACTGTTTCTATTTTATATGCTTCGGAATTATTGGCCTTATCAAACGGGTTAATGCTTGGAGGAATTACAGGAGTAAGGCCTGCTGAAGTCGTAATCCTGGGAGCTGGTATTGTAGGTGAATTTGCTACAAAAGCAGCCATTGGTTTAGGAGCCAGCGTAAAGGTTTTTGACAACTCTTTATCAAAACTGAGAAGACTTCATACGATTGTTGACAGCCGTGTTCCTACTTCCATTATAGATCCTAAAGAACTCAGCAAAAGCTTAAGACGTGCTGATGTAGTGATTGGAGCGTTACCAAGATTAAATATGACTCCTATCGTTACCGAAGATATGGTCATGAAAATGAAAAAAGGCAGTGTCATTATTGACATCACCATAGACAATGGTAAAGTTATTGAGACTTCAGAACTTACTACCATGGAAGATCCTTACATTATCAAACACGGTGTTATCCACTGCGGACTTCCCAACCTTACTTCAAGAATGCCGAGAACCACGACTAAAGCGATCTCGAATTTCTTCCTTTCCTATATTTTAAATTATGACGAAGAGGGCGGCTTTGAAAATATGCTGATCCGCAAAAACGAAATGAAGCAGAGCTTATATATGTACAAAGGAAGACATACCAAGAAAATCATCTGCGACCGTTTCGGACTTACGTACCACGATATCAATCTTTTAATTTTCTAATGAAAAAACTGAAATTTTATGCAATAGGCTTCGTTCCGGGGCTTTTACTCGTATTTTTTATTTTAAACAAAAAAGGCGCAAGCTGCAGCGGTTATTTACCCAACAGCCGTGTGATTGCTGAAAGTCTTTCCAAGGAATTCAAATATTCTGAAGAAGCTAAAAATGCAATGACTGCCTACAAGATTGATGAGAAATTTATAAAAGACAGCATCATTACCAACGGAAAAGTAGATTTTGACCGCAGCCATGCACAAAAAAAACCATGTCCGAATTATCTGATCATCTATCCTGAAAAAAATCCGTCTTACGAGATCACTTTTGAAAAATGTGAAGAAACCGTAACGGTAAACGGTCTTAAGAAACTTAAATAGTTTTCAGCAACTACAAGCTATGGAAGGCAATTACTACATGATTCATGATTATCTGATATTCTTCGGAGTTTTTGCCATTTTCCTTTTTCTTACCACCAGTATTTATCTCTTCAGCCAGAATCAGAAACTGAAACAGAGAAATACCAAACTATCGGAAACCAACAAACTTATTGAACAGCGTCTGAATGAAGTACGTTTGGAACACATCGGAACAAAGCTGAACCCGCATTTGTTTAAAAACATTCTCAATTCCGTACAGTCTCATGCCTATCAGACCTATATGTCACTGGATAAGCTGGCGAATGTACTGGATTATATTTTATATGAAAGCAACAATAAGTACGTCAGCCCGAAAGAAGAGCTGAACTTTGCGTTAAGCCTTATTGAGATCAACAAAATCAAGATCAATCCCCTTTTTGATTTCAGAATCAAATCAAGAATTAATAAATCGGATGCTCTGTATGAAGAAAAGGTATTTGCTCCGCTGATCTCTGTAGATCTTATTGAAAATGCTTTCAAACATACGGATTTCCTGGCTCAGGATTCTTTTATTTCCATCTATATGGAGCTTGAGAATGGTATGTTCACCATGAAAGTCAGCAACAAAGCCTCACTAAAAAATATTCTTGAAAAAGAAAAAAGCGGATTCGGAAGCCAGTCTTTTGATCAGAGACTTAAAATGATCTACAGCACTTATTACCAGCTGGAAAAAAGTTCAAAAAACGGAATCTTTACTGCAGAATTAAAAATCAATTTAGGAGAATTCTATGATAAAATGCGTTATTCTGGATGATGAATTACTGGCGATCAGCTATTTAAAACTTCTATGCGAGCAAATCGACAATGTAGAAGTGGTAAAAGCATTCAATGATCCTAAAATTTTCCTGAACGAAATCGACAGCCTCGACTGCAATTTGTGTATTCTGGATATCGAGATGCCTGGAATGACAGGACTTCAGGTAGCTGAGATTATTTCAGGTTCAAAAAAGATCATCTTTACAACCGCTTATAAAGAATATGCAGCCGAAGCTTTCGACCTGAATGTGGTGGATTATGTAAGAAAACCGATCAAAAAAGAGAGACTGATTCAGGCCTTCGAAAAAGCTAAAGAACTGGTGGAAAATGCACCTAAAAAAACTTTCATCGAATGGAATACCAATATCGGGAAAACGGTTATATTCACAGAGCAGATTTCTTATATCAAAACCTCTGAGATAGACAGCAGAGATAAAGATATTATCCTCAGCGACGGCACTACGATCGTATTAAAAAACCTGAATTTTAAAAACCTCCTGGAAATGCTTCCTGCAAAAGACTTCGCTCAGGTCAACAAAAAAGAGATCATTGCACTGTCTTCTATTAAAGTATTTTCAACCAACGAAATTATTACCACCATTCCTACGGAAGATCATACTTTTCTGAAACTCCAGATTGGAGATGCTTATAAAAACTCATTGATGGAACTCTTCGGAAAATAGGTCTTTTTCAAATCTTTCCGGTTTCATTACAGAATATACTCCCTTCATTACAACTCCACTTTTTCAGTAGGTAATCCTTTTAATTTTGCACGGAATTAATTGATTTTATAATCCCAAAACCTGGCAATACAACATAACGGCAAACAGGAATTGAAATCAACGATCCTTACCAATAGATTTTATTACATTTTTTAGAACATTCATTACATTTTAAAAAAAGGAGTATTTAACATAACGATATTCTTATCAACTTTGCATAAAATATGGGAATCATGAATTTGGGGAAATATAAAAATTTAATTTTCTACATTACCACCATCGCAGTCTTTTCTACTCTGATGTATTATTTCATCATTGAAGGACAGACGCTGGAAGTAAAAGAAAATATCGTTGCCAATACCAGCAGCGGCTCTACCTGGGAAAATTTCCTGGAATCATTCAAAACCAATCTTCATCATCCTCTTGCTTTATTACTGGCTCAAATTGTGACCATTATTATGACGGCAAGACTTTTCGGATGGATTTGTATGAAAATAAAACAGCCAACCGTAATCGGAGAAATGATTGCAGGGATTGTGCTGGGACCATCACTTGTGGGAATGTACTTTCCCGAGTTTTCAGCCTTTCTTTTTCCTAAAGAATCATTAGGCAACCTGCAATTTCTAAGTCAGATTGGGCTTATCCTTTTTATGTATATCGTAGGAATGGAACTAGATCTGAGCGTATTAAGAAAAAAAGCTCATGATGCCGTGGTGATCAGCCATGCCAGTATTATTATTCCTTTTGCACTGGGAATAGGCCTTTCTTATTTTGTGTATCAGGAATTTGCCCCGGAAGGTATTCAGTTTACCTCCTTCGCTTTATTCATAGCGATTTCTATGAGTATTACGGCTTTCCCTGTATTGGCAAGAATTGTACAGGAGAGAAATCTTCAGAAAACCAAACTGGGAACCATTGTTATTACCTGTGCCGCTGCAGATGATATTACCGCATGGTGTATTCTTGCCGCAGTAATTGCTATTGTAAAAGCAGGTTCTTTCGCAAGCTCCATCTATGTGATCATCATGGCCATTGCCTATGTATTTTTAATGATTAAAATTGTCAGACCATTCCTGAAAAGAATCGGAGATCTTCAGGCAGGAAAAAATACGATCAGCAAACCGATGGTAGCCATTTTCTTCCTGACCTTGATCTTATCTGCATATGCTACTGAAGTAATTGGTATTCACGCTTTATTCGGAGCTTTTATGGCAGGAGCGATTATGCCTGAAAATACAAAGTTCCGTACACTCTTTATTGATAAAGTAGAGGATGTGGCTTTGGTTCTTCTCCTTCCATTGTTCTTCGTATTTACAGGACTTCGTACCCAGATCGGACTTTTAAATGACAGCCATCTTTGGATGACAGCAGGATTTATTATTCTGACAGCCGTACTCGGAAAATTTGCAGGAAGTGCCCTGACAGCGAGGTTTGTGGGCATTAACTGGAAAGAAAGCTTAACGATCGGAGCTCTGATGAATACAAGAGGGCTTATGGAACTTATTGTACTGAACATCGGATACGACCTTGGGGTTTTAAGTCCGGAGATTTTTGCAATGCTTGTGATCATGGCGTTATTCACTACTTTTATGACGGGGCCAGCTCTTGACTTTATTAATTTTATTTTTAAATCTAAAAAGAATCAGGATGAAAAGGTTCCTGAAAATGATTCCAAGTACCGTGTTCTCCTCTCTTTCGATAAACCGGAATCTGGAAGCACTCTCTTAAAACTGGCTCACAACTTTACCCATAAAATGAATGGCAATAAAACCATCACCGCGATGAATATTGCTCCGGTAGATGAAATGCATGCCTATGACATCAACGAGTATGAGGATTCTCAATTCCAGAATGTGATTGAAACCTCTCATGATCTGAATCTGGAAGTAACCACGCTCTTCAAAGCCTCTACTGATATAGAAAGTGATCTTACGAGCATTACCAATAAAGGACATTATGACCTCCTTCTGATCATGCTTGGAAAATCAATGTATGAAGGTAGTTTACTGGGACGATTATTAGGTTTTACCACCAAGATTATTAATCCGGAAAAGCTTCTGAATACCGTAAAAGGGAAAGGAAATATATTCAACAATTCGCCTTTTGACGATTTCACCCTTCAGATCCTGGATAAAACCAATATTCCTGTGGGAATTTTGGTAGAAAAAGATTTTAAAGCAGCAGACAAAGTATTTGTTCCCATCTTTAATCTGAGTGATTTTTATCTTCTTGAATATGCTAAAAGGCTTATCAATAACAATAATTCTCAGATTATTATTCTGGATGCCGCGGGACAGATCCGAAACAATATCGAGGTGAAAGAACTGATCAGAAGTATCGAACAGGTAGCTCCTAATCATATTACCCTGTACAATGAGAAAAAGATTGAGAAAGAATTTTTAAACTCTCAGGATCTGATGCTGATCAGCAGCAAAAGCTGGAAAAATCTGATAGACACAAAAAGTCTCTGGCTTTCTGATATCCCATCCACCTTAATAATATCAAATCCATAACACAATAACACACCGATATTTCTATTTCTATTTGAAGCTGTAAATATTATTCGTTGTCTGTAAAGAAAAAACGGGTATATTTATAGCTTCAATTTTTTGGGACATGCTGATTAACAGTGAAAATGGAGTTATAGAGCTTGAAGCCTTCAATACAAAGCTCTATCGTGGGATGAGTCTTGATCAGCTGAAACAGACTGATTTTTATAAAGAAAAGTATCATAAGATTTGGGATGTAAAAACCGGATATTTTTGGTATTATTTTAAAAGTATAGAAATTACAGGCTATCAGGTATCTTTCAGTGTATGTTTTTTCGGAGAACAGCTGGATCTCATTCATATGAATACCTGGGAAAGCAATGATGCAAAAGACTGGAAGGATTGGACAGAAGAAAAAGAAATGAAGGTATTCCACAGGAACAACACATTTCTGACACAGATTCTTGAAAGGCCGCCCACCCAAAAAAAGAAAACACCTTACCCAAGCTGCAGCTTCAACTTTCCCTGGGGAAATGTATGGTCGGTCTACGATCCGAGAAGTGCCAGCAGCCTAATGGGAATCAATTGGAATGAAGAGGAGAAAACAAATAAAAAATAACTTATAACCAAAGAATAAGATAATACTATGTGCCGATACTCCATGATGGTTTACAAAGGTCATTATGCCTGTTTCAACTGCCAGAAAACATTCAAACGACGCCTCTTAGCAGATGTGAACCGAGATTCTAAAACCTCGGTAGAAGCTAAATGTCCGGAATGTGGAAATCTGATGGCCAATATGGGACTTGATTTTAAATCGCCGGCAAAAAATGATGATAAACAATGGGCTCATATCAAGGACTTATATACTGTTGGAATCACATTCCATTCTTGTGGTTGCTCTGGCCCGGGATATATTCCTCAGGATCGCAAGGCTATTATCAACTATCTGGAAAAAATCCGTTCAGAATATATGCACGCTTTGGTATTCTGGAGATACCGTATAGAACCTGAAAATAAAAAAGAACGCGAACTGGATTATCAAAAAAACAGCTCACACCTATGGGCGGTCAGCCGGAATGCTTTTAAAGAAACGGTGACCAATCAGGAAGGAATTAATTATTGGCTTAAAAGAATCAATGAGGTTGAAGAAAGGCTTAATATTATCAAAGCTGATCAACAGAAATAAGGTAGTATTATTCGGCCAGTTTCAGGAGTCTTTTAAAATCCTCTGTTATACTTTTCTCCTGTTCAGCCGGATAGTCCGCACTGATAGTAAATCCGCGCCCCGCAGTATTATTGATCAGAATTATATTTCCGTTTTCAAAATAATTCCGGGTTAAAGTAATTTCTGACTTCTTAAAATCAAAGGCTTCCGTATCCTTATTCTCTTTCATTGCTTTGGTATCATAAAAAAGCGGTCGGTTATACCTGTATTCTTTCTCAAAAACAAAAGATAGTTGTCCATTCAACAGATAATATTCTATCAGTACCTGCCCCATTTCTCCGTAATGTCTAGCGATCACTTTTTCCAGGTTTTTATGGGTGTAATAAAATACAGCTTCCCCACCTTCTGCTGACTCCCCTTCAATACTTCTATTTTTAACAGAAGTCCATTTTGTCATTGAGTTGATTCTTTTAAAATTGGCCTGAATAGGTTTCAATCGGTCTTTTAAATCTTCAGTTTTGGCAGTATCCTTTTCGTTAAATGTTTCTTTAATTTTTACCGTATCTTTTGCTTTAGTAGTGAAAAAAACAGAAGACTGCTCTCTAAATTCCTGAGCATTTCCCAAACTTAAACCAGTCAATACGATGAAAACTCCGTATAAAAATCTATTCTTCATGGCTGTTTTATTACAAGTTTAAAATTACTAATAAATACTTCACTTATATTAAGCAACTGCTAAACTTTTATTTTTAACCTGCGGATGATAATCATTGCTTAGATTCCTACGGAATAACACAATTGAAATGATGGATTATCCATGTAGCTTATCATTCCGTTGAAATCCAGCCTGTTTATTAAATGTTAATTCCATCGTTTTTCCATGTCGTAATTCTACTACAATTTCTAAAATTTAACCCTTAAAATTAATTTCAAATTGAGTTTTTTAATAGCTTTATAGGATAATTCACATTGGATGGAAATTGATTTCTTACAATATCAGGTACGAAATGGAGACACGCTGACCTCTATCGCTTCCCGGCTGGGCATGACCAGTGAGGAACTAAAGCTCTTTCACAATTCTCATTGTCAAAAGATGGATACAGTCTGGTTTGAAAATCTTAATGATGTTAAAAAAATCTATGTTCCTACTGACTTCAAGACCGAAGCGCAAAAGGAAAAGAAAAGGAAAGAAAATCTTCCTGCCCAGTTGTCAGATTCTTTTTTTGCTAACACCTATACTGTTCAGGAAACTTTTGAAAGTCCATTTGAATCTCCGGTGAACATTCATTATACGGTTCATCTTGACCTTCACAAAAACAAAAATACAGATCAGTACATCCTGAGCTATCTTCAGAAAGATTTTACCTCCAAGGGAAATACACCCGATGATAAAGTAAGCAGTCTTTCTATTGCGTGTATGCAAAGTATTATGCCTCTTGAATTTACAATGAATAAACAAGGCACAATCACAGGATTTGCAAACCATAAGAAAATGGTAGAAATATTTTCCGGACAGCGCAAAGAACTTGAAGAATTTTACGTAGGTGAAGTTGCTCAAAACTATATGAATATGTTTGAAAGAGGTATTCAGGATGAATTATTTTTATTGCAACAATTCAAGAATACGCTCCTGTTTCAGACATTATTTCCGAAAACAGACTGGTTTCAGAAGAAAACAAAGTGGAAAGAACCTTTTTATCTTTTACAGAATTCATTTCCTGTACAGTGTGAAATCAATACTGACCAGGAAAATGAAGATGCAGACTCTATTTTGACCATTTTAAAGGGTAAAATCATTGAATTATGTACGCCCCAAGAGCTCATGCGGGGCATTAAACTTCAGAAACCTGCTTCTGAACCTGCATCAGGAACTATTATACTGGAATACCTCACTCACAAAAAAAATAAGAATCTTCTTCAGGCTAAAGCTTCGGTGTTACTCAGTCATGAAGAAGAGTTGATACACCAACATCACATCAATATAACACAAGGATAATATGAAAAATTATGTCACACAAAAAGGCGATACATTCAGTTCGCTGGCCCGGCAGTTTAAGCTGAAAAATGAGGGTGTTTTAAAAACCTATCATAATCTCCACTGCCCGCCGGAAGACGTTATGCAGGAACCTGTTCCCGGAAAAACAATTTGTATTCCGGAAGATCCACAGCTTATGGCAAACGAAACTCAGACTCAGAATATTTCTGACGCTTCACAGGAAGAAACTACAGATGAGATAAGCTCCGGCGAAGAAAATCCTTCGGAAGAACAAATAAAAAGCGAAGAGCAATCCTCTGAAAAAACTAATCAGCAATCCGATAAAGAGGAAAAAAAAGATACAAAAGAAGGCAGCGGATCCACTCCTCATGAAGGAAAATATTTCATTGTGCAAAAAGGAACTGTAAAGTGTAATCAGGGTTTCAAATTTCCAAAATTTAAAGTTACCAGCCATCAAAAGCATTACTGGAATGATGAAGAAGGAAACGCCGATTATCTGGCAGTAACAGAGGATGATCTTCAGCTTGATCCGGCAGCACAACCCTTTGGACAATGCAAACTAAAGCCTACTTCCGGCGGATACCTTCCCTGTGCCTATGCTCCTGCAGGAAAATGGCAGAAAACGTATGAGAAAGTAAAAGTCATGGAAAAAAGCTGCCTTACAGAGATCTCAGAACTCATGTGCAGCACAGGAGGGAAAATTACCATTCTCAAACATGGCCAGCAAAGTGAAACCAGCAAAAGCCAGGTTGGGAAAGCAAATACGCAAGAACAGCAAGTCTACAACCCTGTTATAGATTTTGATGCATTCAAGGAGGATACAAAAGGTACAGACGAACTTTATTACAGCTAAGCCATGACAGGAAATATTATCGGAAATCAGAATCCTATGGTAGGGAAAACCTATCCCTACGAAATACAACCTTCCGGCCTTTCATTCGGGTTGAAAGGAGAATATGAATGGCATCTTTATAAGAAACAAAAAAACGGAATCTGGAAAGACATTACCAGCCAGCCTAAAAAAGGCGAAAAAGTAACCTACAAATTTGGAGAAATAGCACTGGGAATAGAATTTCAGATGAAAGTCTATGAAAATAAAAAAGGGATTTTACCCGGACTTCCTGCTACCAAAGAACTGGTGGGTACTTTTATACTGATTCCTACCAGTGATAAAGTTTCAAAAATAGATAAAGTAATCCTTTTTAACAGAGGGGCAAAAGATGTCAATAAAGCCAGCTATCGTGATACTCTTATTGCACAGGCTCACTGCATCGCCATGTTCAATAAGGAAATAGAATTTCATCTTTGGGAAGATGATGCTCCAGGCAAAGGCCATGATCCGGTCATCAATAAAAATAACCGTCATACCCGCAGCTACAAAGCACGGGTGAATGAAAAAGGGATTGCAGAAGTGCCAATTCCTCTGATGTCTGATGAAAAAATTCTTCGTCAGGTAGCCAATCAGTTTATGATGAGAGGGGATAAAAATGAAGGAACCCATCATGAATACTATGTTACAGCAACTTACTCAGGGAAAATTCAGGGAGCCAGCCAGGTGAATGTAGATGTTGCCAATCCGGATTATAAAGGACAACCTCAAAATCAACCCAAGCCTAAACCACAGCCTCAGAAAGACACTCCAAAATTCCCGTCAGGACAAGGAGGTGCACCCAAACAACCCGATCCTAAGGGAAATATTATAGAAGCTGTTTTTATTGATGATACCGGAAAAGAGCTTTCCAAAGTCGCTGTAGGAGATAAAGTGAGGGTAAGAATTCACTCCAAAAATATGGTGGGGAAACACATTCAGTATGTAGTTTGGGAATATGACACCACTTCCAACGATGAAGTCTACAGAAGTGGAAATATTAAAATTCCTGCCGATGTATGTGATACTTCAGGATTTGTCATTAGCAAAGATATTTTTGGAAAAGCAATAGACTCTCGTATCGGCGATCCGGATGCGGATAAACAAAATTATTTTATAGAAATTATCTCTAAAGAACTATCCGCTGAATCTCAGAAATTTGGGGTAAATTCGGAGGGCTTGATGGAAGTGGAGAAGGTGAAGAGTGCAGCGGGGGTGCAGAAGCAGCCAAAACCAACAGATGGGAAATGTCCGAATTGTGAGAAAGATATAACATTAGAACAAATTAAATCAATATGTGTAAGCAAAAAAAATAAAAATGGTAGCGAAACATGTCTTATAAAAGATGATTCACTTATTAAAGCTGCATTACCATTCCTAAATACTTATAGAAAAAAAGCTGATATAAATACTTGTATTACCAAAGCACATTTTATTGCCCAACTATGCCAGGAATCTAAATTTTATGATTTACAAGAAGCTTTCAGGTACAGAGATCCTGAAAGAATGAGAACATTATTTTTCTCTTATTTTAAGCAGTTTGGTAGTTTAGAAAAGCAACGTGCAGAAGCTAAAAGACTTTCAGATTTATCTTTAGATTCTAAAAATTGGAAAACTGTAGCAAATGCAATTTATGGAAAAACTCATCCAAATGGTAAAAATAACACTGATAAAGATGATGGCTGGCGATATAGCGGAAAAGGATTCAAACAAATTACCTGGAGAGATAATTATTTAAATATACAGAAAACTGCAAAAAATATATTTGGAAAAAATGTTACCTGGGTAGATAATGATAATCCATATAAATTAGTGAATTCCTCTGAGGACTCCATGCTATCTGCACTAGCATTTTGGAAACGAGGTAACATCAGTGGTAAGGCCACAGAAATAAGTGATAAGGCGGTAACAAATGTCACCTCTCTTGTCAATCCTGCTTTAGTGGGTTTAGATGAACGAAAAAGATTCTTTAAAAAAGCTGTAGAAATTCTTCAAGTAGATAAATGCAAACCTACAGGAAAAGTAAATAATGGTAAGGAAGATGGAACTGTTGTTGTTGTTTCTGGTACAGATACAAAAATAGAAAATGATACCTTTAAACCTACAGAGTTTTCATGGAAAATGTATAAAACAAGCGTCTACAAAAATATGAGTTTAAGCACATATTATAATTTAGAAAAAAACAATAAATTACCTGAGGCAGACTATGTAACTTATTTAAGTAGAGATACACATCAGACTTCTACTAGTAAAGGAAAAATTTTAAAACATTCGGATAAGAGATTTGGTACCTATAATGAAATTCCACCAGGAGAATACTACCTTGTACCAGGTGTTTCCGGCCAAAAATATAAAATATATGTAATTGATTCTGAAAGCAAGTCTGCTGCTGCTGAAAATGGTATTGACGGACCTGATGGTACACGAGGTGGAGTAGCTTTACACCATTATACTCCACGTTTTTCTGTTGGATGTTTTACGTTTAATTCAGGAAATGATACAAGTCCTGTTCAGAAATTAATTGACAACTTACCAGATTTGCCTTTAAATGATAAGAAACCTGTCCGTTTTATTGTTAAGGAAAGAAAGGTGAAAGAATCTACATGGAGCAACTCCAGCTTTGGAACTAAAAAATGGACAGGAATTTAAAAAAAAGAAAATGAAAAATATTACACCTTACTTATTAGCAGGCTTGTCTCTTTTCATATCATGTAATGGGCAAGAAAATAAATCACAAAAAATTAAAGAAACAAAAGAAGATATGAATTCTTTAAAAACAGCACCTTATAATATTACAGATGAAGGGGACGGCACAAAATCAAACTATGATGACATGTCTCCTGAATTTATCAATAAAGCGAAAAAAATACTAGAGCAAAGAAAATTTCAATTTCCTGATGAAAATACCTTTAATCAAAAAATTTTGGATATATTTTCTTTCAATTTAAAAGATTACAAAAATTCCATAATTGCTTTGCGTCCAGCAATGTTTCCGGAGATAGCTATTAAAGAAAATAAATTTATTTTCATTCAGGACGCTGGTGCTACCGAACCAGAGTTTATAAATCCTGACATGTTATATCATTTTAATTCTTATATATTTTATAATACTCCCGTATCCTATGTTTGGCTGCAAACAAACAATTCCAATCTTTTATACGATTTAGTTGTTTACTATGGATACAATAAGGATAAAAAGCTTGTAGAATCAGTATTTAAAAAATTCGATTTTAATAGCCTTTCCGATATGGAGCAGTTAATCTTTATAGATTCTGGCGGCTATAAAAAATTGAAAAAACAAATATTTGACGATATAGAAACCATTATTTACAAAGGTAAAGTTGAAGACTTTTCTTATGCTAAAGAAGGTAATGGTTATTTAAGAATAGGTGATATTATAAGTAAAATATCATCATCTCCAAAAGAATATTTTGAACCTGAAAAAACAATATCTTACTTATTTGAGAGAGAATTAAGAATTGGAATACAAGGTAATATTGAAAGCTATTTAAATAAAAATCCAAAATATAAATCAAATCTTGAAAAAAACAATTTTTATGATTTACCTACTTTAAAAAACTATGTGAAATATATTTACCAAAACGAGAACAATACCAATTTTATCATTCAAGATAGTGATGGATTTACCAATCTAAGAAAAGATAAAAATACATCATCTCAAACTCTACAAAAAATAAACACAGGTGAACAAGTTGAAGTTTTAGATCAAAATGGAGATTGGTGGCTAGTAATTTCTAAAGAAGGTAAAAAGGGATATGTTCACAAAAGCAGAATAAAATCAGAATAAATACACTAGCAAATGATGAAACCTTTTTTAATTTTATTCCTTCTTATCTTTTTCTTTTATGGCTGTAAAGGTCAAAAAGAGAAAAATGATTACATAAATTTTCTGGATACTAAATATCAGTCAACCGGTTTTTTCATTCCAGATATCTCCAATCCTTATCCAACATACACTTATTCGGATAAAAAAATGGGTGTTTTCAGTGTAGATTTTATCGGGAAAAGTAATGAAACTCAATATTTTTGGAGCCCTAATAATTCGAAAGGTTTTTTTTCTAAATCTACTAATCCTGAAAATGATGCCCAAAATTCAAAAGCCATAAAAAAACTCATTAAAGAAAATGATTATTATATAGTTGCTTCTTACTTACCTAGTGAATTCATCACTTATACAGGTGGAGAAGATGGAGAATTTGAACCAAAACAAAATGCAAAAACAACATTCTATTTATATGAAAAGAATAAATGGAAACAAATAGGAAAAATTGAGACTTCAAAGATTCCAGAAGATATTTTAGCATTTGAAACCAGGCTTATTCAGAAATTTCAAACTCAAGTTAATAAAAGATGAGCTGTTAACCCCGAATAACAAGGCTAAAACCTAAACCCACACCACCAATTAATGCCATCTATATATAATTTAGAAAAGAAATTTCGTTTCATTTGAAAAATATTTTTACCTTTGCCTTGTGAATTTTAACAACGGAACATATTATTATAGAATTTTTACCTCAGCTCTGGGATAGGGATTCTTATGAATATAATTTAAAACCTCGTCCTAGGGACGAGGTTTTTTTTATTTTAAAAAATGTAAAAAGATGAAAATAAGTATTATTGGAGTAGGATTAATCGGAGGTTCGATGGCTTTGAAATTAAGAGAAAAAAACCTGGCCAGCTTCATCTACGGAATCGATAACAATACACAGCATATCAGTGACGCATTAGACCTGAAAATAATTGATGCCGGAGTAGATCTGGAGCATGGAATTAAAAATTCGGATCTGATTATTCTTGCCATTCCTGTAGATGCTGCCAGAAAATTACTGCCAACTGTTTTAGACCTTGTGTCTGATCAGCAGACCGTAATGGATGCAGGCTCTACCAAAGCAGGAATTGTAAATGCTGTGAAAGACCATCCGAAACGTTCAAGGTTTGTGGCCTTTCACCCGATGTGGGGAACAGAAAACAATGGTCCAAAATCTGCCATTGCAGAAAGTTTCTCTGGAAAAGCAGGTGTAATATGCAACAAAGAAGAATCTGCGGACGATGCATTGAGTACTGTTGAAAAGGTAGTGAATGCCCTTGACATGCACATGATTTACATGGATGCACAAGATCACGATGTTCACACTGCTTACATCTCTCATATCTCCCATATTACATCTTATGCCCTTGCTAATACCGTATTGGAAAAAGAACGTGAAGAGGAAACTATTTTCCAGCTTGCGAGTTCCGGTTTTTCAAGCACAGTACGTCTTGCCAAGTCGCATCCTGAAATGTGGGTTCCAATTTTTAAGCAAAACAAAGAAAATGTGTTGGATGTACTGAATGAACATATCTCCCAGCTTAGAAAATTCAAATCTGCCCTTGAAAAAGAGAACTATGAATACCTTGAAGAACTGATCACCAATGCCAACAGGATCAGAGGAATTTTAAGATAAAATCTCTTTATACGATACTAAAAGCCCAGTGGTTTTTACTTTTATTTTATTAAGAAACCCTTAGTCAGTAATGTCTAAGGGTTTTATATTTTTAAAACGGTGTTATTTCTATTAACATTCCGGAACGTTCACCGCAATGGCTAATCCTCCTTCCGAAGTTTCTTTAAAACGGTCACTCATCGACTGAGCGGTTTCCCACATTGTCAGAATCACCTCATCCAATGTTACTTTAGCTTTGGTAGGATCACTTTCCAAGGCAATATTGGCTGCAGTAATGGCTTTCATAGCTCCCATCGTATTTCTTTCAATACATGGGATCTGCACCAATCCTTTGATGGGATCACATGTTAATCCAAGGTGATGTTCCATGGCAATTTCTGCCGCCATCAATACCTGGCCTACGCTTCCTCCCAGAATTTCTGTAAGTCCGGCAGCTGCCATTGCAGAAGAAACTCCAATTTCCGCCTGACATCCTCCCATTGCAGCAGAAATGGTTGCATTTTTCTTGAATAATGTCCCGATTTCTCCAGCTACAAGCAAGAATCTCACGATATCATCTTCACTGATAAATGGTGTAAATGCTTGAGAATACATCAATACCGCCGGAATTACTCCACTCGCTCCATTAGTAGGTGCAGTAATAATCCTTCCGAAACTTGCATTTTCTTCATTCACTGCCAGAGCAAAACAGGCAATCCATTTGTTAATATTGGTGAAGTTCTCCTCAGCATCCACCACCTGCTGGAACCATTCGTCTTTATTTTTATAAATTTTGTCTCCCAGCAGTTTTCTGTTGATTCCTGCAGCTCTTCGGGTAACATTCAGTCCACCCGGAAGAATTCCTTCCTTATTTACTCCTTTGTAAATACATTCTTTAATCTGCTGCCAGATGTAAAGCGCTTCCTGTCTCGTTTCTTCCTGAGTCCTCCAGCTTTCTTCATTCATGAAAATCAAATCTGAAATTTTATCAAATCCCAGTTTCTCACAATATTTTGCAATATCCGAAGCTTTATGACAAGGATACAATGTACGAACACACTGCTTTTGAATTGAGTTTTTTTCCTGGCTGGCAATAAAACCACCTCCTACAGAATAAAAATCCTGTACAAGCTCAGTTCCGTCTTCAAAAACAGCTCTGAAAATCATTCCGTTGGGATGAAAATCAAGGCTCTTTTTCATATTGAGAATCAAATGATGCCCGTAAACAAATGGAATCACCTTCTCCCCTCCCAAATTAAGGGTTTGAGTACTTTTGATATACTCTATTTTCTCATCAATTTTTGAAGTATTAATCGTCTTAAAATCTTCTCCGTTCAACCCAAGCATTCCGGCAATATCAGTTCCGTGCCCAATCCCCGTTTTGGCAAGTGAGCCAAAAAATTCAAGAAAAACCTCTTTAACTTCTTCGATTGATCTTTCTCTTTTAATAATCCTGATAAATGCTGCTGCAGCATTCCAAGGTCCCATCGTATGCGAACTGGAAGGACCTATTCCTACTTTAATAATTTCAAAAACCGATATTGATTCCATAAATGATTCGTCATTTTCCTCAAAAACAAAGATACATGATAAATCCTAATATATGCATAGCAAAATCTTAGATTTATTTGGTTTTGACACTCCATAAAATAAGTATTTTTGTAAATGAGCAGGTTGTATAAATGTCAGCCAAATCTATCTTTATATTTTTCTTTTTAATCATTTTTTTAAATGGAAACATTAATTAAAAATATTTCACAACACATTAAATTAAGCCCGGAAGAAATTTCCATTTTTAAAAGTTTCTGGACGGAAAGAACACTGGAAAAAGGAGAATTTCTTTTAAGGAACGGGGAAGTATGCCGCCATGACAGCTATATTGTTTCGGGTGTATTGAAAGCATTCTGCATCAATGCTGATAATGGAAATGAAGAAATTCTTTTTTTAGCGATTGACCATTGGTGGGCAACAGATATTGCCAGCTTTTCAAAACAAAAAACTTCCATCTACAACATACAGGCTGTTGAAAAAACCCGCCTTTTACAGATCAGCCATCAGTCTTTTCAAAAAATGCTGGAGGAAATTCCATCTTTAGAAAAATATTTCAGGATTATTTTGGAAGGCTATCTCGGAACACTCGAGAAAAGAGTGGTGTTTAATCATATGTACAAAGCTGAGCAAAAATATTATGATTTCCTGGAGACCTATCCCAATATTGCATCCAGAGTTCCACAATATCTCATTGCTTCTTACCTGGGAGTATCTGCAGAATTTATAAGCAGAATTCGGAAAAAAAATAAATCCTCTTGAACTAGATCAATTTCCATGGCATAAATAATCAGAAATTTTGCTGGTATAAATGATAGCAAATGAAAATACTGATTATCAATGCAAGTGTAAGAAACGAAAGATCTTACAGCAGAAAGCTCACCCAGTTATTTGTTGAAAACTGGAAAACCAAGTACCCTCAGGATACATTTACCTGGCGGGAAACCGGAATTGATCCTATTCCCAATATCGATGAATCCTGGATTGCAGGAGCATTTAAAAAACCTCTGGACAGGACGGAAACCAGCCAAAAAGCTTTACAACTCAGTAATGAACTGGTACAAGAACTCAAAGAACATGATATCTATGTCATTGGAACTCCCATGTATAACTGGTCTATTCCAGGCGGTTTAAAAGCTTATATTGATCAGGTAATGAGGATCAATGAAACCTGGAAATTCAGATCAGGAGTTCCGGATGGAGATTATGTAGGGCTTCTAGAACACAAGAAAATGTTTATCCTTTCCACCCGTGGAGACACAGGATATGGAGAAAATGAAAAAAATGGCCACATCAATTTTCAAACGACTTATCTGAAACATATTTTCGGAATTATGGGGGTAAATGATGTTACCATTCATTCCTTAGACAATGAAGAATTTGGAGGTGAAATTTTTGAAAATTCAAAAAATAAAATCTTTGAAACGATTCATTCTATTCATTAGGATCGTGAATTTTTTTAAACTTTTATAGGTTTTCAGGGCATTAAGTCATCAATATGCCCTGTTTTTTATCAACTGAAACTTTCCTCATGCTGCGACAAATCAAGCCCTTTATTTTCAGACTCTTCAGAAACTCTTAAGGTAATTATTGAATCGGTAAGTTTATATAAAATGAATGATCCAAAAAATGTAAAAACAGAAACCAAGACCAAGGCGGCCATATGATGAAGAAAAACTTCAATTCCTCCATGAAGCAGACTGGCATTTTCCCCATGAGCAAAGACAGCCGTAAGAATCATTCCCATAATCCCTCCTACTCCATGACAGGCAAAAACATCCAGTGTATCATCTATTTTCTTTAATCCTTTCCAGTTGACCATCACATTTGAGACGATAGCAGTAATAAACCCGATAAAAAGACTTTCCTGAATGCTTACAAAACCACATCCAGGAGTAATGGCCACCAGTCCGACTACTGCCCCGATACAGGCTCCCAAAGCCGAAACACTTCTCCCATTGATTCGGTCAAAAAAGATCCAGGTCATCATTGCTGAAGCAGAGGCAATAGTAGTTGTTCCAAAGGCTGTAGCAGCAGAGGCAGAAGCACTCAAAGCAGATCCTGCATTAAACCCAAACCATCCGAACCACAACATTCCTGTTCCTAAAAGTACATACGGAATATTGGAAGGCTCATGATGCGGATTTTTTCGGTTTCCTACTACCAAAGCTCCTGCAAGTGCAGCAAAACCGGCACTCATATGCACCACCGTTCCGCCTGCAAAGTCTTTTACTCCAAAATATTTGTTTAAAAGACCATCAGGATGCCACACCATATGACAAAGCGGTGTATAAATAAAGATGCTGAAAAGAATGATGAACAGTAAATAAGAGATAAAACGAACCCTTTCCGCAAAAGATCCGGTAATAATAGCCGGAGTAATAACTGCAAACTTCATCTGAAACAAAGCAAACAGGATAAAAGGAATCGTAGGGGCCATCAACTTATGAGGCAGATTTCCTACTCCGCTAAAGAAAGGATAGCTTAATGGATTTCCGACAATCCCATAATGTTTTCCGGCAATAGTAATTCCCAGAGACTCACCGAAGGATAAAGAAAAACCGACTACTACCCAGACCATAGAGATGACTCCTAAAGCAATAAAGCTCTGCAACATCGTAGAAATCACATTTTTCTTCCCAACCATTCCTCCATAAAAAAAGGAAAGTCCAGGGGTCATCAGCAAAACAAGTCCAGCTGCAGCCAGAATCCAGGCTACATCGGCTCCTACAATTTTATCTTCGCTTAAAAATTCTCCTGTATTAGGAATATCGGCAACCGGATTCCAGAACAAACCTCCAATTGCAACGAGCGCGATAATTGAGAATGAAACGATCCATTTTAATCCTATTTTCATAAAATTTATATTTAACCCTATCAAATTTAAATATAAATTCCATAAAAACCATATTTTAAATCACAACACCCCTAAAAAAAACACTATTTAATAAATAATATTATAAATTCTAACAAAACACCTCTTTCAGTATTTTAGAAACTTCTTTAGATTTTGTAGCAGGAAAAAGATGCGTTCCTCCCTTCACCACATAATCCGGATGGGAATAACGGATAGGGAAAACGATGTCTTTATCACCAAGAATCTGAATCACATTAGGATTTTCTTCAAACTTCCACTCGGAAACTTTTTCTACAGACCATTTCAGGTAATAAGGATCTCTTACTTTGAAATATTGTAACAGTTTTGGATTTTTTGGATCAAACAGCTTTCGGACAACAGCATATACATTGGCTGCTTTATCATTGAACAAACCTACAGGAAGTATCCTCGGGATTTTGGTCACCTCTCCGGTCTTTATGAATTTGGACTTTTCCTTATCAGATTTTATACTTCCAAGGATCACCACTTTCTCTGCCGGTTTTAATTGATTAATCTCCTGTACAATAATTCCTCCAAAAGAATAACCCAACAGGCAGAACGGCTCTGAGTCATCTACTTTCTCCGCCATTCTTTTAACATAGGCATCGAAAGGCTCATTTTTTTCAGGAATAAGCCAGTCTATAAAAATCAATTCACAGTGTTTGGGAAACTCTATTCTTTCAAGTACCTTGAAGTCTGCTCCCAGACCGCTTACGATATAAATTTTCATACTACTAATTTATAAAAATACCGGGAAACAGAGAATAGCTGCAAAAAAAATGAGACGTTCCCAGGAACATCTCATTTCTATATTGATCATATTGGATCTTATTTTTTCTTCTTCTGAATTCTATTTTCGTTATCCAGCATTTCAGTAGTCACTTTGAACTGAATATCCATTTCGTTCTTAATGAAATAATCTTTCAATGAAGACTGATAGAATACTTTAAAGTCTCTTCTGTTCAGAGAGAACTTTGCAGACTCAATAGATGTGGTAAACTGAGTAACGTATACATTCGCAGGGAAAGAGATTGTTTTTCTCACTCCTTTAAGGGTAAGGTCACCGTATACTGTTGAATTGTATTCACTGTTTGCTAAAGGAATAATTTTAGTCAAATGGAATTTTGCAATAGGGAATTTTTTTACTTCAAAGAAGTTCGAGCTTTTCAAATCGTTAGTAAGCTTGATTTGATCTTCGTCAGAAACATCTCCCGCCATCATACTTCTCATATCTATTACAAACTCTCCATCTACCAGAACCGTATGGTCAAAGTTGAATTTTCCGCTTTTTAACTTTACTGTTCCTGAGTGGGAAGTTTCTTCGGTTTTTACCACTTTATACCCCCACCATCTGATCTCTGATGAAGTCACTTTAGCCACCTTATCAAATTTCTTTTGGGCAGAAACAAATGATATGCTTGCGCACACCATAGCAAACAATAGTAATCTTTTCATTCTTTTTTATTTACAATTCAACAAAAATAAAAAAAAGTGTAGAACTTCTACACTTTTAATAATCTTTTTTTGATTAATTTATTGAGCAGTTACCTTTACAAGCATATCAATATCATCTTTCACAAAAACATCCTGCATGGTAGACTTGTAAGCTACGTCAAATTTTTGTCTGTCGAAAGAGAATTTGTTTGATACTAAACTTACTACTCCTTTGCTGTAAGAAATCTTAGCAGGGAAAGAGATTGGGCTTGTTTTTCCTTTTACAGTAAGGTTTCCTGTTACAAGAGAGTTATACACTTTATCGTTGTTTTTCTTTACTCCTGTAATTTTGAAGCTTGCAGTTGGGAATTTTTCAACTTCAAAGAAGTCACCATTCTTAAGGTGTCCGTTTAATTTTTGCTGATATTCTCCTGTAAGGTCAGTTGAGCTGATAGAAGTCATATCCAATACGAAGCTTCCGCCTACCAATTGGTTTCCTTTCATTACCATGTCTCCAGACTTTACTTTTACAGTACCATCGTGAGAGCTAGCCTCAGATTTTGCTACTTTATATCCCCACCAGTGCACATCAGACGCTACTACTTTTTTTGACTGTCCGAAAGCTAAACCACCAGCTAAAACTGCTAATAAAAATATTTTTTTCATTGAATAGAGTTGTTTACTTATTTAACAGTACAAAGGTAGCATCTTATTCAATAGATTTCATTGATGTATATCAATAAAATTTATTATTTTCATGAATAATATCATCCCATAAAAAAACTCCGGAGAAACCCGGAGTTTGATTTTATAACTGATAGTAAGCGGTATAAAGCGCTATACCATTTAATGCGGTATGATTTTGCTTAACCAGATAGATGGGGATATTTTTAAGCATTCCCTCCATTTTATCACTGATCTTGAATTTCTCATAGAATTTAGCCTTATCGATATATTCCGTGATCATCTGTGGAATATCTCCGGCAATCAGTAGTCCTCCGGTAGCTTTTAATTTTAAAGTTAAGTTATTCGCTTCTCTTGCCAAAAACTCAAGGAAAGTATCTAAAGCGATTCTGCAGATCAGTACATTTTCCTCTACAGCAGCTTTATATAATTCCTCCACGAAATTTCCCTGTGCAAGACGTTCTCCCAGCCATTCCGGTTCAGGATGTCTTTTCACATCTCTTAAGAATCTGTAGATATTGAATAATCCTGATTTCGAAAGTACATTTTCCCAGCTTACAATACCATATATATTATTTAAGAACTGGTAAAACTCAACTTCTACGTTGGTTCTTGGTGAAAATTCCGAATGTCCTCCTTCTGTTGCGAAAGGTCTCAGGTATTTTCCGTCAAAGAAATATCCCGCTTCTCCTAATCCGTTTCCGGGAGCAAGAACCGCTACGTTTCCTTTTTCAAGATGTCCGCTGGTATAAATAGCTTCAAGATGATTATCTTCAAGAAGAGCCATTCCATAGGCAGAGGCTTCAAGGTCATTCAGCATGTCAACTTTTTCAAACCCGAAATCGCGGGCATATTCTGCTACATCTAAATTCCAGCCCAGCCTTGCAGGACTGCTTTTCCCGTCAAGTACAGGACCTGGCACAGCCATTCCCAGACGTTTTACATTTTCCAGCTGATTATCCTGAATAAACTTCTTTAAAATATCTGAAAAAGAAGCATACTCTTTGGTTGCAAATTTATTTTCTACTTTTATCTCAAGACCTCCGTTACCGGAAACAAAATAGCCTAAGATTGTTATATCTTCACGAAGACTTGCTCCAATGATAGAAACATTATCATTATTACTGTTCTCTACTCCTGGTAAATAAAGTGGAAATTTTGGATTCAGAATCATAACCTCAAATTTTACCAAATATAATAATTGTTTTTGTAAATCCTGCACAGAACAAAAAAACCTTTCCACTTTCGTGAAAAGGTTTTGGTTAATAATTGTTTATATATTAAATCTAACTACTTTCCTAATGGAATATTGTAACCGAATCCTACACCGATATTCCCCACATTATAGTCCTGACCCGGCAAATCTCCTTTTGTCCCTACAAAAACCTTTTGATATTGTACGAAGAAATTCCAGTCTCTGTTGTGATATCCGATCTCCGGCTTAAGGTAAAAACCTCCGTTTGCTCTTTCAACATTGGTGTTTGATGCCACTGTTTTGTCTCCAACAAGGAAACCATATCCTAAGTCTGTTCCGAAATAGAAACCTGTTTGTTTAGGATAAATTCTGATTAAAGCTGCTACAGGAACTACTCCTACATCATTGTTTTTATATCCGTTGTTTTCTTTACCGAAATAGTGAGTATATCCTGATGCGATACCTAATCCGAATCCTGGTGTAATCAGGTTCTGGTAAGCTACATCCACTCCTACTGCTGCGGAAAGATTATCTGCGGGAACTGCTAAACCAACATTTGCACCTACCTTGATCATATTATTCATTTGAGAACTTTGGGCGCTTGCGATACCTGCTGTTAAAATACCAGCCAGTACTATTGCTTGTTTAAACATTTTCATAACTCTAATTTTTTAATTTTACTAAACAAGAGGATGTAAAAATCATGCCAAGCAAGGGTTTTTCTTTGATTTTAACATTCAAAAAATCCATAAAACAATGAATATCAAATGATTATTTTTAACAAAATTTAAATATTTGTTTAACAAAATTTATCAAAAAATGATAGCTAAAAAGTGAATTAAAGGATGGAAGAAAGGAAGCTGGATGCTGGAAGAAATACAACTTCATAAATTCAACTCTATTTCTACGATACAAAACTTTCCAACCCCAAACTTCCAGCCTTAAAAACAATATTAACAAACCTTAACCCGTTATTATTTTTAACCTTTTTCTTTGAAATACATCAAAAAATAAATTCTTCATGATGGCTGATTCATTATTAAAAAACAAGCATCTTCTTTGGCGTGCAGGTTTTGGTGTTGGTATTCATCAAATTGATGATTTGAAAAACAAAAACATTAAAACGTTAATGAATGAATTATTTAAAGAAGACCGCTTCAGCGAAATTACTTATGATACTCCTGATCCGGTTTCGGTGACTGATTACATGAGCAGTACCGCTCCTGCAGATAAGAAAAAAGAAATGCAAAGGATTAACAGGGAGCAGAATAATGAACTGAATCTGAACTTTCTGAATTCCATTGTTAACAGTAAGGAACAGATGAGGGAAAAGATGGCGTTCTTCTGGCATGGGCATTTTGCCTCAAGAGTGATCAATCCAAGGTTCAACAAACAGCTTTTGAATACGATCAGGAAAAATGCACTGGGAAATTTCAAAGATCTGCTTTTTGAAGTAAGTCAATCACCAGCCATGCTTAATTTCCTGAATAATCAGCAGAATAAAAAGGATCACCCTAATGAAAATTTTGCCCGTGAAGTGATGGAACTGTTTACGATGGGCAGAGGAAACTATACTGAAAAAGATGTAAGAGAAGGCGCCAGAGCCTTTACAGGATGGAGTTATGATAAAGAAGGGAATTTTAAAGAAAGAAAAAATCTTCATGATGAAGACTCCAAAACTTTTTTAGGAAAAACCGGAAATTTCGATGGAAATGATGTTCTCAATATCATTCTGGAACAGAAAGCTACCGCACAGTTCATTACCACAAAGATTTATAAGTTTTTCGTCAATGAAAAACCAGATCAGGATATTGTCAATACATTGAGTGCAAATTTCTACAATTCAGGATACGATATCAAAAAACTGATGACTGAGATCTTCTCAAGCACATGGTTTTATGATCAGAAAAATATCGGCAACCGTATAAAGTCTCCTGTAGAATTGATGGCAGGGATTATGCGGATTCTTCCTATGCACATCCAGAATCCGGAAAACCTTATTGTATATCAGAAATTATTGGGACAAATGCTGCTTTATCCACCGAATGTAGCGGGATGGCCTAGCGGAAAATCATGGATAGACAGCTCTACACTGATGTTGAGACTTCAGGTTCCGCAGATCTGGTCCGGACTTCGCCCTTTGG
Organism: Chryseobacterium culicis; assembly: GCF_002979755.1. Lineage (NCBI taxonomy): Bacteria > Pseudomonadati > Bacteroidota > Flavobacteriia > Flavobacteriales > Weeksellaceae > Chryseobacterium > Chryseobacterium culicis. The sequence goes on along the minus strand of NZ_PCPP01000004.1, from coordinate 237,216 downwards.
AATACAGTCCGCGACAGGATGATGATATTGACATGGGGATGAAATCCCGTGAAACTGCGTTAAATAAAAGTTTTAAAAACCCGAATATTACCATCGACTGGGGTCGTATTGAGCAACTTTTCGCCAATAAAAACTGTGAAGACTACCTTCTCCTGAGCACTCAAAGCCTCGATATGAACTCTGTAAAGAATTTTTCCGATAAGAGTATAAAAATGAATGTCATCAACCTGATGTCTACCCCGGAATACCAGTTAATGTAGGTTGCAGTCCTTAGGTAGCAGGTAATAGCTGTCGTAGTATAGCTTAATTACCATTTATTTATCTTTTACTGTTATAAAAATTAATGCCAGTAAAAATGCAGCTCAGTCCTACAACCTACAACCTGCTACCTGCTACCTATCATCTGCCACCTATCATCTGCCACCTTAAACCCTAAAAACAAAATTATGTTAATCAAAAGAAGAGAATTCCTCAAAATAAGTTCATTGGCTACCGCTTCTATGCTGATGCCCAATTTCTTAAAAGCAATGACGCTGGATGAAGCTCTGAATCCTAATCAGAACATTCTGGTGGTTCTCCAGTTTACAGGAGGAAATGATGGCTTGAATACCATTATTCCGGCTAAAAATGACATTTATTTCAGGGAAAGAAAAACACTGGCCATTCAAAACTCAATACCGCTTACCGATGAAGCCGGCATCAACCCTTCACTCTCCTATTTTAAAGAGCTTTTTGATAATGGGGAACTTTCTGTAATGAATAATGTAGGATATCCCAATCCGGACAAATCCCATTTCCGAAGTATGGATATCTGGCAGTCGGCAAGCAGAAGTGATCAATTTCTGGAAACAGGCTGGCTTGGACGTTTTCTGGATGAAGAATGCTATCGTTGTGACCACCCTACCCAGGCGCTGGAAGTGGATGATATGCTCAGCCTTGCTTTAAAAGGAGAAAACAATAAAGCTTTTGCGTTTAAAGATCCTAAAAGACTCTACCAGACCAGTCAGGAAAAGTATTTTAAATCACTCTACGACCATCATCACGATGATGAAACGGTATCTTATCTTTATCAGACGTTAGGTTCTACCATCAATAATGCCGATTATATTTTTGAAAAAAGCAAAGCTAAAAAGACGGAACAGATTTATCCCAACTCCTCATTAGGAAAAGATTTTAAGACGGTAGCTTCTTTAATAAAATCTGATATCAATACTCAGGTGTACTATCTTTCTGTAGGAAGTTTTGATACCCATGTCAATCAGAATGACCGACAGAAAAAGTTGTTTGATGATATCAATGAAGCCGTAAAATCATTTGTTACCGATATGAAAAGCAATGGACTGTTCAAAAATATCCTGCTGATGACATTTTCAGAGTTCGGTCGCCGTGTTGCACAGAATGCCAGCAATGGAACGGATCACGGAACTGCCAACCAGATGTTTTTTATCAGCGGAAACCTTAACAAGAAAGGACTGTTGAATTCACTTCCTGATTTACAGAACCTGAATGAAGGCGATCTTATTTATAAAGAAGATTTCAGAAAAGTATATGCTACCATTTTGAAAAACTGGCTTAAAGCTGATTCCTCCAAAGTATTGGGATGGAAAGATGGAGTCTACGATTTTGTGAAACCGTAATTGAACCACAAAAGTCACAAAGTATTTAAATGCTTGAGTTTATTTAAAGTAACTACTAAATGCTTAAGAACTGCGCTTAAGTTTTTAGCTTAAAACTATAATAAAAGGGTTTAGATTCCTACGGAATGCCCCAATGGTAATCATAGTTTATCCGTACAGTTTGTCATTCCGTAGGAATCTAGCCCATGTTATCTATCAAAAAAGTATCGAAGCTATATCCATAAACATGTTTGAGTTGAAAAAGTAATCATTCGCATTCTCTGGAGGGGTGGCGAAAATTCAAAGAATTTTTGACGGGTGGTCACGAAACATCATCCCTCTCCATCATCCACAAAAAAAGAGACTGTACATCTTGATGACAATCTCTTTTCAATAATTTTAAATTTTAACTACTTGTACGTTTAAGCTGTAATCTGCTTTTTCTCGCTCTCTTTTTCTTCTTGTTTTTTATCTAATTTCTCAGATATTTTTTTAACAATATATTCTATTGCTATAGGTGCTATGATGGCAATTAATGCTTTAAATATTCTTGATTTCATAATATTATTAGGTATTGTTACGTTATTAATACAATTTCCAAGCCAAGATAAAAATGGACAAAAAGTTTAGTTTTCATCCGGAACAATCAGGCTCTGGTAGTTTTTACTTCCGGCACTGAATTTTTTTTCCATCTTCACTCTTAATTTTCGGGGTTTATGAACAATCAGACTATCCCCAAATCCAAGCAGTAATCTTTCCAGTTCAAAATTAATCTGAACACAAATTTTAAAGAGGGTACCTTCATCGTCTTCCTTAATAATCTCCTGACTTTTATGCAGCGGCTTTGTTTTCACATAGGGTGCATTTCCTGCATCTACCCAGAAAATCACATTCCTCGGATCCATTGATTCTGAAACGGTAACTCCTACAATGTCTTTAAAGTATTCATCTCCATCCAGATCTTTATCAATATACTGAAGGCTGTCATCTGTTTCAATACGCTCCATTCTGTCCAGCGCCAGATTGTACATTTTCTGCTTGTAAAGGCAGATCAGAAACCAACGGTTGTTGAATTCCTTCAACAGCTGTGGATGTACCGTAAAGATATTGGATTCTCTGGCCGTAAAACTTTTGTAAAGAATCTTCAGGACTTTTTTATTGGCAATACTTTCATACAGAATATCAATATGTTCCAACCCTTTTAACTGTTCATTTTTATCTAAATGAATGATAGATTTTTGGTTGGTAGCATGGATAGAGTCTTCCAGTTTCTGAATAACACCGTTCATTTCTTTGAACATAGAAAAATCCTTGAACTGTTTCAGAATCTGAACCGCATTATTCATGGCCTTCAGGTCACTTTCATTCACAGAGATATTATGAATACTGTATTCCGGATCACTGTAACGGTAGTATTTTCTTTCGTAGACTTCAATAGGAGCTTCATATCCGAATTTTTCACTCCGCATATTCTGAAGATCAAGCTGAACGGTTCTTTTACTTACATAGGACTCTTTTCCCTCAAATTCAAATAATGCTTCTGAACATTCATCAATGAGATCTTCCAGCGTATATTTCCTGTATTTGTTTTTAAGACATTTATCTAATGTTTTATACCGGATCAGAGCATTTTTATTGGATGACATACCTTAGTGTTTAATGATGTGGTGTTTTTAAATAAGAAATTTACTTTTTTCTTAAAAATTACTTCTCTTTTAAAGCATTTTCGTCAAAAGTAATTCCTTCCCAGCCAGATTTCATGAAGTTTCGGATATTCTGGTGATCAGTTCCATCAGGATGTTTCAAAACATCATCTCTGTAATACTCACCAAAAAGCCAAAGGGTCTCCTCTTTTGTCAGATCCTGAATACTTGCGAAGCTGAACACTTTACACGAACCGTTGTTCTGCCCTGCCTGATTGGTTGTATCACCGTTCTGAAAAGCGGTAGGAGTAAATTCATAATGTTCATCAATATGAGCGATAACATCATTAAACTGGATTGTTTCCGGGAAATGTTTTAATTGTTCTAATAATACCATGAGCCTTGTTTTTTTAAGTTATAGAGTATTTTTACGAATCTGCAAAGCTGCTTTTCGTCTTGTTATTAAACTTTTTGTAAAAATAATTAAAATTTCTTTATCTGCGCAAAACTATTGCGCAATAATGATATTACTTTGCATCATCAAAATGAAACAACATGGAATTTAATGGAAATCATTTAATCGAATTAGGATATAGACCCGCAAAATGGTTTAAAGATGCCATTAGCTATATCAACGAGAATAATCTGGATGAACATCAGATCGCAGAATATCTGGTACAGTTCAAACAGCCGGATATTATTCCGCTTCATGAAACAGCTAAAGATTTTATGATCAACATACGAGCGGAGCATGAAAGTGAAAATGATAATGTGGAAAAAGTAATCAAAACGATGAAAGTTCTGATGAAAACCCCTACTCTGGTTGGCGGAGCTTTAATGCCTGATGCCTGCCCAACAGGTCCTGAAGGTCATATTCCCGTAGGAGGTGTGGTAGTAGCACAAAATGCCATTCACCCGGGATTCCATAGTGCAGATATCTGTTGTTCTGTGATGCTGACCGATTTTGGAAAAACAAATCCTAAAAAGGTACTGGATGCAGCACATGCTATCACCCACTTCGGATATGGAGGAAGACCAAGAGGTGAACAGATGCCGATGTCTCAGGAACTGATGGACGCTTTCAGAGAAAATGAATTCTTAAATGATGAAAAACTGATCAGCATTGCCCGTTCTCATATGGGAACTCAGGGAGACGGAAATCATTTCCTTTTCGTGGGGATTTCTAAAAACACTGGAAATACCATGATGGTGACACACCATGGATCAAGAGCTCCAGGAGCTGCTTTATACGATAAAGGAATGAAGGTCGCCAACCGTTTCAGACAGGAAATATCCCCTGAAACATTGAAAGAAAATGCCTGGATCCCTTATGATACTGAAGAAGGTAAATCCTATTGGGAAGCCCTTCAGCTAATAAGACAATGGACAAAAGAAAACCATACTTCTCTTCATGATGCCGTGCTGAATAAGCTGGAAATGGAAAAGGAAAACAGATATTGGAATGAACATAACTTCGTTTTCAAGGATGGAGATCTTTTCTATCATGCAAAAGGAGCCACTCCACTGGATGATAAATTCATGCCTGATATTACGGGACCAAGACTGATTCCGTTGAATATGGCAGAACCGGTATTGATTGTTCAGGGAAAAACTAATGAAAGAAACCTGGGTTTTGCGCCTCACGGAGCGGGAAGAAACTTCAGCAGAAGCCAGCATAAAAGATCTTTGGCTCATAAAACAACTGAGGAAATCTTCAATGAAGAAACAGAAGGATTAGATATCCGTTTCTACTCTAATGAAGTTGATATTTCTGAGCTTCCAAGCGCTTATAAAAGTGCTAATAATGTGAGAGCACAGATTGAGGAATATGGACTTTGCGAAGTTCTTGATGAAGTGATGCCTTACGGATGTATTATGGCCGGAGATGTTGAGAAAAATGCTCCATGGAAAAGAAAGAAAAAATTTAGAAAAGCATAATTCTTAATTTAATTAATAAACCTCAAAGGTTTTCAAAAAAACTAATAACCAAACCTTATGGGTATAAAAGCCCGTAAGGTTCATGAAAACTTTTTTCATAACGGCAGGGGCAGTAGCTCAGATGGTAGAGCAACAAGAATTACTTTTCGCTGCAGGCACATAAAGTTCCTATAAATCACCAGGTTTGTGGGTCACAGGTTCGAGTCCTGTCTGCTCCTCAAAACAATGAAAATGTGTATATTCACCTATCAGTCATTTTCATATGTTAAAAAATTAAAGGCAAAGAAAGTTCCTATATTTTGGACCTACTTTCCGCTTTTTCACTCATTATTAAGCAACGGGAGTTCCTATATATTTTTTGATAAACTACTCCCCGCTTTTATAAACTATAGGTAAAAGGAGTTCCTATACCCTTCACTTTTAATGAATATACTCCTCACTTATTTTTTAAACTTAAAACAATGAAAACACTACAATTATTCAATGCTGTATTGGCTAGAAAATCAGATGAAAAGCCATTTATTTCTGATGATGGTTTTATCATTGAGTCTGATGCTCTATGGGCAAAAAATGAAATCATCTCCTATTATGCAAAGGAAAAATTAAATGGAAATGATTTGAATAAAACATTTCATAAGTCCTGGGCGAAAATAAAAAACACATCCAGAATAGACTTATTGTTTGAACAGTTCACCCATTATATTTCAACATATGGAAGTAATTTCCAAAGTGAAATGTATATTCCTGAAGAAATATTGAATGTTCCTGGTACAAAGTTGATTTTTAAAGTCATCAAGGCTTATACTGTGGAAGAAATGCAGGAAAAATGCCTTTCTCTTTTGAGATCAGGAATTGCTTTGAAAGAAGAAACCGTTGACGACTTGCTTTCTATTTTACATACAGAACTTGAATACGATTTTACAGGAAAAGAAAACATCAGAAACAAAGAAGCGGTTATAAAAATAGCAGATCTCTATGATGTCTATCCCGAAAATCCGGTTGAGTTTTTCCGTTATGTGATTTATAAAACAACGAATACTACGCTTTTAATTAAAAATGATGAACTGATTGATTTAATCAAGCAAAGTAAGTTCAATCCAGCGTATTTATTTGAAAGTTTTGGGCAGGAGAAAATGGCGGAAATTTTCAATAGATTTAAGCCTTTATTCCTTGCTTATAAAAACAGAGCTCCGAAAGCCATTAATAAAATTTCGAAGCTATCTAAAACATATCATAAACCACTTATTTCAAACCCATTGAATGATGCGACCAATACATTACTGGAAAACAGTGATTGGCATTGGCTGGAAAATGCAACACCTTTTGCGTTATTCAAAGCATTGGCGGCATGTCATTCAAGAATGTATGGTCAGGATACTTTTGTGTATAGAGTCCGAAATGGAAAATCATGGACTAAAAAAGGTAAGGAAACTTATGTGAACCAGTACAACTATGAATTCATTTTGGATTATCTGAAACTGAAGTATGAAAACTTATCCGGAAAGAAATTCTATTTCCCTGAGAATGTAGAATTTGCATTACCGACCTCTGAGAAAATGTTTGTCGGGAATATTCCTACCGGAACCCGTTTTTATGGTGATAGACTGGCTGTAGGTATTTACTGGGAAAACAAATGGGGAGCGAATGACCTTGACCTTTCAGGATTGAACATCGCCGGGAAAATAGGCTGGAATGCTGCCTATAATTATGGTAACGGACAATTGATGTACTCAGGAGATATGACTTCTGCTCCTAATGGTGCTGTGGAATATCTGTATGCTGATAAAGGACTGACTACCCCAACTCTTATCATGAATAACGTTTTCAGCGGTGATGCAAATTGTGGATATAAAATCATTGTCGGAAAAGGAGATCATATTTCCTACGATTATATGATGAATCCTAATCAGCTTTTTGCGGAAGCCAGATGTAATTCGGTTCAGAAACAAATGATTCTGGGAATGCTGATCCCTAAAAACGAAAAACAATGTTTCGTACTGTTGAATTTCGGAGCCGGACATTCTCATGTTTCGGGAAATAGCGAAGTTTCCACCATGGCAACAACCGCATTATATCAGCAATGGTCTGAAGCCATGTCTTTCAATGAGCTTGTAAAAGAGCTTGGTGCAGAGATTACTACAGAAAAAGCAGAAGCTGATTTTGATTTCTCACTGGAAAGTCTGGAAAAAGATAGTTTTATCAGAATTTTTAAATAAATTCCATCACGTCATCTGATTGTATCGGGTGGCGTTTTTTTGTGGAATGTTTTAGGAAAAATGTGGGATAACCACCCCGTCAAAAATTCCTTGAATTTTTGCCACTCCTCCGAGGGAAGGGAATTTTCACGTCTTCAGTTGAGAGGTTGGTCAGGATTGTACTTTTGATACAAGAAAGCTGAATTCCTGCGGAATGAAACATTTGTAATGATGGTTTATCCACACAGTTTGTCATTCCGCAGGAATCCAGACTCCAAAAATCAGAATTACCTTATGTATTCTATTACAAGCAGCTTAAGTTTCGGCTAAAGCCGTTTGAAAATTGTAATCTTTATCAAACGGACTAAAGTCCGTTCCTATTGAATATTAACATGATCCAGATTCCTGCAGAATGACAATCTAGAGGGATAAACTATCCTTACAATGGTGTCATTCCGGAGTTTAAAAAACGTTTATACTTTCCCAATGCTATACATTCATCTTTTTAACAGAAAATAGTCCTTCATCCCCATGAATAATCACTTTTTTTCCATAATCAATCTGGATGCTAAACATATTTTCCAGCGGAAACTGAAGCACAGCATGAAGGATCAGACGAATCACTCCGGCATGGGCAATGATGAGTATTTTTTCCGCTTCTTTTTTCTGAATCAGTTCTCTCCAGAAACGGAGAACACGAGCCTGCATTTCAAGGAGATTTTCTCCTCCTGAAGCTTTGACATTAACAAAATCTTGATACCAGGGATTGATTTCTTCTTCCGGAATATCCGTCCATTTTTTCATTTCCCAGTTCCCAAAATTCATTTCCCGAAGTCTTTCATCCGTTTGATAATTGAAATTAAAATAGTCAGCTAAAAGGCAGCAACGCTGGGAAGGACTTGAGATAATTAGATCATAATCATCTTCTATATCCACTGTTTTAAAATCTTCAGGATAATCTTTTCTTAAAGGCATTTCAGCAAAACCATAGCATAGGTTTTCCGGATTTTCTACAGCGGTATGACGAATTAAATGAATTTCCATACGATCATTGTTCCTAAATAAAATAAAACTTCACAAACCTGCTGTACAGATCCCAGGCAGTCTCCCGTATAGCCGCCGATATGTTTTTTAAAATACCAACCCATATAGATTTTCCCTAAATAGGCCAGACCAAAAGCAAAAATCAGCCGCCAGTCCGGAATCAGGACAAAAGCCATTAAAACACTGATGAATCCTATCAGTAAAGCCATTCCGTCTAATGGTTTATTGGCTAAAGGTTTTGATTTGCTGACATCAATATCAGTAACATACTGATGCGTATAAATCATTGTTCCTGAAATAAACCGGCTTACCGTATGAGCCAAAATGATGATCCCTAAAACTTTCAATGGATTCATAGCTCCCAGAGCCTGGATGCTGTAGAATTTCAGAGCAAAAAGCAGGATAATACCAATGGTTCCGTAGGCTCCTACCCGACTGTCTTTCATAATAGTCAGAATTTTTTCTTTCCCATATCCGCCCCCGAAACTGTCGCACATATCTGTAAAACCATCTTCATGAAAAGCTCCGGTCAGCAAAACACTGGCGATCATCATTAAAACGATCCCTATTTCCAGGTTAAAAAGCATTGTAGAAAGATAAAGAATCACGGCATTAATCAGTCCTATTACCAGCCCAATCCACGCGAAATATTTTTGAGATTTGTTCATAATCTCACTGGAATAAGGAATGGTAAACGGTATCGGAATTCTTGTAAAAAACATCATTGCCGTTGCAAAGTAGATCAGTTCATTCTTGAGGACTTTCATCTGTTCGTTTTAATATAAAACTGGATTAATCAATTTCTGTAAAAATAGGAAAGCTTTCAACAATGATAAAGGGATCGATTGAAAAAATACAAAACATGAATCTTATCATTTTAAATTTATCCTTTTATCTCCGGAGTATTTTTAGTTTTGCATCATAATAACCATGAAAAAAATCAAATGAAAAAATCTTATTTCGTTGGATTATGTCTTATATCCATCATAAGCTGCTCAGCTCCCGGCGATGAGCTGGAAACTACAAATGAATCACAAGCCTTACATGCATCCGGCAACAACATGCTGGCAAAAGGAGGTTTCAGAGACAACCCTGATACTCCTACTCCTCCGCCTGCAGGAATCTGGTCCAAATCTTTTTACTTAACGAATCCTATTTACGGTTTCTACAGTGATCTTACTAAAAAACATCTGTACAATACCTCTCCTTTACCATCCGAACTTCCTAAATCCTATCCTGGATTAAGCTATTATTTTCAGGAAAGATTATTAGGATCTGCAGATGGGCCTGGTCCGGTCATCACAAGATGGTTTCACACAGGCAGTAATGATCTTGTATTAACAACAAATCCTAATGAGCTTGTAGGGCAAAGCTACTGGGAGAAAAGAGATCTCGGAACAAGTTATAACGGTGATGAGCCGGGGAGCTTTCCTATTTACAGGTATTTTAATGGTGATAAAAAAACTCACTTTTATACCAGAGATAAGAATGAGCTGGGTGACGGGAAAGACGGCTATGTTTATGAGGGAATTGCTTTCTATTTGAAAGATTCAGAACCTAAAGCGTATCGGGTTCGTGACGGACAGTTTTTCCAGGATAATGCAACAGGAGCTTTGTACATCGTATTTGAAAGTACCCTGAGACGTATTGAATCCTTTTCAGTGATCAATCATCTGTTTGCTGTTCAGGGAAAAGCTTATCTGGTTTCTAAAGTGAATATAGAAGATTACACAGGGGAAAGAGGAGCCGATATCACTTCAGGAACTCAACTGGTAAGAAACAGCAATACCGGAAAACTATATCTGGTAGATGATGGTTTATACAGGTATATTCCAACCATGCAGATATTTAATTCATATAAACTCAATGAAGATGCAATTCAAAATAAACCTGTAAGAATGATGTTTACAGGTAAAGATGTTGCGCATACTTACTAATTGTATTGAATGTAAGATAAAAAGGGGCTTCATTGCCCCCTTTTTTATTTTATAAAACTAAGATGATTTATTCGAAATATGAGCATCTTCAAAGCTTGACATTTCATTCAGGAAATTAACGGCACTTTGAATAATCGGATAAGCCAGTGCACAACCTGTTCCTTCTCCCAGACGCAGATTGAGATTGAGAATAGCTTTTTCTCTCATCAGTCCCAACAGCTGAGGATGGGCATTTTCATTGCTTACATGACAGAAGATACAGTTGTTCAGAATTTCAGGATTCTTTTTCCAGACGGTGGCTACCGCAACAGTGGCTATAAATCCGTCTACCATGATCAGCATATTGTGATGATAAGCTTCTTCTATAGCCCCAATCATTTGTACAATTTCCAATCCGCCGAAGGTTTGAGCAATTTCATCTTCACTCATTTCAGTCGGATATTTTTCAATCGCTTCCGTTAAGATACTGATCTTATTCTGCATCTGATGGTCATTCAGCCCGGTTCCGCGTCCGATACAATTGGTAATCGGAATATCAAACAGTTTGCTCATCATCAAAGAAGAAGCTGATGTATTCCCAATTCCCATCTCACCAAAACCAATAATATTACAGCCTTTTCTGCTGATCTCAGATACTACAGATTTTCCGTTTTCAAGAGCCTGCTGATATTCTTCTAAAGTCATGGCTGGTTCTTTCAGAATATTACGGCTGGATTTTCTGACTTTTTTATCCATCAGATCCAGCCCTTCCGGAAAATCAAAATTGACTCCGGCATCCACAATTTTTATCTTGATACCATTCTGTCTGCAAAAAACATTGATGGCAGCCCCCCCACCCAGGAAATTCATCACCATTTGGTAGGTGACTTCCTGTGGATAAGCACTTACTCCTGCAGTAGCAATCCCGTGATCAGCCGCAAAAACCACCATATGAGGATTCAATAACTGTGGTGAAGTGGTTTTCTGAACCATTCCGATTTTGTGAGCAACGTGTTCCAGATGCCCTAATGCGCCCAGCGGTTTTGTTTTAAAATCAATTTTATGCTGTAATTCTGATGATAACATGGATGTTTGTAGTTATGTTAAATGGAAAAATGCAATATTAGTGAAATAGCGAGGATTTTGTATGGTGTACAATGTAAAAAGTAAAATGTATTAATGATATAAGGGCCAGAAGTTGGAAGCTTGAGGCTGGAAGGTAGACTCTCACCCTCAAACTCTCTCACTTTCTTACCCTCTGACTCTCCAACATAAAAAATTCTACGTAAGAACATTGCGCACCTCATCTTTTACTTTGTATTATAAATCAATAACAATGACACCAAAAATACTTGAAAAAATAAAAGAAGTTGAGGCAAGCCGGGGTGTAAAAGTCCTTCTTGCAGTAGAATCAGGAAGCAGAGCCTGGGGTTTTGCCTCTCCTGACAGTGATTATGATATACGTTTTATATACCGCCATGGAAAGGACTGGTATCTTTCCCCCTGGGACAAGGATGAAACGATAGAATTTATGACAGCAGATGATCTTGACGGCTCCGGATGGGATCTTCGAAAGACCTTCCATCTATTGCTGAAATCGAATGCGGCATTGCTAAGCTGGTTTTATTCTCCTATCGTTTACAAAGCGGACGAAAAGTTTGTAGATCTGTTCAGGCCTCTGGCAGATGCTTGTTTTTCTCCGGTAGCCGTTTCTTACCATTATGTAAGCATGAGCAAAAAATATCTGGAAGCGTGCAGAAGTGATGAAGTAAAATTAAAAAGTTACTTCTATTGCTTACGAACCACATTAACAGGAAAATGGATCATAGAGAAAGGAACAGTTCCGCCTGTACTCTTCAGTGATCTGCTTGTTTTAACCGATGACGAAACCAGACGAAAAATAGAAGATCTTATCGCCTTAAAAGCAACCAAAGGAGAATCCTATTATCATCCGAACGATTGGGAACTATTTGATTTTCTGGAGAAAACAATCGCTGAAAATGAAAAAAAATCGAAAAGTCTGTCAGGAGGAAAGGCTGATAAGGGTGAGATGGAGAGGGTTTTTAGGGAGATATTAACTTAGTAAATTATGTTCTATTTTTTTAAGCTATATTTGAAAAAACTAATAGCAATGCTAATAAAAATTCTCAAAGCAGGAAACGGGGATTCTATTCTTTTACAATTAGATAATACTTTCAATATTCTTATTGATGGAGGAAATAACATAAATGATTACAAACATAATCTTAAGCAAGAGATTCTCGAAATTCAAAAAAGAAAAGAATTTATTGACCTTCTTATTATCACGCATATAGATCAAGATCATATAAAAGGAATAGAGTATTTATTGAAAGATGAAGAAATAAGCAGAGATATAATTAAAAACTTGTGGTTTAACTCATTCTCTTCGACTACTGCAATAAATAATGATATTAGCTTTGATGAAGCACTACGAGTTGAAAGTATAATTAATTCCTTAAATATATCTATTAATAGGCAAATAACATTAGAACAAACACCAAAAATTTCATTATTTGGTATAAACTTTTCTATTCTATCACCATATAGGGAAGACCTTGAGAAGTTAATCGTAAAAAACATTGATATTAGTTCTTCATCAAGTGATTACAAATTATCTCTAAAAGAAATATTAGATAAAAATCCAAGAATTTTTGCTGATAAAATTGAAGATTTAGACACTTCTGTTGAAAACAAGTCTAGTATAGCATTCTTACTAGAATACAAAAGTAAAAAAATTCTTTTTTTAGGAGATGCGGAGTCTACAGTAACACATAAATCATTAGAAAAAATATTAAATGAGAGAGGTTTAGATGAATTAAATATTGATTATTTAAAACTTTCCCATCATGGAAGTCATAAAAGCTTAAGTATGAATTTATTTAACTATATAAAATGTAATAATTTTATAATTAGCACAAATGGTAAAAAAGAAAACTTACCTAATAAACTGACTTTTGCTAAAATTTTAACAAGAATAAATAAGGAAGATACTAAAGATAATTTTTATTTCAATTATTCTTCAGTTTTGAAAGATTTAAATTTTTTAAAAGATGAAAAAGAAAAATTTAAATTTGAATGTTATTCTGAAAATTTTGAACATGGTTATAAAATAGAATTGTAGATATGAAAGGTTTATCTGAGAATCAAGAACAGCTTTTAAAGAGTATTACAATAAAACTCGAAACCAAATATAATGGAATATCAAACACTTCTTCTGGAAGTGGTATCATATATAAAACAAGTCTCAATAGTAATTTTGATTATATTTTAACGGCTTTGCATTGTGTATATGGAGAACGAACAGATACTAATTACAAATATGAAGAGTTAGTCAATGAAGTAAAAATTAGCCGAAAAAATGAGAAGAGCATTTTCGATGAAACGATAATAAAAAGTGATAAAATCATCCCTATTAAATCTATTGATATAGCAATCTTATTAGTTGAAAAAAATAAATTTAATGCTGCTAGAGAAATTGTTCTGGGAGACTCAAATTTTAGAGGAAGCTTAAATTCTTTCGGATATCCAAAATATTCTGATGGAGATCCATACGATTTTGTTCATAATACCAAAACTCACTATAAAGAAGACAAAGAATTTAAAATAGAGTGTCAGAGTTCTTTAAACTCACATGATTCACTAGAAAAACTTTCAGGATATTCAGGCACTGGATTATTAGAACAAAACAAACCCGTTTTAATTGGAATAATTACAAAAATAACTGATGAATATGGTTTAGCTAATGGTTTTATTGCAAAAAAACTAATTCCAGAAAAGTTAAATTCTTATCTTTCAAAATACGAAGTAGAAACTTTAGAGTTCTTCCGATCAACAGAAGATAGTGATTCCATTGGATTAGACGATAATAATAATATTATTGATTATAAAAAAATCAATATTAATGGAATTGAAATTAATTTATGGAGAGCTATAAAACGACTGAAACAAGATTTAAGAGATGATTGGTTTCAGGATCCCTTAGACTTTAAATTTTGGCTTCCTAAAGATTTTATTTTCAAAAGAATAAAAAAATTTTTGAATAATTCTGAAAGAGATTACAAACCTTCAATTCCTGCAAAGCATTATGTAATACCAAAATCAGGGTTTTCAACTCGCCCAAGTATTGAAACTAGTCTAATTGATAGAGTTATTTATCAAGCATATATTGACAAACTTTCTGAACATTTGGATTTTATACTAGATAATAAAATTTACTCTTTCAGGTATAACTCAGGAAAAAATAATAATAAATACATTTTTCATTATTCTATAGAACAATGGATGAAATATGTATATCAAACTAAATTTATTTTAAATGAAGAAAGCCCCTATTTAGTTATTGCAGATATTACCAATTTTTATGAAAACATACACATTGGACTTTTAATAGAAAATATAAAAGAATTAATTCATGACCATTTCAGACAAAATGAAAGTCTTAGTAATGAATTAGAAAAAATTATTAATGCTCTTCAATCATTAATAACAAAATGGAATGAAAAACTAATTAATAAAGAATTTGGAATTCCCCAAAATCGCGATGCTTCCTCATTCTTAGCAAACATTTTTCTAAAAAAAATTGACAATATTATGATTAATACTAATGGTTATTCTTTCTATTATAGATATATGGATGACATTCGTATTGTTTGTAAAACAGAATCCGAAGCCCGAAAGGCTATTTGTGATTTATCTAAAGCTTTAAGGCAAAATGGACTAAATCTAAATTCCTCTAAAACTAAAATATTATGTTTCACCAATCAACAACACAAAGAAAATATTTTAGAACATTTACCAGATTCGTTATTGCAATTAGAACAGATCACAAGTCTTATTAAAACAAAAAGAAAAAGAGAAGTTCAAAAAGCAGTACACATGACTTATACTCTATTTCAAAAAACAATTAGTGATGATAATAATGAGGAATCATTTCTAAAAAAGCGAAAAATAAGTTTCTGTATCAGCAAACTACAACAATTTGCAAGAATACCAGGTTTAAAACAGTCTATAGATTACAGAACCATAATTGATTACACTTTAAACGAATTAACCAAACAGCCTTGGTTAACAGTAAGTTTTATTCAATTATTAAGAGCAATTGATAAATCCTATTTTAAAACAGAGGACTACACAAAAATTAAAGAAATTTTATTAGACCCAAATCAAAATATATACGAAGGACAGACCTACTATTTATGGTTATTCTTAGCATATCACAGATTTAGCAATATATCTCTAATAGACTATGCAGTAAAAACAGTTAGATCACCTAATCAAGACAATCAAGCAGACACTGCTGGAGCCTATTTATATTTAGCATCCATAAAATGGCAAGATTATAAAGATATCATGCTAAAATCTTTAAATCATGGAGATATTGGTAAAAATTATTTTCTACAAAAAAACGTATTAATAGCATTAAGAATGGTATCTCCTGAAAAAATAGAAAATACTCATGTGGCAAAAGATTTAAGAGGGTTTCATGAGAAACTTTATGCCAGAAATAAAGAAGTCTTTGTAGCAGATTTACCCGATCTAAAAATTTCTGACATTATCAAGGATTCTCCAACATTAATTTCACTGTAAATGGAAGTAGCTATACTAAAATATAATAGATATGAAAAAGGTATTTTGAAAACTTATTTCTTTGTCAAAGAAAATGTAAAGGACCCTAGAAAAGAAGGTAATTTAGATTTTCTTCAAATTCAAGGAATAAAAACGATAATTTCCTTTGACTTTTTAAGTTTGATTTCTGATATTAAAGATATTCATCAATATACTTTTATAGATATAGAACAGCAATTAAAGCAAATATTGGGATTACCAAAAGAATATTTTGAGAAAACTAAAAAACATTGGTCTTTTTGGTACCAGCTAAAAAATTATGTAGATGATAGAAAAAAAATTAAAGAATACAGAAAGATATTTGAAAACTTAACTGACAATATTAAAGAGGACGAAGTAGATAAAGCTATGTTTTTGTTAGTAGAATCTATATATAAAATATATGTGAAAAATAAAAGAGACTTACAAAATAATAATGAATTAGAAAGATTTGAAAAAATTGAAAAATCACTAAACACCATACTTTTTGAAAGAACTCAAAAAGGTATTACTATAAATACAGAACTATTAAAAACCTACCTAAAGCAAATTATAATAGATTTATATGAAGTAAGAAATAAATTACAGTTGGAATTTGGCATTTTTTCTTCAAAAGATTACTCCAAAATTAAAGCAAAAATATTAGAGTTAGGATTTAGTAATAATATTGATAAAATTGATAAAATTGGTACAGAAAAATATTACAATTTTCTTAAATACCATCAACAAGAATACGAACTAATAGGTCTTTTATATAAGGAAAGAAGATTAAATGACAGTAAGAGCGTACTTACTAGGATTGGATCATTAGAAGAAAATAGAGTTTATCCTTTTTTTGAATATTTTGGAACTGTTACAAGTAGAATTTTAGTAAAAAATCCATCTTTTCAGCAATTAAAAAGAGAATATAGAAAGATAATTACTCCAGATATAGGAAAAGAATTAATATACATAGATTATTGCCAATTTGAAGCGGGTATTTTAGCAGATATAATGCAAGACGAAGAACTTATAAAAATGTATATTTCTGGAGATATTTATTCAGAAATGGAAAAGTTATTACCGGAATTTACTAGAGATAAATGTAAAAGTCTTTTCTTTTTATATAGCTATGGTGCATCCAAAGATCAGATTCAAAAGAAATACACATCGACAGATTTAGAAGTTTTTTTCGGAAATTTCACAAAATTTCAACCTTTCAGAGAAGAATTAGAAAAAGAGTTTATAGAAAAAAAAATGATCAGTACATTATTAGGCAACCATAGATATATAACTCCTGAAACTGAACTTGAGGAAAACATAAGTTGGTTAGTTAGCCAAAAAATACAAGGAACCGCATCTTTAATTTTAAAAAAATCAATTAAAGAAATATATGATTTAGATAAAGAAATTGAGTTTTTATTACCTATGCATGATGCTATTTTATATCAAGTTCCATCATCAGAGACTGAGCAAAAAAAAAAATTAATCAAAAGAGTTTTCGAAGAAAAACTGAAAGAAGTTTGTCCAAGCTTAGTTCCAAAAATTAGTTTTAAAAATTTTACAGAATGACAATTCAAACTCTCAAATCCCGCAACCTCCTCCTCTTCGAAGCCATTTCCGGAAGCCGTTCTTTTGGGTTGGCAACAGAGAATTCTGATACGGATATCCGTGGGGTTTATTATCTGCCGAAGGAAGATTTCTTTGGCCTGAACTATATTCCGCAGATTTCCAATGAGACGAATGATATTACGTATTATGAAATCGGGAGATTTGTAGAATTGTTGCAGAAAAACAATCCCAATATTCTGGAAATTCTGGCAAGTCCGGAAGATTGTATTCAATATAAACATCCGTTGATGGATCTATTGAAAACCGAAGATTTCCTGTCAAAACTATGTAAAGATACCTTTGCAGGCTATGCTGTTTCGCAGATTAAAAAAGCAAAAGGTCTCAATAAAAAGATTCTAAACCCTATTGATAAAGAGAGAAAATCAATCCTGGATTTCTGTTTTATTCTGGAAGGACAAGGTTCTGTACCTTTGAAAAAATGGCTGCATGAATTCCCCTCCTCTGGAGGGGTGCCCGAAGGACGGGGTGGTTTATCACAAGAGAAATGCGGACTAATAAACATTGACCATACAAAAGGAATGTATTCGTTATTTTATGATGAATCGGGAAAGTTGGGCTATAAAGGTGTTATTCATCATGAAGAAGCGAATCAGGTTTCCGTGTCCTCCATTCCTAAAAATGAAAAACCTGTTGCTTACCTGTTTTGCAACCTTGATGCGTACTCTGTGTACTGCAAAGATTATAGAGAATACTGGAAATGGGTAGCTGAGCGCAATGAAGACCGTTACAATGTCAATCAGACTCACGGACAGAATTATGACAGCAAGAACATGATGCACACCATCCGGTTGCTGCAGTCCTGTGAACAGATTTTTAAAACCAATTCACTGACCATCCGTGTAGAAAACCGTGATGAACTCTTAGACATCAAAGCGGGAAATCAATCGTATGAAGATGTAATGCAAAAGGCAGAAAACCTTATAGAATCTATAGAAAAACATTATTCTACATCCAGTCTTCCTGAATATCCGGATTTAGAAAAAACAACAAAAACACTGATTGAAATACGGAAAAAACTATACGATAAGAATTATAAATTATAAATGATGAGTTATGAATGTGGGATTGTTAAACTCCAACACTCCCACTCTCTTACTCTCAAATTCTCAAATTCTCAAACTCTCAAACTCTCCTATCCTCAAACTCTCCGACTCAAACCCTACAACCCAAAACTCACTTCTTCGAAGCTTTTGCCACCGGGTTATAATCAAGGCAGATTGTGATCCAGTATTCAAAGTCATCTGCTTTTTGAAAACCAATGGGTTCTACATAGCAATATCCATTTAACTGTTTTCCTTTCATGATCATCGGCAGAAAGCCTTTCTTTTCCGAAACTTCATCTTCCAGCTCAGGATCATAACGGCACATCAGATTGTCGTGACTGATGTTGATACACATCTTCCCGTTGACAAGAAAAGACAGTCCGCTGAACATTTTCTTCTCTTCAACCTCAATATTTTTTATTATTGAAAGCCGTTCACGGACCCGGTCGGCCAGTTCAGTACTGTAAGCCATGATTTCAATTTTTTTGTTATTTAAAATTAATCAAAAACAATGATTATCACACTATTCCATTGAGATTTCTGAAAGATCTCAATCTGAAAAAATAAAATTTTATTTAAATTAATTATTGTTTTACGATAATTAATTATACATTTGCAATATCAATTATGCTTCATACCATGAACCAGACTAAACTTATTTCAAAGATTTTATTTTATATCTGCTCCTTACTTTCAGCCGGATATCTGATCACTTTTGTGTATTCTCTATTCTGTCTGAGCAGCGGATTTGCAGTTACGCCCTATAAAAACGGAAAGTTCCTTCATATCAATTATCCATTTACGGAACAACCGTTTCTGAATATCGAAAACAATTATCCTTATATGATCTTTTCCTTTATGTTGGTACTCATCACTTATGGAACCTTTTTCTGTTTATCAGCCAAAGTTTTCAAAGTATTTTTCCAACAGAAGCTGTTTACTCAGGAAAACATCAATCAGCTTAAGCAATTTTACCTGTATAATATTTTCATTCCTCTTCCACTGGTTATTATCGCGAGTTTCTTTGTGGAAGTAGAAAGTATGATATGGGGACTGGTGTTTATTCACTTTATGCTTGGAATTTTCTGTCTGTTTCTTGCGAATATCTTTAAGCAAGGACTACATTTGCAAAACGAACAAGACCTATTTATTTAAAATGCCAATTATAGTCAACTTAGATGTGATGCTTGCCAAAAGAAAAATGCAGAGTAAAGAATTGGCAGAAAAACTGGGTATCACGCCCGTAAACCTCTCTATCTTAAAAACCGGAAAAGCCAAAGGTGTCCGATTTGATACCCTTGAAGCCATCTGTAAAATCCTGGAATGCCAGCCGGGAGATATTCTCGAATTTAAAGAGTAGACTTTCTGAGTTTGAGAGCTGTAGGGTAAGAGAGTTTGAGCATGGTATCTGAAACTTCTAACTTCTAACTTCTAACTTCTAACTTCTAGCTTCTAGCCTCCTGCTTCTAGCTTCCAGCCACTAATTTCTAACTTCTAAAATCGCTGCCGAAAGGCCGCCTGTCCTTCTATTCCCCAAACACAACGTTATGAATACACTATCCATTAACAACCTCAGCCTTACCTATAAAAATGGTTTTCAGGCTATTAAAAACATTTCACTGGACATCCAAAACGGAATGTTCGGACTGTTGGGTCCGAACGGAGCCGGAAAATCTTCTTTGATGAAAACCATTGTCGGACTTCAGAAACCAACCTCCGGAACCCTGCTTTTCAATGAAGTGGACATTATTAAAAATCCGGATTATATCAAACAGAATCTTGGATTTCTCCCACAGGATTTCGGGGTATACCCGAAAGTGTCTGCCTATGATCTGTTGGAACATATCGCCCTATTGAAAGGCATTACTGATAAAAACAAACGTAAAAATCAAATTCTGAGTCTTCTTGAAAAGGTCAACCTTTCTGATTTTGCTAAAAAAGAAGTCCATACTTTTTCAGGTGGGATGAAACAGCGTTTCGGGGTGGCTCAGGCCTTATTAGGAGATCCGAAAATCATCATTGTAGATGAGCCCACGGCAGGATTGGATCCGGAAGAGCGCAACCGTTTCAATACACTGCTCAATGATATCAGCCAGGATGTAATCGTTATTCTGTCCACACATCTCGTTGAAGATGTCAGAAACCTCTGTTCGGAAATGGCAGTGATGAATCATGGCCAAATCCTCAGACAAGGAAATCCCGGAAAACTGATTGCAGAACTGGAAAACAAGATCTGGTCAAAACCTATTGATAAAGATGAACTGGAAACTTACCATTCCAGCTATGAAATCATCAGCAGACAGCTTTTGGAAAGAGAGCTTCACATCACGGTATTCTCTGAAGAATATCCGAAAGACTTCAGTTCCGTAACGCCTTTATTGGAACACGTTTATTTCCACACCCTCACCCAAAAACCTTAATCATGAACACTATATTTTTATTCGAAGCCAGACGCAGTACCAAGCACTGGCCCACCTATCTTGTGGCCTTACTTTTGGTGGGTCTTGGTATGTTCTGCGGCAGTCAGTTCAATCTTTCAGTAGGAGATGGAATTTACTTAAACTCACCGTATACCATTGGTTTTATGACGGGAATGCTGAGTCTTGCCGTTATTTTTTTCGCCACCGTTTATGCATTACAATTGCTTTTTAAAGATCAGGATTCAAAATTTGACAGTATTCTGTTTTCGTTTCCTTTTTCAAAATTCTCTTATCTGAAAGGAAAATTCTGCACCTATTTTCTACAGACGTTTTTAAGTTTTTCTTTCTTAATGACAGGGTTTCTCATCGGACAAATCATGCGTACCGGAAGCGAAATGCAGGAAGGTATGAGCATCATTTACTACATGTACCCTGTATTAATTTTTGGCTTTATCAATAGCCTGTTTGTCTGTAGTTTTCTGTTTCTCATTTCTTCTGTGATAAAAAGAAAATTGCTGGTAGTAGTGGGTGGTCTGCTTTTGTATGTGTTTTATATGATTATTTTGTTGTTTTCCAATTCACCATTTATGGCGGGAAGCCTTCCTCAATCATTGGAAACACAACAATTTTCAGCTTTGATAGATCCGTTTGGATTGTCATCTTACTTCATGCAGGCTCGTGGCCTTACGGCTCATCAGAAAAATATGCAGATTGTTCCTTTCACTGGATATCTCTTGTTCAACAGACTTTTATTTTTCGTCGTATCAGCTGGGCTTCTCTTCGTTTCATACAGACTATTTTCTTTCTCCAATACTTCCGAACGAAAAGTAAAAACACAGGGAAACACTCATCTCTTATCTGAAACAAATACCTCCGAATATTCCATTTTGTCCCCAAGTTTCAATGGGCAGAGCTCATTTCGATCTGTGATCTCTTTTACGAAAACAGATCTCACCTATCTGTTCAAAAGTATTGCTGTTCCTGCTGTTTCTATTATTCTGCTATTTTCTGTTGGAATGGAGATGTATGCAGAAATTGAAAAGGGAATTCGTCTTCCTCAGAAATATGCCGGTTCGGGACTTATGGCAACAACCATCTCAGAAAATTTCCATCTGACAGGTCTCCTTATTTCAGCCTATTTTCTAAACGATATGTACTGGAGAAGCTCATCTTCAGGATTTTTTCTGATTGAAAGCAGTACTTATTTTTCAAAAAACAGGATGACCGGACATTTTATTTCAATCACCCTTTTATTGTTTTTCTTTACCGGAATTCTAATTATTCAGGGAATAATCTTTCAGGCCGCTTATCAGTATTTTCATATAGACTGGAAGGCTTATCTGGGTGTTTTCCTTTTCAATACTTTCCCACTGATTCTCTTTTCCGGGTTTATCCTTTTGATTAATGACAGGATTCCCAATAAATTCATTGCACTGGGGATTTCCATTCTCTCAGTTTTTGTATTGTCAGGGCCGGTTTCCGGAAAGTTGATCTCCTACCCGCTTTTCAGAATATTTTCTGATTTTAAAGGGACTTACAGTGATTTTAACGGGTATGGAATCTATGAACAGGCTTTTGCACAAAGACTTCTGTTTGGAGCTGGAATCATCAGTATTTTATGGATACTCAACAGCATTATAAAAATTAAGAAAGCGCCTGTACTTGTATCTGGTTTCAGTATCATTCTGTTAATATCAGGGATCTTTTCCGGAGTATTGTTTATGAAAGGTTATATTCCAAAAAATGAAGATCAGGCTATTCTAAGTTCCGCAGCATATGAAAAAAACTATCGGAAATATGAACATCTTCCACAGCCTGATATTTCTGATATTACCACAGAAATCAAACTCTTCCCTTCTGAAAATGCTTATCAGATCATAGGAAAATATATTCTTAAAAATCAAACCAATCAGCCTATCAGTAAGGTTCTGATCAATTTCAATGAGGATTTACAAATTGAATCTGCTGCCATGACCTCAGGAAGTGAAACAACCAAGATCCATAGGAACATCACGGAAGTTTCATTAAAACAGCCTCTTCTGCCTGGTAAAACAGCTTCACTTGATTTTACACTGTCTTACCAATGGTTTGCCGTAAATGGCCATCAGTCTTTTAATGCCATTATTGAAGACGGATCTTTTATGAGAATCAGCAGATATTATCCTGTGATTGGCTACCAAAAAGATTATGAAATTCAGGATGAAAAACAGCGTAGTACATTCAAACTGGGAAAGCTCACTGAATTGAAGAAACCGGAAGCCCCTGAAGTGGCAAAAAAAGATTTTATCAACCTCACTATGATTGTTTCTACAGAACAGGGACAGACAGCGATAGGAACAGGAGATCTTGTTAAAAAATGGTCAAAATCCGGACGTAATTATTTTGAATATCAAGCAGATCAGATTCCATTCCGGTTTGCAGTTTCTTCAGCAGATTATAAAATTAAGAGCTTTAATTATAAAGGAATTACCGTTAATATTTTTTACCATCAGAAGCATGCTGAAAATGTAAATCATCTTCTTGAAAATGCCAAGCTTACCCTGGATTACTGTCAGCAGAATTTTGGAAAGTATCCTTTTAAAACCATCAATTTTGCAGAAATTTCTTCTTTTACGCGTGGTTTTGCGGCTACAGCTTACCCATCTGCGGTCTTTATGCCGGAAGACATGGTTTTTCATGCTAATATTCATGCAGACAAAAAGCAGGATGTCATCAATGAACTGGCCGGGCATGAGCTTTCACATCTCTGGTGGGGAAACAGTCAGATAAATCCTGATGACAGAGAAGGTTCTGTGATGCTCACTGAAACACTGGCGATGTACACAGAAATGATGCTCTACAAAAAAATGCATGGCAAAGAAAAAATGAGGGAAAGAATTGAAGTACACCAACAAATCTATGACAATGAAAAAGGTTTATCTGAAAATGTCCCGATCTATAAAGCTACCGGAGATGCTCCACATATTTCGTATTCCAAAGGTGCTGTGGCCATGGTAGAATTAAGCAATCTAATAGGTGAAGGCAAAGTAAACAGGGCATTGAAAAATTTCCTTACCCACAATCAGTATCCCAAGAAACCTACTTCATTAGATCTGATCAATGAGTTTTACAATGTTGCCCCGGATGTCAGAAAAGAGATCGACAGATTATTCAAAACCGTAGAAAATATAAATTTTAATTCAGGTTCTACAAGCACCTCAGCAAAAGCAAATATCAAATAATCAGGCTGCATTTTTAATGTATTTTTGAAAATATTTTTCAGGAGTTGTAACAAAGTAAAATGATGATTTACTAATTAGTTGATATATCAATAATTGATACATCATTTTAAATCTGAAAGTATGGAAAAATTAAATTCAATTATATTCTACAACATAGACAAAGCAATCAGAGCCTACAGAAACTATGCTCAGCGCCAGCTGAAAGCCCATGGTTTTACCATTACGATTGATCAGTGGCTGATCATCAAAGCCATTCTGGAAAACCCGGGAATTACCCAGAATGAGATTGGTGATCTTGTTTTCAAGGACAATGCTTCTGTGACAAGAATTATTGATTTAATGGTAAAATCCGAATATATCACAAGATATGTTCATCCTGAAGACCGAAGAAAAACCCATCTGGAAGTGACAGATTCGGGGGTAAAAGTAATCAAAGAGGTTCAGAATATTGTAGAGAAGAACCGTACCACTGCTTTAAAGGGAATCAGCGAAAAAGAAATGGAAGTGATGTATTCAGCTTTACTGAAAATTTCAGAAAACTGTCTCACCCCTAAAAAGTAAAACGCTATGACCAGAATATTTTTACTCTTATTGGTCTGGATGCTGATGGTATGTACCAGCAGGTTTTCCGCCCAGCAGACCACGCAGAGTTTGTCTTTGTCAGGAAATATAAAATCCGGCAATGCAGAACAGATGGAGATCAATCTCTTTGATGCAGATCAGAAATTAATCAAAACAGAAATTGCGGATAGCAATGGTAAGTTTAATTTTAATGAGTTAAAAGAAGGAACGTATCAAGTAAAAATTAATAAAAACGGTTCGGAAGTCTATCATTCGGAAAATATTTCACTGACCGAAAACAAGACTCTTACGGCCATCGATTTGAGTGTAAAATCCATTGAAGGAGTTACCATCACGAAAACCAAACCTTTGATTGAAAGACAGGACGGGAAAATGATCATGAACGTTGAAAACAGCATTGCCAGTACCGGAAATTCTGCTTTTGAAGTATTGGAAAAAGCTCCCGGAGTGAATATCGATAACAACGATAATATCAGTCTGCGAGGGAAAGGAAATCTGCTGATTCAGATAGATGGTAAAAACACGCCCATGACCGGAAGTGATCTTGCCAATTATCTAAAGGGAATTCCTTCTTCCACTATTGAAAAGATAGAGTTCATTACCAATCCGTCTTCAAAATATGATGCATCGGGATCTGCAATCATCAATATTAAACTTAAAAAAGAGCAGAGAAAAGGAACCAACGGAAGTATTTCTACGTCTTTAGGAACAGGTAAATACGTAAAAAACAACAACAGCTTCAGCATCAATCACCGAAATAAAAAAATCAATATTTTCGGAAACTACAGCTTTGCCTACAGAGAAGCTTATAACGGTCTGGTACTGGACAGGAATTTCTATGAAAACAATACTTTTAAAAAAGCCTATGTACAGGACAATTATCTGAAATTCAAGTTCAACAGTCATGTGGCCAAAGCGGGAATGGATTATTATCTGAATGATAAGAATGTACTTGGATTTTCTGTAGGATTGGTTTCGAACAAATTCAATATCAATGGCGATAATTCCAATGTGACGCTGGGCAGCAGCCATCTTCCTGAAAGCTCATTTACAACCGTCAACAGATCGAATGACCGCTGGACCAATCTTTCATTCAACCTTAATCATAAGTATACCATTGATTCTTTAGGATCTGATATTTCTACGGATTTTGACTACATCAATTACGCCAATTCTTCTTTACAGAGTTTTGATACAAGAACCCATCAAATCGCCAGCGGGACGGGCAATCTGGATATTATCAAAGGTGATATGGATGGAAAACTGAATATTTATTCTTTGAAATCCGACCTTACCAAAAACTTCAGCAACGACTGGAAGCTGGAAAGCGGGGTTAAAACAAGTTTTGTAAAGACAGATAATGATCTGAAATTCTTCAATGCAACTTCCGGTACTCTTATTCCTGATCTTAATAAAACCAATCATTTTATTTATGAAGAAAACATCAATGCAGTCTACGGAAATGTCTCAAAAAAATGGGAAAAACTGAAAGCTACAGCAGGTTTAAGACTTGAAAACACCAATGTAAAAGGGACTCAAATTACCACCAATCAAATCAATAAAAGAAATTATACCCAACTGTTTCCAAGTGCTGTTTTCGCTTATGATCTGACGGATAAAAGCAACCTTGAAATCAATTTCAGCAGAAGGATTACAAGACCTAGCTACAACCAGTTGAATCCTTTCAAATTCTATCTTGATCCGACTACCCTGAGAGCAGGAAATCCAGATCTGAACCCGCAAATCACAATGAATTATGAGCTGACTTACAGCCTGAGCAATAGGTATTTCGCCACATTAAGCTACAGCAAAACTTCCGACAACATTACAGATATCTTAAAACCTGTAACAGAAAACGGACAGATAGTAACGGTACAGACGATTGAAAACCTGAGTTCTGCTTCTTATTATGGCCTAAATCTGATCGCTCCGGTAAAAGTGATAAAATGGTGGGACATGAGCAACAGCGCCAATTTCTACTATGGTTCTTATACAGGAAACGTTTCCGGAACACAGATTAATAACCAGGGGAATTTTACCTTCAGTATTAACAGTATTAATTCCTTTAAATTAGGAAATGGCTTCACTGCTGAACTTACCGGAAATTATAAGGCAAGGGAAGTCTACGCCTATCTTAATGCAAGCGCGAACTGGTACCTGAATATCGGAGCGCAGAAGAAATTCAAAAACAACAGTGTACTGAAGCTTTCTTTCACCGATGTATTCTTTACCAGCAATCTCAAAGGACAGACGGTGTATAATGATTATATCGAAAACTTTGCCGTAAAAAGAGATACCCGTGTGGCAACCCTATCCTATACTTATAATTTTGGCTCTTCTAAAAACGGACAGCCAAGAAAAACAGGAGGTGCCGAGGATCTGAAGCAGAGAGTGGGAAGTTAATAACTATGGTCATTGCGAGCCGAAGGCGAAGCAATCTCAATTTTGAAAATTTAAATAATAAGATTGCTTCAATGCTCTGCATTTCGCAATGACAAAAAAAGCAAAAATCCCTCAAAATTGAGGGATTTTTTATATTTAAGAATGAATCTTATTAAGCTTCGTTAGAAGGAGTTTCGTTTTCCACGGGTTTATCACCTTGTGGCTTTTGTCCTTCAGGTCTTCTTTGTCCCTCAGGTCTTCCTTGTCCTTCCGGTCTTCTTTGACCTTCTGGTCTACCTTGTCCTTCTGGTCTTGGAGGTCTTGGTAAAAGAACTTTACGGGAAAGTTTCATTTTCTTACGGTCATCGTAACCCATGAACTTCACTTCTACTTCATCACCTTCTGCATAAGGAACTTTGTCTAGACGAGCCCATTCAATTTCAGAAATATGAAGAAGTCCTTCTGTTCCTTTAGCAATCGCTACGAATGCACCAAAGTCCATTACCTTCACTACTTTACCTTTGTAAACTTCACCAATAACCGGTACGAAAGTAATTTCGTTAATTCTTGCAACAGCAGCATTGATTTTCTCTCTGTCTGTTCCTGCAATCTCGATACGTCCGATCTCACCTAATTCTTCAATAGCAATAACGGTATCCGTATCTTTCTGCATCTGCTGAATCACTTTTCCTCCAGGCCCGATTACAGCACCAATGAAGTCTTTTGGAATCTCCATTACCACCATTTTCGGAGCGTGAGGCTTCACGTCTGCTCTTGGTTCAGAGATTGTTTCAGTGATTTTATTTAAGATGTGTAATCTTCCGTCTCTAGCCTGCATTAAAGCTTTTTCCATGATATCCATAGAAAGTCCCTGGATTTTAATATCCATTTGACAAGCTGTAATACCATCTGCAGTACCTGTTACTTTAAAGTCCATATCTCCAAGGTGATCTTCATCTCCTAAGATATCAGAAAGTACAGTGAATTTACCTGATTTTGCATCTGTAATCAATCCCATTGCAATACCTGAAACAGGTTTTGTAATCTGTACTCCAGCATCCATTAGTGCTAGTGTTCCTGCACAAACTGTTGCCATTGAAGATGAACCGTTTGATTCAAGGATATCAGAAACAATTCTGATGGTATATGGATTTTCTTCAGGAATTACGGCCTGCAATGCTCTCTGAGCAAGGTTACCGTGTCCTACTTCTCTTCTTGAAGTTCCTCTTAGAGGTCTTGCTTCACCTGTAGAGAATGGAGGGAAGTTATAATGTAAGAAGAATTTCTCGTCATGCTGCGTGATTACGCTGTCTACCATGTTTGCATCTTTCACAGAACCTAAAGTTACTGCTGTTAAAGACTGAGTTTCACCTCTTGTAAACACTGCAGAACCGTGAGCTCCCGGAAGGTAATCAATTTCTGACCAGATTGGACGGATCGTTTGAGGATCACGACCATCAAGACGGATATTATCTTCAAGAATCATCTGACGCATGGCTTCTTTCTCTACATCATGATAATATACTTTTACGAAAGGTGTTACTCTTTCCAATTCTTCTTCATTATCAGCATACTGAGCAAGGAATTCTTCACGAACCGCTTTGAATTTCTCTCCTCTCTCCTCTTTTCCAGATGGAGTTCTTGCTACTTCATATACTTTATCGTAAGTTTCTTTCCACACTTTTTCACGAATTTCTTCGTCGTGATTTTCGTGAGAATATTCTCTCTTAGGGAAAGCTTTACCTACTTTTTCTGCTAATCTTTCCTGAGCTTCAATTTGCTTTTTAATTTCAGCATGACCAAAATTGATAGCTTCTAACATTTCCTGCTCGGAAATTTCTTTCATTTCTCCTTCTACCATTACGATGGAGTCTTTAGTAGCTCCAACCATGATGTCTAACTCAGAATTTTTCAATTCTTCGTAACTTGGGTTGATTGAAAGTACTCCATCAAATCTTACAACTCTTACTTCAGACATTGGTCCGTTGAAAGGAATATCTGTAATAGCAATAGCTGCAGAAGCTGCCAAACCAGCTAAATCATCAGGAATTGTTTTTCCGTCATAAGAAATTAATGAAATCATCACCTGAACTTCAGCATGGAAATCTTCAGGGAAAAGCGGACGTAATACTCTGTCCACCAAACGCATCGTTAAAATTTCCTGATCAGAAGGTCTTGCTTCTCTACGGAAGAAGTTTCCAGGAATTCTTCCACCTGCATAGAATTTTTCTCTATAATCAACGGTTAATGGTAAAAAATCTACACCAGGATTGGCTTCTTTATTGGCTACAACCGTTGCTAAAAGCATTGTTCCACCCATTTTTACTACCACAGATCCATCAGCCTGTTTAGCCAACTTCCCTGTTTCGATAGTGATTTCTCTGCCATCAGCAAGAGTAATCATTTCTGTAAACGCTTGAGGTATACTCATAAATTTGTCTTCTTAATACTCCGTATTGAGTATGAATTAATATTTAAACTCTTTAAATTTTCGTCTGCAAAGGTACTATATAATAATGATATATTAAATTTTTCGATTGCATAAATAGGCTCTTAAAATACAAAAAATTGGCTATCAATTGATGAGAGTTTCAAAGTTTATATCCTTAATGTCAACTTTTCTGTCATTTATAAAAATAAAAAAGTGTTTTTTTAAAGATAATGCATTGAAAAATCCAGTCGTTTTTGTATTATTGTCTCAAAAAATGAAAATAATACTATCCTATGAAGAAAGTATACATTTCATTATAAAAACCATTAAAATTATTGCAAAGACATAGGTTGATTCCTATATTTGCCCTACTTCACCAAATACCATGCTGTAGGCAAAAAGTTAAGGGCTATTCCTTAAGATAAATAAATGTTTATGATAAATAAAGAAGTACAACCTCAAAGCAGGAATTACACGGTTCCGTTGATTACCATCACCCTGCTGTTTTTTATGTGGGGATTCATCACCTGTATGAATGACATCCTGATCCCCTATCTGAAACAACTTTTCAATCTTACCTTTTTCGAATCCATGCTGGTACAGTTCTGTTTTTTCGGAGCTTACTTTATCGGATCACTGATTTATTTTCTGATCTCTATCACGAAAGGAGATCCCATTAATAAATTAGGATATAAAAAAGGAATCCTGTTCGGAATTTTTCTGGCCGCTTTTGGCTGTGTCCTGTTTTATCCGGCAGCTACTTTTTCGTATTACCCTCTGTTTCTGGGTGCTTTGTTTATTTTAGGACTCGGTTTTACAGTACTTCAGATTACAGCCAATGCGTATGTTTCGCTGCTGGGAAGTGAAGAATCTGCTTCCAGCCGTCTGAATATGACTCAGGCATTCAATGCATTCGGAACAACCATTGCTCCGGTACTTGGAGGTCACCTTATTTTTGAATTTTTCTCTTCTCCGGACGGATCTTTCAGCGCGGTAGCCACAAGAATTCCTTACCTTATTTTTGCAGGGATTCTTTTATTGGTCGCCTTATTGATCTCAAGAGTTAAGCTTCCTTCATTCCAGATGGGTGAAGAAGAAATTGTAAAAGGCTGGGGAGCGCTTGAATTCAGTCACCTGAAATTTGGAGTATTTGCCATGTTCTGCTATGTAGGCGGAGAAGTTGCCGTGGGAAGTTTTATCATCAGCTTCCTGGAGCAGCCCCAAATTATGGGCTTTAATGAAATCATCAGTAAGAATTATCTTTCTATGTATTGGGGTGGAGCCATGATCGGACGTTTTCTTGGTGCTATCTCTTTAAATCAGTCTTTGAGCCAAAGTAAAAAGGCGGTTTATATGCTGGGAGCAGCAGGAGCTGTTTTCCTTGTGATCTTCAGTATTGTGAATCTTACCTTCTCTCAGATCAGTTTTTTCATTGTATTTATCATACTTAATTTCATTGCCTTCTTCATTGGTAAAGCAGCACCGGCAAGAACATTATCAATCTTTGCCGCAATTAATGTTGTATTATTGATTTCCGCAATGGTGAATCATGGTGAAATGGCCATGTACAGTATTTTAGGAATCGGAATCTTCAACTCTATTATGTTCTCTAACATTTATACCCTCGCCATTTCGGGACTGGGGAAATATACCAGTCAGGGATCATCTTTAGTAGTAATGGCTATTTTGGGAGGAGCCATTGTTCCTATTTTCCAGGGATACCTTGCAGATCAGTTTGGAGTACAGCATTCATTTATTATTCCTGTATTCTGTTATCTGGTGATTCTTATTTTTGGAGCTTACTGTACCAAATATCTTGGTCATGTGGAAAGCACTGAAGCCAAATCAGGACATTAAAATCAAAATCAAATCAAAATGTATAAGCGGAATATCTCAAAGGTGTTCCGCTTCTTTTTTGGATCTTATCATGTAACTTTTCATTGAAAAAAGGAACTTATCTTGTTAATAAACACCATTACAATGAAAATACAGTTAAAGCTTGAATACGCAGCATTTCTGTCGTTAGGAGCATATGCTTTTGCCCAGACAGGATATTCCTGGTGGTGGTTTGCAGGACTTTTCTTGGCACCCGATATTTCCATGCTGGGATATACGGTTAATAATAAAGTGGGAGCTTTTTGCTATAACCTTTTCCATCATTTTGGAGTAGCCATTGTGGTATATCTTGCCGGAACAGCTCTCTCACTGCCCTATTTACAAATGATTGGAACAATCTTATTTTCCCATTCTGCTTTTGACAGAATTCTGGGGTATGGATTGAAATATCCTGATAGTTTTCAGAATACCCATTTGGGGAAAATTGGAAAGAAGGTTGAGTAAATGGATACTACAGAGAATTAACCACCCCGTCAAAAATTCTTTGAATTTTTGCCACCCCTCCGGAGGATGGGAATTTTGGCACCTTCAATTGGGATGTTTGTCATATATTTTAATGCATTGTTGCCTAATGCTTTTGACTGGATTCCTACGGAATGACACAATTCAAATAGAGTTTTAATCATTCAATTTGTCATTCCGTAGGAATCTCAACAAAATTGATCAGGACCTTCTGTGGCTTTTGTGGTTATATTACAACTAAAAAAGCAACCTCTTTCGAAGTTGCTTTTTATTTTGAAAATCTTTATAGATTATTTTCTTAAACCTAGTTCAGCAATAATTGCTCTATATCTTGCGATATCTTTGTTTTTAAGGTAATCTAGTAAACTTTTTCTCTTACCTACCAATTTCACTAGAGATCTCTCTGTGTTGAAATCATGACGGTTAGCCTTTAAGTGCTGAGATAAGTGGTTGATTCTGAAAGTGAAAAGAGCGATTTGTCCTTCAGCACTCCCTGTGTCTTGTGCAGATTTTCCGTGTTTTGCGAAAATTTCCTGCTTTTTGTCTGTTGTTAAGTACATTCCAATATTGTTTAATGATTATTATGTAACGGGTGCAAAATTACGACTATTTTTTGATCCTGCAAACATTATTGATTTCATATATCAAAATTGATAGAAAAAAATGTTAAAAATTTCTTAACAAATTATATGCAATCCAACGAAAAGGCAGTAATTTTGCATACGAATTACAAATGAAAAAAATTATATTCTTTACAGCGGTTACTACTTTTTTATTCATCGGATTTACTTCGGTAAAAGCCCAGAGGAATGCTGATGATAAAATAAAAAAAGTTCTATACTTCAATCCCGAGGTAGAGCCTGATATTGATGAAATAAAAGACCCTACCAACAGTGCTTTCTTTGATGCAGTTACTGATAATTTTGGAGACAGAAAGAATAAAATGCTTCGTGCAGAAGTTCAGGTTCCCTTCGACAGCATTGATAAACAGACTATCGTAGACTACTGCCATAATAATGATGCAGACTTTGCCATTGTTTCCAAAGTAAGATATTTCAAAGTAGGTTTTGGAAAATACGTATTCTCCAACCAGGTGGTGGTCAGCATGAAACTTTTTGGTTCTGACGGAAATCTTGTAACCGAAACAGATCACGATACTTACCGAAAAAATATGCGTCTGCTAGGCTCTACCGTAAATTCTGTTAAACTAGGAACTGAAGGAGCAATAAAAGGAATCATTAAGAAGCTGAGAAAATTAAAACCCACGGAAGCAGAGCTTTGAGTTTCGGGTTTAAGGTTTAAGGTTTAAGGTTTAAGGTTTAAGGTTGGAATATAAGACCTTTGATTGTCAATAGTCAATTTTGCTTCGCAAGTCAATTGTGAATTTTTCTTCATGCAGCTACCAAAATAAATTCATAATTCATAATTCATAATTCATAATTCATTCATAGCCCTTTTCCTGCAGAATATCTTTGTGTTTATCAACCATTTGAAGGCTTTCATTAATTTGGTTTTATCTTAAATCTAAATTATTATGAAAAATTCAAATTTAAAAAAGTTAAGCAGAGAAAGTCAGAGAGAAATCTTAGGAAGTATCATCCGTCTTCAGAAATGCCAGTATCATTTTGAATGTCCTGGCGGATCATGCTGTCATCGGGTATGCGTTGCTTATGCATGTCCGGAATTATAAAAATTTTCATGTTATACAGAGCACTTGTTTACTTTTACGAACAGGTGCTTTTTGTTTAAAAAACACTATAAATAATTGATTAACAATTAAATATTTTCACCAAATAATGATTTATTAAATATTTTTTACTATTTTAGTTCAACATTAAAACCAAAATCTCATGAAAAATTTAAAGAAACTCAGCAGGCAGGCCGCCAAACAAATTAACGGAGGATCCATTGAAAGATGCAGTGAAAGCAATCCATGTCCTGTAGGATATTGCTGCAATGGTATTTGCTCACCATTTATCTGCCTTGAATAAAAGTACACCTAACCATCAACTATAAAATAAACATCATGAAAAATCTAAAAAAACTCAGCCGACAAGTACAGAAAGAAATCAAAGGCAGCGGACCTTTCAAAAGATGCACAGAGCATTACGAATGTCCGGGCGGATCATGTTGCCATAACATCTGTGTGGTAAATCCTTGTCCCCTGGAATAATATATGATCATTACAGACACCTGCATTTGTAGGTGTTTTTTATTTAAAACTTAAACAAAACATTGATTCATAGTAAAATATTTTCACTCACAAATGAATAATATAGAAATATTTACTATTTTAGTCTAACATAAAATCAAAACTATAAACTATATGAAAAATCTAAAAAAACTCAGCAGAGAAGCTGCCAAACAAATTAATGGAGGTATTGGACCATTCAGATGCAGCATAACCAGACCTTGTTCCGTTGGATACTGCTGTAACGGAGAATGCCTTGATCATGACTGTCCGATAGAGCCTTAATCTTATTATATTTGATTACCATGAAAAATTCAAATCTTAAGAAGCTCAACAGGCTGGAACAAAAAAACATTAAAGGAAGCGGAATAAAAAAGTGTGGTGACAATTCAGATTGCGGACCATACCAATGTTGTACAAATGCTGTTTGTATATACATTCCTACTTCAGAATGCGAACCAATGTAAAGAATATTGGAATTTAAAATTTAATTTTTGCACATCCGTTTCGGCGGGTGTTTTTTTTGCCCTTATAGTGAAGCATTAAACTTTAATTAATCCTTAATTTTGTCAGTTTATAGCTCAGTCTTAAAAATTTGAATTATTTTTGCATATCCAAAAAATTTCACGTTTTGAATTCTAGAGACGAACTTATCTTCAACCCTGCCGATATTGCCGAAACCCTCAGCGAACTTCCTGCTGATGAGAGGCTGCTCGCGTTCCTGAAGGTTCCGAAAGAATACAAAGCAGAAGTCTTTTCACATCTTGACCCTGATTTCCAGGAGGATACCATCAGAAGTATCGGAAGCGATGAAGTTTCCGAAATCCTGAATGCTATGACTCCGGATGACAGAACTGCTCTTTTTGAGGATTTCCCGGATGAGCTTATCAAGTACTCCATCAACCACCTTAATCCGCAGGAAAGAAGAATTGCTTTAAAGCTTCTTGGATACAATTCGGATTCGATTGCCCGTCTGATGACTCCCTATTATATCCAGATCCGTAAGGAATGGACGGTAAAAAGATGTCTTCAGCAAATCAAAAAGGTAGGAAAAAGAGTGGAAACCATGAACTATCTGTATGTTGTGGATGAAAGAAACCGCCTCATTGATGACCTTGCTATCGGAACTTTACTGTTGGAAGAGGAAGATACTTTGGTTTCAGATATTACAGACAATCATTTTGTAGCTATTACTACCACTACATCTAAAGAGGATGCGGTAACCTATTTCGAAAAGTATGACCGTGGCGCTCTTCCTATTATTACGGAAGCCGGTGTTTTGGTAGGAATCGTAACGATAGATGACATCCTCGATCAGATTGAACAGCAGAACACGGAAGATATCCAGAAATTCGGGGGATTGGAAGCATTAGATCTTCCCTATATCCAAACTTCATGGACAGAGATGATTAAAAAAAGGGCAACCTGGCTGATCATTCTATTTGTTTCGGAAATGCTGACTGCATCAGCAATGGGATATTTTGATAAAGAAATTGAAAAAGCCGTTGTACTGGCCCTATTTGTTCCATTGATTATTTCCAGTGGAGGAAATTCCGGATCTCAGGCAGCCACATTGATTATCCGTGCCATGGCCCTTCAGGAAATCAATCTCAAAGACTGGTGGTATGTCATGAAAAAAGAGATTATCTCCGGATTATGTCTGGGTGCCATCTTAGGAGTCATCGGATTTATACGAATTATGCTTTGGCAGCAGATTGGTCTTTTTGATTATGGCCAGTATTGGGTATATGTCGGATTAAGTGTTTCGGTTTCTTTAATTGCCATTGTATTATGGGGAACGTTATCTGGTTCTATGATTCCATTTGTTTTAAAGAAATTAAACCTTGACCCTG
This sequence comes from Chryseobacterium culicis, assembly GCF_002979755.1. Lineage (NCBI taxonomy): Bacteria > Pseudomonadati > Bacteroidota > Flavobacteriia > Flavobacteriales > Weeksellaceae > Chryseobacterium > Chryseobacterium culicis. Next base: position 201,147 of record NZ_PCPP01000004.1, on the reverse strand, counting down.
CTACCTCTTCTGCTCCATTTGTAGCAACATTGGTGGATGTTACGGGGCTTATTATCTATTTTACCGTAGCCGGACTTTTCTTAACCGGAAAACTTTTGTAATTTTAGGCATCCTCTAACATGCCAATATGAAAATCGTTTCTCTTGTACCCTCTATTACTGAGGCTTTATTTGACCTTGGGCTTACCGAAAATGAAGTGATCGGCAGAACAAAATTCTGCATTCATCCTCAGGATAAAATAAAAAATGTATCCGTAATTGGTGGAACCAAAAATATCAATATTGAGAAAATTAAAGCGCTGCAACCGGATCTTATTCTTGCCAATAAGGAAGAAAACGTAAAAGAACAGGTAGAAGCGTTGATGGACGATCATAAAGTAATGGTAACCAATATTGACACGATTGAGGATAATTATTATCTGCTCAAAAATCTCGGAAAGCTTTTCGGAAAGGAAGACAGAGCACAGCTTTTCAATCTTAAAATTTATGATATCCTGAATCAGGCAAAGCTGGAAACTCCCGTCAAAGCAGCTTATCTTATCTGGAATAATCCTTATATGACCATTGGCTCAGATACTTTCATCCACAGAATTTTATCGGAAATTGGTTTTGAAAATATTTTCAAAGATAAAACCCGCTATCCTCAAATTACCGTTGAAGATCTGGCGGATGCTGACGTCATCATGCTTTCTTCTGAACCTTTTCCATTTAAAGAAAAACATATTCAGGAACTACAGGTTTTTTATCCTGATAAAAAGATGATGATTGTGGATGGTGAGGCATTTTCCTGGTATGGAACTCATATTGCGAAATGTGAGAATTACTTTAAAGAACTTATTGCTGAAATTCAACTGATGCAGCAAAGCTAGTTTTTCAACCATCAATTTTAAACTCTAAACATTAAACTTTAAATTTTTAATTCACATGTCTGATACCATTATATTATCTGAGGGAGCGGAATTTGATCACGTTATACAGGAAGTTTCGAAATACATCAATCTTTATGTAATGGCGTTTGAAAAAAGTGAACGCACCATTACACGCATGGATAAACGTGAAAATATGTATGGAGGAAACGGAACTGTTTATATGCTGCAGATGTTTGATCAGAAAGAATTAGCAAATAATCGTTTAGCTGCCTATATGGTTTTATTGAACAAAGGGGACGAGTCTGGTTTTCATACGCACAATCAAAGAAATGAACAGGAATTGTACGTTGTTGTTCATGGAACCGGAGAATATAGAGAAAGAACAGGAACAGAGGGAAATATACGTAAGAAAACATTACAAAAAGGGGATATTACGGCTATCAGTTCCATCGGGTATCATTCTGTGGAAAACACTGGAGATGAACCCTTAATTATGTTTGTCATTACCACTAACAATCCATAAAAAACTCCGGCTCAATCAGCCGGAGTCTATATTTTATTGTAAGTTTTCAATTACAAAATCTTAGAAACTTCATTACAGAGCCATTCTAATAATTCACGGTCTTCCTTCGTGAAAGGATCAATGGTATGAGAATCAATATCAATCTGGCCAATGTTTTTTCCGTCTTTAAAAATCGGAACTACAATTTCAGCTTTTGTATCGATAGAACAGCTAAGGTAGTTACTTTCTTCATGTACGTCAGGAACTACAAATGTTTCATTGGAAACCGCTACCTGACCACAAATTCCTTTACCGTAAGGAATAATGGTATGATCTGTTGGTGCTCCCACATAAGGGCCTAAAATCAATTCTTCCTTATCTCCGTTTTTGAAATAAAATCCAGTCCAGTTGAAGTAAGGAATTTCCTGATCCAACAAGTGGCAAACTTTTTCAAGTTTTTCTTCTGTATTATGTTTAGGACTTTCAAGAATTGAGGAAAGTCTTTTCTTTAATTCTGACATTGTATATATATTTTAAGAGAATTGTTTTAGGGAAAGTTCTTCTTTATATCCGAACATTCCACGCTCTTTAATCATTTCTGCTACACCTTCCGGAACCTGAGTTTCCCAACCTTTTACACAGCAGGCAATTTTTCTCAATATTTCTCTGGAATAAATTTCCAAAAACTCCGGGTTATAATTGGTAATATCAACAATACGGTTGTTGTGTTTGAAATATTTATATAATTCTTTCAGGTTTTCCTCTACTTTCAGGTTTGAAGAATCCAGTAACTGGTGTGTTTCCGGATCTTTGTAAGGATACAGATATACTCTCATTCCGTTTCTGAAAAATTTCCCGAATGCCTCAAGGATTCCACCCGACAAATCTTTATAGTATTTCTCATCAAATACCATCAAAAGGTTGTTTACCCCCATCGCCACACCAATATCTCCACTGGTGTAAGAGGCAAAATAATCGATCAGTCTGTAATATTCAGAGAAGTTGGAAATAATAACAGTATATCCCAGTTTAGCCAGAATATCAACTCTGTCAAGGAAATCTCTTTCGTCAATATCTCCGTCTGCTCTCAGATTGGAAATAGTAATCTCAATAAGAACTTCTGTTTCTTCATGGGTACAGATAGCATCTTTGAAAAACATATCCATCCCATTTTTAAGCATATCAATGTTTACTTTCGTTACCGGTCTGAAACTTCCTCTTACCGCAAAAATATTTTTCTTGTACAATACATCTGCCGGAAGCATGTTACTTCCTTGAGAATTGAAGATTACTGCATCCGTCATTCCATTCTTTACCAATTGAAGAGACATCAGTCTGTTATCAACATAGGCAAAGGCAGGTCCGCTGAAATCAATCATATCAATTTCCAGGTTGTCTTTTGCAACATCATCGTATAAAGATTCTACTAAAGTTCTTGGGTTGTCAAAATAATTGAAAGCCCCGAAAATAAGGTTCACTCCCAGATTTCCTAAGGTTTCCTGCTGAAGAGTGGCATCATTTTCTTTGAATTTTACGTGAATTACGATTTCATTGTAATCTTCATTTTCTTTGGTCTGAAAACGAATTCCTACCCAGCCGTGGCCTTTTACAGTCTTGTCAAAATTAATGGTGGTTACCGTATTGGCATAAGAAAAGAATTTTCTGTCAGGATTATTATCCCTTGAAATTCTCTCTTCAATCAAAGCTACTTCATATCGAAGCATTTTGCGAAGCCTGTTTTGGGTAACATACCTGTTTTTTACTTCCTTTCCGTAGATGGCATCACTAAAATCTTTGTCATAAGCAGACATTGCCTTAGCAATCGTACCGGAAGCTCCCCCTGCTCTAAAAAAGTGGCGAACAGTCTCCTGCCCTGCTCCAATTTCTGCGAAAGTACCATAAATAGTAGGATCTAGATTAATTGTTAATGCTTTTTGTTTAGGAGTTAGTTTCTGATACATTAGGACATGAAATTTTTTGTAAATTTACCAAAATTAAACCAACCTCAAAACAAAATGAAGTTGAAATTTTTAGGAACTGGTACTTCTCAAGGTGTACCTGTTATAGGCTGCACATGTGAAGTGTGTACTTCAGAAAATCCCAAAGACAAACGTTTACGTTCTTCCGTGATGATTACTACGGAAGAAAATAAAAAAATACTGATCGATTGCGGTCCGGATTTCAGGCAGCAAATGCTTACCAATCATGAACATAACGTAGATATTGCGTTGATTACCCATGAACATAATGATCACGTCATCGGACTGGATGATATGCGGCCACTGATTTTTAAGAGTGGAAAAGATGTTCCGCTCTACTGCTATTCAAGAGTGGCTCATGAAATAAAAAACAGATTTCCTTACGCTTTTGCAGACGTAAGATATCCCGGTGCACCCGCTTTTGAACTTCACGAAATTGAAAATAAGCCTTTTCAGGTACTGGATACGGAAATCACTCCTGTGGAAGTGATTCACTATAAAATTACCGTGTTTGGATATAAGTTTAAAAAGCTTGCCTATATTACAGATGCCGGATTTATTTCTGAAACGGAAAAAGAAAAATTAAAGAATCTTGATGTCCTGATCTTAAACTGCATCAGAAAATTTGATCCCCATCCTGCTCATTTTATCCTTCCGGATGTTATTAAACTGTTCGAAGAGCTCAAACCGAAGAAATTATTTTTAACACACATCAGTCATCATTTAGGGCTGCATGACATTGAAGATAAGCAGCTTCCACCCGGAATACACCTTGCCTACGATGGTTTGGAACTTAATTTTTAAAAAAATTCTTCAAAAAAGCTTTTGAACATTGAAAAAAGTTCCTATATTTGCACACCAATTTGAAACAAACATCTTGTTTGTACTCAACATCAAGCCCAGGTGGCGGAATTGGTAGACGCGCTGGTCTCAAACACCAGTTCTTAGGAGTACCGGTTCGATCCCGGTCCTGGGTACAAAAAACCTCTGAAATCTTTTGATTTTCAGAGGTTTTTGTTTTTTAGAATAATTAAATGGTGACTATTATATATTAATCTCTTTCTCTATTTATCAATTTTTTACACCATTCTAAAAACTTAAAAAAAAGCAAATGATGATCAATTATTTTTAATCTTTAATCTTTGCTTAAATCGACATTAATTAATATAGGATGAGTTAAAAGAAACAGATACTGGAGTACAAGATATATTTGCTCCGGATGTAGTTCCGTTATTATATTTTCTGATCATTCTTATATCCAATGTATGGTTACCACTAGTTAAAAATTTAACAGATGATAAATTGAATTGCGCCTGTTCTCCCGCACCTGACTCCTGAACTGTTTGATAAACATTTGTAGCCGTATTATCTATAAATAAAATAGCCTGATAAAAGCCCGAACCCGAACCCGAAGGTGGCAAGCTATAATCAATACCTAGCATAAAATTAATAAATAAAGCTTTACCATCTGTCGGTATTGTAATATTCTGAATAGTTCCCGGAATAATAATATAGCCTAAATCATTCACAGTAAAGTTTAGGGAGCTCGGAGGATTACTAACAGCATTTTCAACTGTTAACACCTGTGCCACTGTAGATACTGAAATAACATTTCCTGAAGCATCTACACCGATAGCCTGTCCTGTTCCTGTAGGTGAAGATGAAGTTAGATTTGTAAATTTCAAACCTGAAACACCCGAAGAGCTTGAGTTAATTTCTAACTTGGCATTGGGTGTTTGGGTTCCAACTCCTATACGGTCATTGGCTGCATCTACTGAAAAGGTAGCACCATCTACCGAAAATGCGTTGGCTTGTGTTCCTGTAAATGCCAGCGAATTACTTCCCTGTGAAACAATACGATTACCCGTAAGGGCACCATCTGTATTGTAGATATTAGCAGATATTGAATTTGTAGGATTATGCAGTTTTACCCATGCTGCTCCATTATAATAGTAATAACCTATAGTATCAACATTTACCGCCGTTCCCGTTTGTGATCCGGTAGCTATACTGTTGACATAAATTAAAGTTGAAATAGGAACACCTGTCATACTTTGAGCTCTCTGCCGGTCTAGCCGGGTAATCAGAACTCCCTCTACGTTGGTAGAAGTGCCTGTAGCATTTTTTACATTAATATCTAAAGTAGCAGCAGGACCGGTCGTATTAATACCTACTTGCGTGTACGCTTTTAAAAAAGCAAACATCATCACCAATGGTAATATTTTTTTTTTCATAAAATATAAGTTTAACGATTCGACAAAACTAAGTACAAACCTGCTCGTAAATGAAAATCAGATATACATCAAATGTACACCAATGGATACATCAAATATACTCTACAACAACATAAACATTTAATAATCAAACATATATAATATTTATTACCTATCATAAACTTGAACCTGTGAAACTTATTAAGGTGTAAAAGAAGGAATTATAGCGCAATTTTTTAAAGAAGTAAAACAACCGACTCTGTTCAAAATTATTATTTTAGCATTTTCAATAAACCAAAATAGAGCATCTCATTGTAAATCAAGATACAAAAGTTTTAATTTCTCCAACCGATCACAAAACGGCTCACAATTTTTATTGTGAGCCGCTTTATGTTTTTAAATTCTAAATTTATTCTCCCTAACCCCCATTTTATTTCACAAAAACAGTAACAGCCATTGAACCTTTACCCCAGTTAAAGTTATTTCCCGATGTAGACCACATATTAAACCGAATTGCATGATTATTACTTTCCGCATATCCATTTAAAGTATAAGTTACCGTAATAGGAGAAGACGAAGAATTTACAATTGTTTCCCCAAATTTCCCTCCTACAGAAACCATTTGAGATCCATTATCTCCTTCAGGGATTGTATATTTTCTTGATCCTAGAGGTTCTTCCACTCCATTTTTAAGAAACCGAATACCATAATATCCTGATTCGCTCCCAACCGTATTTGTAGTTCCCACAGGAATGCTATAATCTACTGAAATTTTAGCTTCAGAATTAGCAGGAATCGTAATCGGGGTTGACAAACCTAAGTTTATATCATTTACAACAACACCACTTCCCAATGCTGCCTGATCTACAGGAGCAGTAGCAGCATCTATAAAAATCCCGGCAAGCTGATAATCTGTAGTCTGGGGACTTAATCGTCGCCAGTTAGCCGATACAGTTGTTCCTTCATTATAATAAATACCTTCCCCATAAGGTGTTAACCCTGGATTTATATTATAAACCAGAAGACCTTTTGCAGGACTCACAATCGTACTGGCATCTGTTATAGAAGTAAGCGATATTCTTGGTAGCAAAAATCCTTTGTTGGAATCAGAAATATCCAGCAAAGCAGAAGTATCCGGGGTACTGGTTCCTACTCCTATATTGCCATCTGAAGTAACAGCCATTCTTATCGTATTATTACTCATAAGATAGAGATTATTGGCTGTAGTAGTTCCAAAATAAGAAGATCCTCCTCCAATATAAGTTTTCAGATTAATCGTACCATTGGTATGATTCAAACCAAAGCTACCATCAGGAGTATTGATGGTAAGTTTGGTATCAGGGGTAATGGTACCAATTCCTACAAGGTTGTTGGCAGCATCTACTGAAAGCGTGGTATTATCTACTGAAAAAGCATTTGTAGCCGTTCCTGTAAATGCCAGGGTACTATTTCCCTGAGAGACAATCCGGTTTCCTGTAAGGGTACCATCTGTATTGTAGATATTACCCACTGTTGAATTTGTTGGATTATGTAGCTTTAGCCACGTTGTTCCATCATAGTAGTAATACCCCACAGTATCAATATTGACGGCTGTTCCCGTTTGTGATCCGGTAGCTGTACTGTTGACATAAATTAAAATTGAAGTGGGAATACCTGCCATACTCTGGGCTTTTTGCCGATCTATCCGGGGAATCAGAATTCCTTCTACGCTGGTAGAAGTGCCTGTAGCATTTTTTGCATTAATATCTAAAGTAGCAGCAGGGCTAGGTGTATTAATACCTACTTGAGTGTATGCTTTAAAAAAAACAAGCAACAACACCAATTGTAATAATTTTTTTTTCATAAAATAATAAGTTTATTAATGTTGATAATTTAACTTAACAAAGTTAAACACAAGCCAACAGCTAAATAAACTCAAACACCCATCAAATCTACATCAAACGTACATCAAAAAGCTGCAAATAAGTAAAAAACCAACACATTATACGCATTATGAAAAAAGAAAACCTCGAACCTCTGAGTCTATAAACTACATTCATAACTATTTCTTTTTTAGGATAAATTTTCAATCAATCTAAAAAGTTTTTTTCATACACGTTGATCAATTCCCCCCCTTTTTTCAGAACCATCAAATAACAAATTTTGTTTAAAAAAAGAATATTTAGAAAGTTGATCTTCTATGATCACAAAAAGCCTCACATTTTTTATTGTGAGGCTTTTTATCCCTATTTTATGCTTTAAATTCTAAATTATTCTCTTTCTAAAACTCATTTTTCACAAAAACAATAGCGTTTATTGAGCTTTTATTCTGGTTAAAATTATTGCCTGATGACAACTCTCTTCATAAAAACTTATGCTACACTCACTCCAAAAAGCCTTCCCACTAATGCGGTAATTCCCATGGCAACAGTTCCCCAGAAACAGATCCTTAATACAGCTATTTTGATACTTGAACCTCCTGCTCTGGCAGAAATTGCTCCTAAAAGCATCAAGAATATGATGGAGAATCCATATTGGAAGTACACCATCTGTTTAATTGGAGCCAAAAGAGAAACGGTAAATGGCAATAAAGCTCCTACAGCAAATGAACCGAAAGAAGCCATTGCTGCCTGTAAAGGTTTAGCCTGTGTTATTTCATTAATTCCAAGTTCATCACGGGCATGTGCTCCCAATGCATCATGTTCTGTCAATTCAATGGCTACCTGCATCGCTGTTTCTTTGGTACAGCCTCTTTTTTCATACACTTTGGCCAATTCTCTAAGTTCTACCTCCGGCATTTGTTCAAGCTCACGTTTTTCGCGGATCAGATCTGCTTTCTCTGTATCTTCCTGTGAACTTACGGAAACATATTCACCGGCTGCCATAGACATTGCCCCGGCAATCATACCCGCCAGTGCTGCAAGAATAATCATATGCCGATCCGGTTCTGCAGCTGCAACTCCTATGACGATACTTGTGGTGGATAACAACCCGTCATTCGCTCCCAATACCGCTGCCCGAAGCCAGCCTACTCTGTTTACATAATGTTTCTCCAGCTGATGATGCATAACTTTTATTTTGGTGTTAGGCTAAAGTTACCCAATATTTCATCAAGAATCATTTTAAATTATATTCATTTTTATTTCGGATAGGGGTTCTCAAACAATTTATAACACCTTAAAAATCAAAACCAAAAATCACAAACCCACCCCATTCTGTCCGGAAATTCCTATTTTCTTATCTTTGCAACAATGAATTTATTATATATCAACTGGGACATCAATCCCGAAATCGTCAATATCCTAGGACTTCCTATAAAATATTACGGATTATTATTTCTTACAGGACTTGTTTTATCACTAAATATTTTAAAACGTATTTATAAAAAAGAAGGCCTCAGTACCCAAGCACACGAAGCTTTATTCTCCTATGCGCTTATAGGAATTTTGGTGGGTGCGAGGCTGGGACACTGTCTTTTTTATGATTTTGATTATTATTTACAACATCCGCTTGAAATATTTTTACCGATTCAGAAAGGACCAGACGGAGTTTATCATTTTACAGGATTTGCAGGTCTTGCCAGTCATGGTGGTGGTATCGGTCTGGTGATTATGCTTCTTTTATATGCAAGAAAATTTTCTATTCCGTTTATGACGGTTCTGGATGCTATAGCAATTGTACTTCCGTTGGGAGGAACCTTCATCAGGCTGGCTAATCTGATGAATTCTGAAATCATCGGAGTTCCTACTGATGTTCCATGGGCGTTTATCTTCCGTCAGGTAGATGATCTTCCGAGACATCCGGCACAACTGTATGAAGCCATCTCTTATGCCCTTATTTTCTTATTTATTTACCTTATTTATAGGAAAAATATTTTTAAAATCGGAAAAGGGTTTTATTTTGGGATCAGTATTCTGCTCATCTTTATTATGAGAATTCTGATTGAATTTATCAAGGTGGATCAGGTAGAATTTGAGCACGGAATGATCCTGAATATGGGACAGCTTCTGAGCATTCCATTTGTTCTTCTTGGATTATTTTTTATCATTAAAAGTATATTGGAGAAAGGAAAGATTAAAACGACTTAATTTTTTCATTCATTTTACCATAAAAAACTCACTGAAAGCTATTTTCAGTGAGTTTCTTTTTTAATGGATTTTACAATATACTATCTGGTTGTATATCCGCCGTTAGCAAATATCGTCTGTCCTGTGATCCACCAACCTTCTGTTACCAGAAATTCTACCAATGGAGCAATATCTTTAATATCCGTCAGTCCTCCGAGTGCTGATGCTGATTTATGATAAGCTACCGCATCATCGGTTTCCTGTCCGTAGAAGAAAGGAGTATCCATTGGACCGGGTGCTACTGCGGTTACCGAAATCCCTCTGTTTCCAAATTCTTTGGAAGCTGCTCTTGTAAAATGTTCTACCGGTGCTTTTGCTCCTGCATATGTGGAATACAGTCCAGTGTAAGCCGCCAGCAATGAAGTAACTATGGTACAGATTTTTCCGTGATCATTCAGCTTTTTACCCGCTTCCTGTAAAAAGAAGTAGGCAGATTTTGAATTGACATTGAACATGGTATCATATTCTGCTTCTGTAGTCTCCGAAAATGGTTTTTTAAGTACCATTCCCACGGTATTGATTGCAATATCAATTCCTCCGAAACGGGAAATCGTTTCCTCAAAGAACTTTGTAATATGGTCTACTTTGGTAAGGTCACCCTGGAATAGAAATGCTTCTGCTCCCAATGCCTGTACTTCAGCCAGTGTTTTTTCACTTTCTGCTTTTGAGCTTTCACTGTTGTAGTGGATGGCCAGCTTTGCCCCTTTTGCCGCAAAATCTCTGCTTAATAATCCGCCTAAATTTTTACCACCTCCGGCAATTAAAACAACTTTCCCTTTTACATTTTGTGTTGACATGTTTTTATATTTAAATGTTAATGAGACAAAGATGAATAATAAAAACGGCCTCAACATGGTGAAATTTTCGGGATTTTTTAATTTCGAATCTCCTGCTGAAGGTGAAATATTTTTTATTTTTTATGTAAACAATAGCTTTCTAATAGAATGCTATTTACCAGCCAGATACGCCTTGAGACCAGCCTTTTCAGTTAAACACTTTTGTATAATTCCCAAAATCACATCAATTTTAGGCATAACATTTGATACGTTCCTCCCGTATCACGCACCACCACTTCATTTTTAATATATTTTTTTATAATCCTCAGGTTTCTGGGGATTTTTTATAGGATTATTACCGCTTTCTTTATACTCTTACACTCAGAACATAACATATCCGGCAAAACCATTTCTGATAATCAATCATTTAAAACCTGATTATTCATTTTATTGTTGTATATTTGTACATTATAAACCAAGTCTCTACTTTGTTTTCTGTAACGACCCGAATATTTTTATTCAGTCTTTGCCTTTTGAGCAGCCATCTTTTTAACTTTTATTCTTCTATTAAGAACAATACTTGTCGGAATTTTAAAGCTCTGTATGATTGGGATGATCCAAAACAGAAAACATAGCCAGGCTTTATAGGGTCTAAAACAGATCAGATTGAACCAATTAATTTATAGAAACTAAATACTAAAAATAATTTATGGCAGATTCTTTTTCTAAAAAGGAAAATTTCAAGAAAAAAATTCAAAAGCAAAAAGAAAAGGCGCTAAGACGCGAAGAACGTAAAACGAACAACAACAAAGGAGCGGAGGATGTCTTCATGTATGTAGACGAATTCGGAAGATTAACTTCTACTCCACCTGAACAAAGACAGGAAGTAAACCTGGATGATATTCAATTGGGTGCTGCACCTATCATTGAAGAAGATCCAAGAAAAACAGGAATTGTTACTTTCCTGAGTGAAAAAGGATATGGCTTCATTACTGAAGATAATAACAAAGAAAATATCTTCTTCCACAACAACAACTGTGCAGAGCCTGTGAAAAAAGGAAACAAAGTATCTTTCGAAAAAGAGAAATCTCCTAAAGGATTTTCTGCTGTTGAAATTCAGCTTGTTAAATAAACACATAGCAGAGCACCTATTTTTTGTAAGATAAGTGCTTTAGTGATGTAATACAATAATAAAAAGACAGTTTGAACTCTTTCAAACTGTCTTTTTTTGTGCTTATTTAAATCGTTTTAAAGTTTCGGTTTTATCATACTCGGAGTTTCACCGAACTGATTCTTGAATGATTTTGAAAAGTGGGAAAAATTCTTAAAACCTACTTCCCCATATACCTCATTAGGTTTTTTGTCTGAATTCAGTATCAAATCACGGGCTTTTTCCAGCCTTCGTTTCGTTATCCATCTGCTGGGTGTTTCTCCAAATATTTTATAAAAATCTTTTTTTAATGTTGAGATACTCCTTCCTGTAAAATGAGCCAGTTCATTAATGCTTAAATCACTGGTATAATTTTCTTCCACAAACTTTTCCAAATCAATCTTCCAGGGATCTGAAATATCAAAAAAGTGAGGGATAAGGTCTTGCTTTACTTCAATAATATAGTATAGGATTTCTTTTATTTTCAACAACATAATATCCCGAGAAGGATGAAAATTCTGTTTTACAAAGGAATGCAGGGTTTCAAAATAGGTCTGGGTAAAAAAATTCTCAGGAATGATCTCGTAAAGATTATTATTGATAGGAATAATATCTTCCAGTTTTGAAAGTATCGGCCTAAAATCATTGTAAAGCCGTCTAAGTACAGTGGGTTTAAAATGTAATGAAATACAACAAAATGGAGAATCAGAAGAAGGGATTTTTTCCTTATGCAAAAAATGGTTGCGCTTTATAAAAACGGTTTGTCCTGATTCAAAAGAGACATCCTCTTCCGGTGAACGAAGGGTCAGTTTCCCTGAAATAATGTATATCAGACAATGATAATTAATTCTTGTTTCACAAATATTGTGTTGGTCACTATAGTAGCAAACCAGGTCATCATCATTATTATTATAGATAATATAATTTTCCGGGTCAAAATATTTTTCTTCACTCATTGTATATCTATTTCATCATAACCAATTTTAAACATTTATAAGATAATCATTACAAAAATACTATAAAATCGTTCAAACCATTCCGCTTATGTATTATAATGATCTTTAAATTAAGTCTTTTCAACGCCGGGGAATTCTTTAGACTTAAATTTTCTAAAGCCAGTTAGTAAGTTCAAAAACGACCTTATCCACTGTAATCGGATCTTCATAGAACTGATATTGCACCTGATCTCCGTCAAACCAGATCAGTTTCTTTTCTTTGGAAGGAATTTTCTCAAACATCTGTTTTGGGGTAATGGGACCACTTGCAGCTTTATCACTATGGATCATCACAACGGGCTGGATGATCTTACTCATGATATCGCTTACGTCATACCCCCATATCAATTCTTCAGACATTTGGGTGATTTTATTTTCCCATTTTCCTTTGTATTTAGTGAAATCGGTACGTAATTCCCAAGGTCCATACCAGTTAGTAATATGCTGAAAAGGCATTATAGCAGGCATATCATCACCTTCAACAAGGCCAATATGCATGTAGTCTATTTCTCCTGTTTTTTCATATTTCTCTCTTGATCTGCGACCTCTTTCTATTTTCTTTTCCACTTCATCTCTGGATAAATAGTTGGCTCCCATGGCCGGAGATAATAATGCTGAAGCTACCAGCATCACTTTTTTGATTCTTTTATCTTTTGTGGCAGCTTCTGCTATCCAGTTAGTTCCCTGGCAGACTCCTAATGCATAAATCGTGTCTTTTGAGACATCATCCAAAGATAAAAGGTAATCTACGGAAGCAATGATATCCTCTACTTTGCTTTTCCTGTCTTCAAACTGACGTGGGGTTCCTTCACTTTCACCATAATATCTTGGATCATAGATCAGTGTCATAAAGCCTTCTTTTGCAAGTCTTGCTGCATATTGCACCGGGCTTTGCTCTTTGACGAAAGCAATAGGTCCAAAGATTGTTATTGTACCTTTTGGTTTTCCTGCCGGTTGAAATAACAATCCTGAGATCTTTGTTCCGTGGCTTAGAAAAGAAATTTGTTTTACGTTATAATTACTTTGTACACTCATTTTTTTATTTTTATATTTTGACACAATACATTGTTATTCCATGAAACCACGCATTACAAAAATGCAAAGACTGATTTCATCTATGAATTATTTAGTTTGTTTAGTTTTGTAACTTTCATGGGCACTTCCAAAATACCTGCTAATTTCTTCTGAAAACTGATAAAATGTTCTGTATTAAGATGTTCTTCCAGATGACTTTCAGAAAGCCATAATTCTGTAAAAAACAATGTAGAATTATTTTTATCCATACTGTCATGAGGATAATAATAGATACATCCGGTTTCCATGACAGTAGGCGAAACCATTTTCAGCATTGCCTTTTTTACTTCTTCTTCTTTTCCTTTTCGGGGATTTAATTCTGCTATTACAAATACCATAAATTTTAGTTTTAAAAATCATATAATGTCCTGCCTGTCTTTCAATAGCATTGCTAAGAATTTCAGACAGAACGTGTTAATAAATATGATCTATCCTTTTGCGATTACCTCTACAATTGTTTCGTTAAAAGCTTTTAAATCATCCGGATAACGGCTTGTTACAAATTTGCCATCAACCACCACTTCTTCATCTACCCAATTCGCTCCAGCATTTTTCATATCTGTACTGATAGATTTATAAGATGTCATTTTTTTACCTCTTACATAATCCAGTTCCGTTAGCGACCATGCTGCATGACAGATCGCTCCAATAGGTTTATGAGCATCTATGAAATGTTTTATAAAAGCCAATGCTTTAGGATTTACCCTTAATAAATCTGGATTGATCTGACCTCCCGGAAGGATTAATGCATCGTAATCTGCAGGATCAGCATTGTCTAACAAAACATCTACTTTGTAGTCCGGTCCCCATGTTGTAAAATCCCATGATTTCACTTTATCTGCCTGAGATGAAACAATATGAGCTATACCTCCTGCAGCTTCTACAGCCTCTTTTGGCTTCGTCAATTCTAATTCTTCAAAACCGTTATCTGTTAATAATGCTACTTTTTTACCTGTTAATATTGCCATAATTTTAAATTGTATTATCTGATAATTTATATATCAGTGTTATTATATATGTGATTTTTATAAGTCATAGAGATTTAAACCTATCTCGTCAGAAAATTTTCTGTTGATTACTACCGCATCTTCGGTGATATAAAATTCGCCTGCACCTCTGATATCTGCAGTCAGTAAATGCCCTGAAATTCCCTGATACTGGTCATTCCCTAAAGAAACATGAATATGCAGATATAACTGTCCGTCTTTTTGTGCAATATTTCCGGTCAGATTCACCACTTCCATCTGTTCTTTATATGTTTTGTCAACATATTTCTTTGTTTGAGGATTGAAAAATCGAAGCTCAGCTCTGTTTACTGCCCCCAGTCCTGTAATTCGTCCAGATTTAATGGCTTTTTTCTGGCAGAAATCGGTAAATGCGGCAACAATTTCCGCCTTATCATTGATACTGATCAGATAAGTATCTTTATTCACCTTTTGTGCCTTCCAGTGATTACCATAAAAAGGAGTTTCATTATTAATAATCTGAGCATAGCTTACAAATCCGAGGAGCAGTAATCCCGTTATAAGCAGTGAAGATTTTGGATTGATTTTCATGATTTCCTGATTGTATTTGATGTATTAATAACTATCTGATTTTCACATTACAAATGTACTTCAAGAAATAAAGCAGGTGTTTTTCCCAAAAGTCATTTTTTGATGTTCTAAAAAATTCAGTTCATCAAATATGCGGTCAGGAACAAAATAGTTCAAAAGCAAAAAGAAAAGGCGCTAAGACGCGAAGAACATAAAACGAACAACAACAAAGGAGCGGAAGAAAACAGGAATTGTTACTTTCCTGAATGAAAAAAGGTATGGTTTCATTACGGAAGATAATAAAGAAAACATTTTCTTCCACAAAGTAGATACATTTTAAACCCTATACAAAGAGACCGCCTGAAGGGCAGTCTCTTTTTTGGGGACATATAAAAAAAGTTAACTCAACTTGTAAAAGTTGGATTCTTACGCAAGATCCTTGAATTATTTCAATTATCATTACGGGAATCCGTAGAAGCTGATTACAATATAAAAGAAGCTGCCTAAAAGACAGCTTCCTTCATCGTAAAAAAAGTAAAAATTAATCCAGTTTCCCGCCCAGTGCTTTAAACAGCAGGACGTTATTTCTGGTATTCTGATGCTGAAACTGCAGTAAATCCAGTTCAGCCGTTAATTTGCTCTTTTGAGAATTAATCAATTCAAAATAGTTCGCGTAACCTGTCAGATACAAATCATTGGAAACCTCAACACCACGGTCAAGAAAGCCTACTTCTTCTGATTTCAGTTTCAAAACACGTTCATAGATCTTTGTCTGTTTCAAAATAGACTGAAGTTCATTAAAAGCAGTCGTAATACTTTTCTGATAATTCAAAAAAGCAATTTCCTGCTCTTTACTCGCTACTTTAAATTCATATTTCAGCTGTCCTTTATTGAAAACCGGAACCATCAATCCTCCTAACAACTGCCCTGCCAGTGAGCTTGGTTTAAAGAATGTTTCCACAGAAAAAGAATTCAGCCCGAAACCAGCCCCCAGATCAATCTTTGGATAAAAAGCAGCTCTTGCAGCCTTCGCATCAGCCTGCGAAGCTTCTAAAACATAATAATTAGCTGCAACATCCGGTCTGGAATGGATCACATTTTCCACATTAATGGCTTTATTCAACACTTCCATATTGGTAGGCATTAATATTTTGCCGCGCTTTACCTCTCCACCATAACTTCCTGTTAATGTGGTAATCGCCTGTTCTACCGTAACGATTTCTACTCTGATGTGTTCAATTTCTGCCAGCCAGTTGTTATTCTGTGCTTTGAACTGCTGCACCGCCAATTCCGTAGCTTTTCCTACTTCACGCTGTGCTAAAACGATTTCAAAAGCCCTTTGCTGAAGCTTATAATTCTTCTGATAAATGGCAAGACGATTGTCTAAGGCTACCAACTGATAATACAGATTGGCAATATCAGTGAAGAGTTCTACCTGTAGCAACCTTAACCCTTCTGTGGAAGCCAGATATTTCTTCTGGGCAGCAATTTTTTTATTTTTCAGTTTTCCCCAGGCATCAATTTCCCAGCTGCTTCTTGCTCCCAGCCAGTAATTCGGGGTAAAATCTCTGTTGATTTTCTGATTTTCCGTAATATTGGGTGAGAGATTCGTATCATAATTTCCTACTCCTTCCATGGTATATTTTCCGTAGCGGTCGCCGGAAGCCTGTACTCCCACTTCAAGAGAAGGCAATAAATCCATCTTTGATCTTTGAAGGAAGCTGTTGGCAATTTCCACTCTCTGCTGGGCAATCTGGAAATCCGGATTTGCCTGAACTACTTTATCAAAAAGTTCCAGCAGCTGCGGATCTGTAAAGTAAGCCTTCAGGTTAATCTGCTGAAATTCATCCTGATTTTTATTTTTATCGGTTCTGATGATTTCATTGGGCAATTCCTGAGCTTTTTTGAGCTCTGTTACTTTGGGAACAGCGCATGAAACAAGGCTTAGTGAGGCTATTCCGTATATTATATTTCTATGATTTAATCTTTTCATCTTTCTTCTTATTTTCAAGTTTTGCAAAGAATATATAGAGTCCCGGAATGACTACTAATCCGAAGATGGTTCCAATCAGCATTCCTCCTGCAGCCGCTGTACCAATAGAACGGTTTCCTATTGCACCTGCTCCGGATGCAATACATAACGGAATAAGTCCTGCTACAAATGCAAAAGAAGTCATCAGAATTGGTCTCAGACGTTGTCTTGCGCCTTCAATAGCTGCCGGAATGATATCAAATCCCTGCTTATTTCTTGCCACTGCAAATTCTACGATCAGAATAGCATTTTTAGCTAAAAGACCAATCAGCATGACCAATGCTACCTGTGCATAAATATTATTATCCAATCCCATCAGTACCAAAGCGATATAAGAACCGAAAATCCCTGTTGGCAGGCTTAATAATACAGGCATTGGAAGAAGGAAACTTTCGTATTGTGCCGCCAATAAAAGATAGACGAATAAAAGACAGATTGCGAAGATATAAACAGTCTGGTTTCCTGATAAAATCTCTTCCCTTGTCATTCCTGACCATTCAATATCAAACCCTCTTGGCAAAGTCTCTTTGGCCACACGTTCTACCGCTGCAATAGCATCTCCTGAGCTATAGCCATCTGCAGGCTCTCCATTGATCATAGCAGACATATACATATTATACCTTGTCAGTACTTCAGGTCCGTATACTTTTTCAATAGTGATGAATGTGGAGAAGGGAACCATTTCACCTTTGTCATTTTTTAAATATAAATTCAGAATACTTTCAGGAGTATCTCTGTGTTCAGGACTTGCCTGTACCATCACTTTATACATCTGGCTAAAACGGATAAAATTCGTAGCGTAATAAGATCCCAGCATGGTCTGCAACGTGGACATCGCATTATCTACCGATACACCTTTCTTTGCAGCCATATCATAATCTACATTGATCATGTATTGGGGGAAAGTAGCATCAAAGCTGGTGAAGTTATTCTGAAGCTCCGGAGCTTCATTCAGTTTTTTCACAAAATCTTTAGTGATCTTATCGGTATTTTCGATCGTTCCTCCGGTTCTGTCTAATAAACGTAATTCAAAACCACTGGTATTACCGAAACCAGGGACCGTTGGCGGTGCAAAAATTTCAATCTGTGCATCTGCAATACTCTTTGTTTTATCTGATAGTTCTGTGATCAGATCATTGACAGAAATATTTCTTTCTTTCCAGTCTTTAAGATTGATCATCGCCATTCCGTAGGATGAGCCTGCAATTTCTGTTACAATACTGTACCCGGCAAGAGTGGTCACGTTTTCTACGCCTTTAATTTTTTTGGCAATAACGGTCACTTCATCCAGTACTTTTTCTGTTCTCTCTACTGTTGCTCCCTGTGGAGTCGTCACACTTATGTATACCATTCCCTGATCTTCCATGGGAATAAATCCGGTTGGCAGGAATTTACTGGTCACAAAAGTAAGTCCGACAAATAAAAATAACAGTCCAAAAGTTACGGTAGTTCTTGTTGCGAATTTTGTTAAAATTCCTACATAGCCATTCGTCAGTCTTTCAAAGCCTGTATTGAAACTCTGGAAAGCTCTGTCGATGATTGTTTTCTTCTTATCATGATTGTGAGGTTTTAAAATAATTGCACAAAGCGCTGGAGTTAACGTCAAAGCATTCACTCCGGAAATCACAATACTGATTGCCAGTGTTAATGAAAACTGACGGTAAAATACTCCTACCGGACCATCAAGGAACGCCACAGGAATAAATACTGCTGACATCACAATGGTAATAGCCACTACCGCTCCTGCAATTTCTTTGGTTGCGCTAATGGTGGCATCCATGGCATTCATTCCTTCTTCCATTTTAACGTGGACGGCTTCAACGACGACAATAGCATTATCCACTACAATACCTATCGCAAGCACCAGGGCAAACAGCGTTAAAAGGTTAACCGAGAAATCCAGCATATTCATGAAGGCAAAAGTTCCTACCAATGCCACGGGTACAGCCAATACAGGAATCAATGTGGAACGCCAGTCCTGAAGGAAGATAAATACTACAATTCCTACCAGAATAAAGGCTTCAATAAGGGTTGTCAATACCGCACTGATGGAAGCATCCAGGAATCTGGAAACATCATAAGCCATGTTGTACTCCATTCCGGGAGGGAAAGATGTGACTTTTAGTTCTTCCATTTTTGCTTTTACACTTTCAATCACTTCGGAAGCGTTGGAACCCGGGCGCTGCTTCATCATGATGGATGCAGAAGGTCTTCCGTCTGTTTTGGAAACCATTCCGTAGTTCATGGCACCGAATTCAACTTTCGCAATATCCTTAAGCTTTAAGATTGTTCCGTCCACATCAGATCTGATGGGAACTTCTTCATATTGTTTAGGCTCAAAAAACTTTCCTTTGTATTTGATTACATACTGAAGCTGGCTGGAAGTTTTCCCAGAGGTTTCACCCACTTTTCCGGGTGCTGCGGAAATATTCTGTTTTTGAAGGGAAGTAATTACTTCGTCTGCAGAGATATTATACGCTGCCATTTTTTGAGGATCCAGCCATACTCTCATGGAGTATTCTTTCTGTCCCATAATCTCCGCACGCCCTACTCCATCAATACGTTTCAGCTCCTGAAGAACATTAATATCTGTAAAGTTATAAATGAACTGCTCATCCTGACTCGGATCCGCACTTGTGATATTGAGATACATCAGCATACTGTTTACCTCTTTTTCAGTGGTAACACCGGCTCTGATTACCTCTTCAGGAAGCTCATCAAGAATAGTTGTCACTCTGTTCTGAACGTTTACCGCCGCTACATCAGGATCTGTTCCTACTTCAAAGAAAACCTGGATAAGGGTGAGACCGTCATTGGAAGTTACCGTTGACATATAGGTCATCCCCGGTACTCCATTGATAGCACGTTCCAGAGGAAGGGCTACCGCATTGGCAGACACTTCAGCATTCGCTCCTGTATATTTTGCAGTAACGGTTACTGAAGGGGGAACAATATCAGGAAACTGAGTGATTGGCATCTTCAGTAAAGCCATGATCCCCAGCAGAACAAATAATATGGAAATAACCAACGAAAGAACCTTTCGTCTTATAAACATTTCTACCATAGTTAATTGATTTAAAAATTATGAAAGGTTAATGCTTCTTTTTGATTTTGATAATATCACCATCTTTCAAAGACTGAGTCCCTTCATAAATGATTAAATCTCCTTTTTTAAGACCACTTTCCACCATATAAGAATCTCTTAGTGTAGTACCGATCTTAATATTGGTCATTTTCACTTTATTCTGCTTATCCACTACAAAAACATAAGTCTTGTCCTGAATGGAGAAGGTAGATTTTTGCGGAATAAGAATCGCGTTATTCTGTTGTTCAGAAATAATAAGTTTCCCGGAAGTTCCGTGTTTAATCAAACGGTCAGGATTTGGGAAAAGTACTTTATACCGAATGGAACCTGTGGTTCTGTCGATTTCTCCTTCAGCTGTTTTTAAAGCTCCGTTAAACTGATAATTAACCCCGTTGGGAAGAGTCAGTTCAATCTTTTGATGACTCCCGATTTTATCGTTGGCTAAAAGCTCGAAATATAAGTTTTCAGGAATAGAGAAATAGGCATACACTTCGTTCAATTGGGAAAGTGTGGTCAATAGGGTTCCATTTTCCACCAAACTTCCGTCTTTATGGGGAATTACGTCAATCACTCCGTCAAAAGGTGCTGTGATTCTTGTAAAGCTTATTTTCTGAAGAACGGTTCTCTTTTCTGCATCGGCAAAGGCATGTTTTGCTTTGGCAGAGGACAGTTTGGCTTTCACCATTTCCAGTTCGTTATTGGCAACAAACTTTTTAGCGTGAAGACTCTGAATCTGCTTCAGCTCTACTTCTGCTATGCGAACATCTGCTTCCGTCTGCTTCAATGTAGCGTTTGCCTTCAGAAGTTCCATCTGTAGTTCAGCATCATTGATTTTAAATAAAGCCTGCCCCTGATGTACAAATTGTCCCTCATTCACATAAATATGCTGTATGATGCCTCCGATTCTCGAACGCATTTCTACATTTTTTTTAGCCTGGATATCGGTCACAAACTGGTTGCTCACCAATGTATCTTTTTCTTTGATTTCCAGTACGGGAACTTCTTTATCTTTTTGATTACTTTTTTCTTTGTCTTTACTGCATGACACAGCGAATAATGTTGCCATAAGGCAAATTATTACAGTTTTAAAATACATTTTTTAAATGTTTAAGTTATAAAATTTCCGTTAAAATGATTTGGTATTCAATAACTTAAATCTAGTACAACTGGAGAAGATGGAGAAAGGATTTAACTCCACAAATAATAGAAATTGCGATTTCAGGAAGCGTAACTTTTGGAATAACTTTTAAAATTCCTGAAAAATCGGCAATTGAAGGATCGCTTTTTTTAACTGAATGTTTTACAATTTTAGCAGCAGCAGGCAATGCATGCGTATTCATATCTGCTTCTTCGTAAACATCAAGAACATGAATGTTTGTTACAGGCGGAACATGAGGAATATTCTGCAACGATTTTTCTGCCCAATTCGAATTGAAAAGGGAAAAAACCAGTATGATATAGAATAAGAAAAATGACCTCAGACTTGCCATGTCAAACAGAACACATTAGTTTTTCAGTAAAAACGATAATCCTGCAAAAATAGGGATTTCTACTGGGAAATCCAGCCCTTGAACTGTTAAAAAAACTTAAACAATCGATTAATAATTCTATTAATTGGAATTTGAATTCCTTCGGAATGACAAAGAGAATGCTAAGTCTATTCATACGGTCTGTGATTCTATAGGAATCCAACTAGAACCGTTAAAAGTCTTGACTAAAGCCAGATGAATTTTGGTTTATTATTAACGGACTAAAGCCCGTTCCTATTGAATGATTAAAATTGTATCGCTAAAACAATTTGCTGAGTACTCTGAAGCGATAATCAAAAATATGTTCCAGTTTCTTTCTGACAAAAATGCGATGGGCAATTTCACCTAAAAAGCCCATAGGAAGTTTATAATCTATAGTATCTCTCATCAAAACGCCTTCTGCATTGGGAATAAATTCATGATGATGATTCCATAATTTGTATGGCCCTTTTTTCTGAAAATCAATGAAACTTTTCTGAAAATCAACGTGGGTAATCTCGGTCTGCCATTTCATTTTAATCCCAAACAATGGAGAGACATAATAGTCGATGAGCATTCCTTCATAGATTTCATCATCTTCCATTTCCGTTAAAACAATAAAACCCATATCTTTCGGAGTGATCTCTGAAAGATTATTTGCTGAGGAAAAGAATTTCCATGCGGTTTCTATATCACAGTTGAGCTGTTGTTCGCGGAAAAGGGTATGTTTCATAAGACGGAATCAGTTTACATGATTGTTATGAAACAAATGTATGACAAAGATTTAATTATAGATCCACATTAATACAGGTTTTCCGGATTTCTGAATCATCGGATCAATTTCCTTCATCGCATTATTGGAAACAGTGGGACAGCCCCATCCTTCAGGAGATCCATTCGGGAAAGTTTCATTATCGCTCATCAGATTCCAGGAATGAAACACAATAAATCTTTTCAATGCATTGCTATTGGTTTCTTCAAGGCCGTGCATCAGGTATTTTATATTAATTCCCCAATCACTGTACCCTCTTCCTTCAAGCTTATATTTCCCTAAAGAAGACAGATGGCTTCCGTCTTCATTACTAAATCCAGGATCTGCTTTAGAATTGTCCTTACTCCATGAATTGGAACCGCAGCCATGCCCTACCAGGTATTTTTTTGAGATCTTATTACTTTTAAAATCCCAAACAAAAAAACGGTTAACACCTGAATGAAGGCTCATATCAATAAGGATACAGAAATCCTTGTTAAGGTTCTTTGAAGTACAGAATTTCAATGCTTCTTCCGCTTTTATTTTTAGTTTAGAAAGATCTGCTTCAGGTTTCTTTTCTGTAACTACAGGTGTTTCAGCAGTTCTTATTCTATTATTTTTTCTTTCTTGTGAACATGAAACTATCCAAAAGATGATGAAAAACAGATAAACCCTCTTCATGTATTATTTATAGTGTTGAAAAATTCCGAAATCAGAAGGTGTCCAAAGTGCTGCTTTCTGTCCTGCTGCTTTTAAAGCATTATTTGACCATGTATTACAGGTGTAAAGAAAACTGTAAGTTCCTTTAGCATCATAAAAGGCATCATTATCACTGTACACCGCATTTGTGGGGATTAACATGAAGTTTCCGTTCTGATCTCTGTCAAATTTATCTTCTACAAATTTCACTAAGTTCTGATACTGACTTCTGCTAATCATAATCATTTTGCAGTCATCTCCTTCTTTCATTGTATTATAATAGGTACAATGCATGGCAGAATCGCTTAGCCAGAATGCGGCTTTTACGGCTGTCGAAAACTTAAGGTCTGCCCAGGTTGGAGTATCAAGATAGAACCCTTTATCACCCCATCCTATTCCGATATACTGATAATCTGTTTTTTTTGATTTTGTATTGGCAAAAGGAATTTGCTGGCTCCAGTCCTGCAGATCGTTTTTCACAGGCATTACGATATCTGTGTGCACCCCGTTGGTATAAATGTAGATGGGAATTTCTTTCTTCTGTCCGTCATCCTTTGCAGAAACAGGAATATAGGGAATCAGCAGCCCGAGGATTACATAAATAATCACAATTCCTAAAATAATTCCTATCACTTTCAGGAGATACATTAATATCGATTTCACAGTCATGTTTTTTAATAAAATTTAATCTTTAATTTTTAGTAAAAGTATTTGTTTTAATCGAAAAAATGGCTATATTTAGTTACGAAATATTCACAAATATGCGTAAAAATACTAAATCCCAAAAAAGATTTAAAGTAAGAGTAAAAACAGCTCCTAAAAGAATACAGAAAAAACGTTGATTTTCGGTGAGATTTTAATCTCCTGGAAATCAATTTTTCTTTATAGGAAAGGTTTTTCAAGAAACTTATTGAAATAAATCTTCACCTCCTTAAAGCGAAAAATTTAAGGAATGGTCGATTATCAGCTTTAGTTTGGAACTACAAAAAATTCCAAAGGAGGGATTGTCACCGAAAGTTCAGAGAAAAATCAGTCAGAAGACTTCTGTAAAAACTCAATATTTCTTTTCAGTCCTGCAAATTTGGTACGTTTCACAGGTGATTTTCTGAAGATTTCTGAGAAAATCTCCTGAGTGATTTCTTTCCACTCTCCTTTTTTGAAGTTTTTTAAAGCTTCATTAGGCTGGAATCGGCTCTGTTTGTTAGGCGCTGAGAATCTGTTCCACGGGCATACATCCTGGCAGATATCACAACCAAACATCCAGTCCTCCATTTTATCTTTAAAATGGCTGGGAATCTCATCCTTCAGTTCTATGGTTGCATAGGAGATGCAGCGGCTTCCATCAATAATTTTTTCAGAAACGATAGCATCTGTGGGACATGCATCAATACATTTACGGCAGCTTCCGCAGTGATCTGTAGTCGCATGATCCGGAATAAGTTCCAGATCACAGATAATTTCAGCCAAAAAATAGAAAGAACCGCTTTGTTTGGTGATGAGGTTGGCATTTTTCCCTACCCAGCCTATTCCTGACTTTTTCGCCCAGGCTCTTTCCAAAACCGGTGCAGAATCTACAAAAACCCGGAATCCGAATTCTCCTATTTCTTCCTGTAACTCAGCTACCATCTCACGGAGAATTTCTTTGATTACTTCATGATAATCTTCTGCATAAGCATATTTTGAAATCTTATAGTTTTCCAGAATTGAAATTTTTTCTTCGGGAAAGTAGTTATAAGAAAGGGAAATCACAGATTTTGAACCTTCTACGAGAAGGCGTGGATCAAGTCTTTTGTCGAAATGGTTTTCCATATATTTCATTTCGCCATTAAAATTATTCTTGAGCCATTTTTCGAGGCGGGGAGCCTCTTCTTCCAGAAAATCAGCTTTGGAAATACCACAATTCTGAAACCCAAAACTTTTTGCCTTGGACTTTATCAGTTGGGAATATTTTTCAGCAGCTGCATTCATAATTTCACAGTGCAAAATTAAGATTATTTTATCAATCTTCTGATTTTGGCCGAAGTTCCCCTGATCTATACCTTCTACCCAGCTTCTTTTCTGAAAAATTATGTTTTCATTAGGATTTTTTTCAAAAAAAAATTGCGTAATTTCGTTTTTAATTTAATGTTTAAACCCAACAACTATGTCTTTAATAGAAGTAATACAATCCGGAAACTATGAATTAATTGACGTTCGCGAGCCAATGGAGCTTGAAATGGACGGTAATATAGATGGTGCTAAGAATATTCCTTTAGGTGAAGTAGAAGATAGACAAGATGAGATTCTATCTATTGAAAAGCCGGTCATCTTATTCTGCAGAAGTGGAAACAGAAGCGGAAAAGCATTGGATTATCTTACTGCTCAAGGATTAAGGGACGGTTATAACGGCGGAGGCTGGGCTGAGCTAAAGGCTGTTCTGGAAGCAAATCAGGGAACTTTTTAAAAGTTCCTTTTTTTATACCCTATTTTTATGAATCTGAATCAGCAATTTGAACAGCTTTGTTTTTCGTTTACAAACGATCAGCAGTTGATTAACAGTCTTTGGAAGGAGATTGAAACCAGATATTCTGAAAAAGGCAGACATTATCACAATCTTTTTCATCTTGAAAATATGTTTCATGAACTTGAAGCAGTGAAGGCAAATATTTCAGATTTTACAGCCGTTTCCTTTTCTGTATTTTATCATGATATTATCTACGATGCGACTTCCAAGTCTAATGAGGAGAAAAGTGCTGTTAAAGCAGAGAAGAGACTTTCTGAACTTCATGTAAATAACGATAAAATCTCAATTATCTCAGAGCAGATTCTGGCGACAAAATCTCACCAGCAGTCTGATCATGGAGACACCAATTATCTTTTGGATGCTGATCTTTCCGTATTGGGCAAAGATTTTAAAACCTATATGGAATACACTCAAAATATCCGAAGAGAATATTCTATTTACCCTGATTTTTTGTATAAACCGGGACGAAAAAAAGTACTCAAGCATTTTCTGGAACTTGAAAGCATTTTTAAAACAGAATATTTTAAGAATACATATGAAGTTCAGGCAAAAGAAAATATTGCTGCAGAACTTAATCTCTTGTAACCGGAATTTATTTTATATAAAACAAAGACACCCGTTTTAAAGGTGTCTTAATTTTTACTATTTCGGTTTAAAAATACTTAGTTATAAATTCTATTGCTCTTTCCAATACAAGCTCAGGAACTTCTTTATGCGGTGTATGACCTATAGCAGGAATGATATATTTTTCAGCACTTCCACTTACCTGAGTAACTGTTTTTTCTACCTGATCCAATGTCCCGTATTCATCAGCTTCTCCCTGGATGAATAATAATGGACAAGTAATGTGCTTCAACAGATGTTCAATATTCCATGTTCTGTAGTCTTCACGTGTCCAGGTTTCCGTCCAGGCTTTGAAAAGCATTTCTACTTTATCTCCGTGATACTTCTGTAAACGTTCAGAAAGATTGGTCGTTTTGTAAGCATTCCAAGCATCATAGACTCCTTTTAATGTTACGTCTTCCACAAAAATATGCCCTGCTTCACAAATAACAGCTTTTACTTTTTCAAGATATTTTGCAGCAGTGATTAGGGCAATTGTTCCCCCATCACTATGTCCGAATAGAATTGCGTTATCAATATTCATTTCAGTCAATACATCATTCAACAGATCTGCTTCCAGCTCCATATAATTTACAGGTCTTTCATGAGTTGGCATTGGATATGATTTTCCATAGCCTAAGCGATCGTAAGCAAGCGCATTGCATTGTGCAGCTTCAGATAATTTAGCTGGAAAGTCTCTCCAAAGCTGTACTGAACCGAGTGAATCATGCAGAAAAACAATGGTAGGTCTATTTTCAAATGCATTATTATATTCCGTAAAAAGGTTTTGTCCGCCTACGTTTAGTATTTTGTTTTCTATCATTTTTATAATCAGTTTAAAGTTTTATATCAATAAATATTATCGATTTAAATCCGAACAAAAATACCAAATAGCAAAATAAATACGAAATAGAAACATTAAATATGTAAAATATCCTTTAATATAAGTTAAAAACAGAACAATATTCAAAAAGCGATATATTTTTATATCTTTATTGGAAAAAATCCGGATGGACACGTTGGGAAAACAAGAACTGGAACTGTTAAGAATTCTTCAAAAGAGTTCAAGATTTGATATTACTGACCTTACAGAAAGGCTGAACATGTCCCGTACTTCTATTTATGACAAAATAAAGAAGCTTGAGAATGAAGGTTACATTACCAATTATGTAGCTTTGATTGACCCTAAAAAGGTAGGACTGAATTTCACGGTCATTATAACAGTATCTCTCAACAGCCAGCAGATTGAATATGTAGAAGAATTTTCAAAGAAAATAGCAACGCTGGATGAAGTTGTGGAAGCCTATGTTACAGGAGGTATTTTTGATTACATCTTAAAAGTTGTGGTGCAGAATCCGGAGGCTTTCAGTGAGTTTATAGCAACGAAGCTATCTGTTATACCTCATATCAGTAAAATCAAGAGTTCATTTGTTATGAATCCTATCAAGCAGTCTACAGAGCTTTATTTTTAATAAAAAAGGAACTCAGATCTGAGTTCCTTTTTTATTATAACGTAGGTATTTTCGTTTCTTCAAATTCTTTTAATAAGTGACTGAAAACAGTTTCCACCGGAAGAATGTCATTAATCAGAGCCGAAACCTGACCTATTTCCAATTCTCCATCTTCCATATCTCCTTCAAACATTCCACGTTTTGCTCTTGCTCTTCCTAATGAAGCAATTAAGGCTTCTTTATCTCTTCCATTCAGGTAGATATCTTCCAGTTCATTGAAGAACTTATTTTTCACCATTCTTACAGGTGCCAGTTCTTTCAATGTAAGATGAGTATCTCCTTCCTGTAGTTCTGTAATTTTCTTTTTCCAGTTTTCATGAGCACTTGCTTCTGTAGTGGCAGCAAAACGGGAACCGATCTGTACACCGTCTGCACCAAGAATCATAGCTGCTTTGATTTGTGAACCTAAGGCAATTCCACCTGCTGCAATTAATGGTTTAGAAATATGTTTTTTTACATTCGGAATAAGACAGAACGTTGTTGTTTCATCTCTTCCGTTGTGTCCTCCTGCTTCGAAACCTTCTGCAACAATAGCATCTACTCCTGCATCTTCACATTTTACAGCAAATTTGGTAGAGGAAACTACGTGAGCTACTTTTATTCCTTCTTTCTGCAGGGTTTCTGTATAGGTTTTAGGATTTCCTGCTGACGTAAATACAATTCCCACTCTTTCTTCAAGAATAATCTGAATGATTTCTTCAATATTAGGGTATAACATCGGTACATTTACCCCGAAAGGTTTATCAGTCGCCTGTTTACATTTCTGGATATTTTCTCTTAGAATGTCAGGATACATACTTCCCGCTCCTATAATACCCAATCCGCCACAGTTAGAAACAGCAGAAGCCAGTCTCCATCCCGAGTGCCAGATCATCCCAGCCTGGATAATTGGATATTTAATATTAAAAAGGTGTGAAATTCTATTTTGTGTTGCCTCCATATCATGAAGTTTTTTTGCAGCGTTGAAATCTATAAAATTGCTCATGCGTAAAAATACTAAAAACAATGGTTTTCAGGGAAGAATATGTCAATATTTTCTATCATTCCCACTCATGTTTTAAAGCTTTATCATAAAAAAAACCTTCAGAAATTCTGAAGGTTTTGATTTTATTTTGTTATGGATTGTTTCTTCCAGTTAGACTTAAAGCTACAGCTGTCGTAACGTCCGTCAATAGAGATAAAAGTTGTCGGTAACTTAGAGTTGACAAACTTTTCAACCATTTCACTTTTCTTTTTATTCAGCGCCATCTGCTTGATTCTGCTGAAATCTGTTTCCAGTGTAATCTGGTGAGAAGGAATCACATCTTCAATTTTAATGATCTTGATTTGCTTTCTCTTGTTTTCTTCATCTTCAAAAGCAGTAGTGATGTCTCCCTTGTTCAATCCTGCCAATTCATAGCTGATTGTTCCAGGAATACTTTCTCTTTCGATTTTATCAGAACCATCAGCTCCAGGAACTACTCCAGCGTTGAATTTTGTTCTTTTATCTTCTGAGAATTTAAAAGCAGCATCTTTAAATGTCATTTTGCCATTCAAAATAAGACCTCTAATGCTGTCTAGTTTTGCTTTTGCTGTTTTAATTTCCTCATCAGTGGGAGTAGCTTTTAACAAGATGTGTCTTGCATCATATACTTTACCTGATCTTTTCAATAACTGAATAATATGGAAACCAAATTCAGATTCGATAGGATCTGAGATTTCATTTTCCTGAAGGTTCAATGCAGCGGCTTCGAATGGCTTAACCATCTGCCCTTTATTGATATTTTTATACAATCCACCATTAGCAGCCGATCCTTCATCTTCAGAATAGATTCTTGCCTGGCTCTCGAAGGTTTCTCCTCCAATAATATCCTGCTTGATCTTTTTCAATCTGTTGATAAGATCTTGCTTGTGAGCTTCCGTAAGTGCCGGATAGATCATAATCTGCGCTAAAGTGACCTCATCTTTTACTTGTGGCAACTGTGTTTTATACATATTGTAGAAATCAGTAACCTCATTTGGGGTAACGTCAGCTTTATCAGTAATTCTCTGGTATTTTGCCTGTCCGTAGTACTGGTCTGTGTCTATCTTTTCGATAGCATTTTTCATCTCATAAGAGTTTCTGAACTTATAAGCGGCAAGCAATGTTTTTTCATCCGGAAATTGAGAAAGCAACTGACGGTATTTTGCGTTAGCCTGTTCCTTAATGGCTGCAGAACGGTTTTCAATTAAGGTATCTTTTTTTGCTTCGTATACAAGAAGCTTGTTGCTGATAAGGTTTTCCAGGAACTCACATTTGTCTGTATTCGCAGCTCCCTGTTGTTTCCCATAATTCATCTGCTCGTTTACATCAGATTCCAAAACAATCTCATCCCCGATAACAGCTGCAATACCATCCACCAAATCTCCTTGTTTTAGCTGGGCATTCATCATATTTGAAGAGAATATCATGATGAAAATCCCAAGAAGAAAAGTGATTTTTAGTTTATTTGTCATTTTACTATTTTAACAAGTTGCAAATTTAGAATTCTTAACGAATTACACTCAATTTTTTATTATAAATATTTCTTAAAAAGACTTATTTACTGCAGTTCAACATCAAATGTCGTTAATTCTTTGAATTGTCTCAATCTGCTGAACATATCTGCTTCGCTTACTTCCTCTATTCTTTCTGTTCCGAACTTCTCTACAGTGAAAGAAGCCATTGCAGATCCTACAATAAGTGCAGATTTCATCGTTTCGAAATCAATTTTTTCTTTTTTAGCAAGATAAGCAGCAAATCCTCCGGCAAAAGTATCTCCTGCTCCTGTTGGATCGAAAACATCTTCTAATGGAAGAGCCGGAATAGCAAATACTTTATTATCATGGAAAAGCAAAGCTCCGTGTTCTCCTTTTTTGATAATTACATACTCAGGACCCATTGTGTGAATTTTTTTAGCCGCTTTTACTAAAGAATATTCTCCTGAAAGCTGTCTTGCTTCTTCATCATTGATGGTAATAACGTCTGTTTTTGCAATCATATCCATTAAGATATCCCATGCAGAATCCATCCAGAAGTTCATGGTATCAAGGATAACCAGCTTAGGACGGTTGTTCATTTTTTCAAGTACAGATAGCTGCACTCCAGGGTGTAGGTTTCCAAGTAATAAAATTTCGGCATCCTGCATTGAATCCGGGATTTTCGGATCAAAATTCTCAAGTACATTTACTTCTGTAGCCAAAGTATCTCTTGTATTCAGATCATTGTGGTATTTTCCAGACCAGAAGAATGTTTTTCCTTCTTTTACGATTTCAATTCCTTCGATGTTTACCTCTCTGTTTGTGAACATGTCAAGATGTTCTTGTGGAAAGTCTCCTCCTACTACAGAAACAATTCCGGATTTAACGCCTAAAATTGATGAAGTGATCCCGATATAAGTGGCTGCACCTCCTAAAATTTTGTCCGTTTTACCAAATGGTGTTTCAATTGCATCAAATGCAACACTTCCTACAACTAAAAGTTTCATATATTTTTCAATGTATATTAAAAGTAATTATTTTTTCCATTCAAAAGTGTCCAGCAGGTGTTTCATATCATTTTTGATATAGTTCACTGCAGGCGCAAGAGAATCCGGTTTCGGTCTCGTATTAAAATATAAGTAAGCAGTCACGAAGTGCTTCGTACTGTCTGTAATGTAAAACTGAAGATTGGAAGCACTCTGGCCTTTCAGCTCATAGAAGTTCCCATATACTTTCTTTTCAGGGTATTCGAAAGATTTTGTATCAATGGAACTCGCTTTAATGGTATGTTCATACACCATTTTCTCAGCTTCCTTGATGTGGTCTGCAAAGTCGTTCTGTATCGGGTAATAGGTAACAAAAAGCTTAGCCTTCATTTTCGGATAATTCACATAGAACCAGCAGGGTTTCTTAGCAGGTGCAATCGAAGCAAAATCGGAATATTCAAAGGTATAGGCACAATTGTTTTCAAACTTTTGGTATTTCGGTGCAGGATATTCAAGACGCAGTTCCCCATAAGGTTTTGGTGAAGCGTCTTTTCCACATGAAATTAAAAGCAGCGATACAAAAATAAAAATGACTTTTTTAATCATTTTGCAAAAGTACAAATTAGATTTCAGATTTCGGAAGACAAATTTCAGTCTTTCAGAGAGTTTTGAATGTAATTTTCCAGAGGCTTCGGAAAGGATTTTTCATGAGAACCTTCAACGTCGGTAATCAGGTACTGGTTTTCAGCAATAAAATCGTTCCAGATCTTCTCAGAAGTGATTTCAACATTCAATATTTCAATAGTTAAATTCTTATGGGTCAGTTTATGGGTGACTATTTTTGAGCCTGTAATGAATTCCTCCATATCTGTAGAAATGGCAGCTGGAAACTCAAACAATTTCTTCCATATGAAGTCATCTGTTCTCTGACGGATCAGGAACTTTCCGTTTCTATGCACAAAATAATAGGTCAAAGCAAGATCTTCTGCCTTTACTTTTTTAGTTTTCACGGGATAATCTGACATTTTATGCATAGAAAATGCGAGACAGTCTTCATTTACAGGGCATTCTCCGCAAATTGGATTTTTGGGTTTACAGATTTCTGACCCTATATCCATCATGGCCTGATTAAAATCGCCCACATTTTCAGGCATTACTAAAGCAGCAAGCTCAGAAAAATAAGTAAATGCTCTGGAATTTGAAATATCAAAATCATCGGCAAAAAGACGGCTCAGAACACGGTAGAAATTCCCGTCAACCGCTGGCATTCTTCCACCGAAACAGATACTCGAAACAGCTGCTGCAGTATATTTTCCAACTCCTTTTAATTTTAAAATTTCTTCATACTGATTCGGAAAAACACCCCGATAATCATTCATGATCTGTTGGGCAGCTTTATGAATATTGATGGCTCTTGAATAATAGCCTAGTCCTTTCCAATACAATAAAACTTCATTTTCTTCAGCTTCTGCCAACGTTTTTACATTGGGAAATCTTTTAATAAAATTATTATAATGGTTTAATCCCTGATTGATTCTTGTCTGCTGAAATACAATTTCACAGATCCAGATTTTGTACGGATCTTTTGTCTGTCTGAAAGGCAGATCTCTTGCATTATTTTTATACCATTCTAGGATTTTGCTGCCAATATGCAGAAAATCTGAACTTTGGTTATCCTTCTCCAAAAATTTTCGTTTTGCTTTTATGAGATACTTCGTGAACTATGTTCGTAAACTTTCAGTTTACACTCCGTATGACATTGCTAATACCACCCATCTTCAATAAGCGAATATTATGTACTGTCACATGCATTGTGGAGTCGAAGAATTTTATATTTGCAAAGATAAAATTTATTTATCAGCTTTCACAGAATATACAGGCGCAGCTTTTAACCATTGATATTTTAAATTCCTGTCTTTGGCAATGAAACGATACCCTTCCAGTTTTTTCAGATAAACATACATGGAATCGGTATTCTTGATCTTTAATTTATATTGGGATAAAAACATCATAGGCATTTCTACGGCAGAATCTCTTACTGTTTTCAATACTTTTCCTGATTTTACTTTATAAAGAAAGAATGATTTTCCACGGCCTTTGGAACTGTCTGCCAGTTTTACTTCTGAACTTGCAAGGACGAGTTCGCTGCCATCAAAACATTCATCTCTATTCATGATGTATGCTTTTCCTTCCTGACGTTCCTGTGCGAAAAGATCATTTTCGTAAGTGCCCGGACTTTGGTATTTTTTCTCACAGCTTATCAAAAGTACCATCATTATCGCAGGTAAACCCATAATAAGCCTCTTATTCATATTAAATTTCATAGGTGTTGGTTGAAAAAAAACCGATGTAAAATTGCATCGGTTTTTGTTATATAA
Source organism: Chryseobacterium culicis (assembly GCF_002979755.1). NCBI lineage: Bacteria > Pseudomonadati > Bacteroidota > Flavobacteriia > Flavobacteriales > Weeksellaceae > Chryseobacterium > Chryseobacterium culicis. The sequence continues at coordinate 167,415 of NZ_PCPP01000004.1, read as the reverse complement.
AGTACGTTTATGTTACTCCTGAGTATATTCTGCATCCCATTCGTTACCATCATCTCCTTTGTGTCCGTCCAATTTAATAACGAAACTTTTTGTAGGGAAATAAGGGGTCATACGGATATCCAGCCATACTCTGTCTTTGTTTACTCTATCCTGTTCAAAACGAACAATTTTGAATTTCTCGATCAATTTGTCCGGTCCTTTGATGTTATCAAGGAATGTCACAATCTGTCTTCTCAAATCGTCTTCGTTTTTAGCATTCCAGTTTTCGAAAGCTCTTCTGTTCAGGAAGTCAAGCAATACTTTGGTTACATAGTCGAATACACGAACTACAGAATACGTCTGAAGACCGATATTGTCTCCTGTAAATAATGTCTTCGCTGAGAAAGCCATAATTTTTCCGTACTCGTTTACCATAGGTACAAGACCCATTTTTTCCAACTGAGAAATTTCACTTTTCTTCAATTCGAATTTTACGGCATCTACCTCGTTGATATTACCATGTTTTTTACCTGCTGCCACCTGAGACATCAGTGTTTTGTGGATTTTTCCGGCTAATGAAGTGGAAGGTGGAAGTTCTACATTTTCTTCTTCACCTACTTCTTCAGCTTTCCCACGTCCTACCAGCCAGTTACATGTCATAATAACGTTACTTCTGTGAAGCTCACCTCCTGTAAGGTTTGCAGAGTGGAATAAATCTACAACGTCATCCGGTTTATCAAGGTTGGCGAAGTCTGTAACCATCATAACTTTGTTTTCGTTACAGATTTTTGCCCATTTCTCGATCACCTTGTTAGATCCTAAATATCCTGGAATGGCAAGGATTGAGTAGTTATCTCTAAGGTCAAGACGGTCGTAATAGTTTTTAAATTCTTCTGAGATTGCATCAATGAACAAAGGGTTATCCAAATCGGAAACCTGTTCAAGGCTTGCATTTACGATACTTACGTTATCCACTTTATCCAATTCTGTATTTTTGTAGAATTGAGCTACTGTTCTGTAGTTGGTTTCCAACAGACGAACGGCATCCAGTGTATTTTTTAAGTTTGTTTTCAGGTTTTGATCGGCCTGCTGTGCTTTAGTTTTGCAGGTATCGGCCATTTTATCTGCAGATTCACTCCCTTCTAAAAGGTTTACCCAAAGATTGATCTTCTGAAGAAGTTCTTTTCTTTCGTCTGCTTTATTGCTGTCATTCAGGAAGATTTCTTTTCTTGCCTTTCTTGTTGGGTTCATATTGGCAATACCGTCTACAACGGATTCAACAAAGCCAAATCCTCCCATTTTATTGAGCTCTGCAAGCGGGTTGCCCTTCGGCTGCCCTGCATGTTGCTGCTGCCCCTGCTGCTGGCTTTCTTGTGCCTGTAATTTGCTATCCATGATTTAATGTTAGTCTTTAATTATTTTTCAAGTTCTTGTGCCACTTCTTTCAATACTTCTATGAACGCAGTTCTTGTCTGATCGTTCTCCAGCATGTTGCGTAGAATTTTATTGGTTTTCAGCTGACGTACTATTTTATTGTACTGCTCCTGTTCCATGCTCAGTTGCTGCAGATAATCTGACTTCTGAGTAAGGCTTTTAGGGGTAAAGTCTCCAAGGTTTTGAAAACGGAATTCTTCTTCTACCATTCCGCCGTCTTCTGTTTCGTGTTGTACAGATACTGAAGGCTGAAAATGTTTGAAAACGTCTTCCACTGTTTTTAATCCTGTTACGATTTCAGGGGTATAAGACTCGTCTGTTGTAAGTTGGCTTACTATCAGTGATTTATTTTCCTGTATTTCCTGAATAGCTTCATTAGCGTCTACTTTTACCTCGTTTCCGCCAACACCATAATTAAACATTGCCATATTATTGTTATTTTGAGATTTACTATTTTGGTTTGGATCTGTCTTTGAGTAATTTACCGATGAATCAAATAAATTACCAATCCAATGTTTAAATTTAAAAAAAAACTGTAACATACAAAATTTTACTAAGATTTTTCTTGATTCATCTAAATCTATTTACATTTATTTAACATACAATCACCGCATTACGATATCACTAAGCTATGAAAAAATAAATAAACTTAAGCTAACCAGGATTAGAAATTCATATTATCTGCCAGGAGGACGGAAGAAGGAGGCTAAAAGCTATTCATGTCAAGGTTTTAAATCTTGATAGAGATAGAATAAAACGGCCTGTAGTTCTTATTTTATTATCAATCTTCCCCTTTTCCGGCTTTCTGACATTATTAAAAAATAAGAAATCGTCTGATGCGAAGAAAAATATTCTTTATATTTAAATAAAGTTAAACAGGAGTAATGAAAGATGTAAAAATAGCATTTAGAAAACCGATATTTCCAGTTTCAGAAGCATTACAGCAGTATTTGGAAAAATATAACAGAACCACCAAAATCAGGTTTCTGTATGAAGACCTTCTAAGGTTTAGCGACAGTGTGAGTATTCTGGATAAGGACGGCAAAGACACATTGTGGCTTGGGGTCTTGTATTCTGAATATGAGTTTAAAGAGATAGAGGCTAATTTAAATAAGATTTATACCCTACTTCATTCTGATGGAGATATCGCTACTTTACCTTATCTGAAAGTAGATACGATCGACTTTTGTACTTTCGGAAATTCTAAACCTTTCCGGATTCGGGTGAGAAATGTACTGAATGATAATTATACGTATTTTTATATTAAACAGGCTGATGCTTCACGAATATTCGGACTGGAGCTTGAAGATCTGCTTTCTCCCAACCGAATTAATTTTCTGGTGTACAAAAATACTTTGATTGAAGAGCATATTTTAGGAATTCCGGGAGATGTTTTTATTCAAAAGCATCTTCCCAACTGTTCAGAACTTGAAAAGGCCCAGATTTCCAAAGAGTTTGTAAAATTCAATGAGCGATGTCTCATCGGGTTGCTTGGGGATATGCGTTCTTATAATTACGTCGTTATTCCTATACATGATTTCGACCAGGTTATTTACAGAATTCGCCCCATAGACTTTGATCAGCAAACTTACGAAGGGAATTTAAAAGTCTATCTTCCGCAGTATTTCAAAGAAAATAGTCAAATGGTCAATATGGTACTGGAAAAACTGAAGCCCAGCTCTATAGAACAATACCGTAAGGAGGTACGATCACAAATCGTAAAAAGAGTGACCAGCAGCCAAAACAGATTTGATGAACTTATTTCTATTATGAAAAAAGATAATATCGCACCGGAAGCCAATGTCATAGAATTAAGGACAGCGTTACAAAAGCTCACCTACGATGTCAACTTCAAGTATTGTAAAACGATGGGAGACATTATAGAAACCGGAATAAAGTTTGTTCTCCGGAATTATAAGAAAGAATATTAAAAAGAGAATCCGCTTCGTATTGAAGCGGATTCTTTCTTTTCTAACAATTTTCGGGTAAAATTACCAGATTTTTATTCTGTCCTGAGGAGCTTTATACATTTTGTCTCCCGGTTTGATATCAAATGCTTTGATGAATGAATCCTGATTTACTAGTGGTCCAAAGGCTCTGAACATTCCCGGAGAGTGCGGATCTGTTTTCACCTGATTGATCATATACTGATCGGTAGCTTTTGTTCTCCACACAGTTGCCCAGCTTAAGAAAAATCTCTGATCCTGAGTGAATCCGCTGATTTTTCCTGGATTTCCTTTGTCTTTTAAATACATCTGCAGCGCATCGTAAGCCACCGCTACTCCACCTAAGTCACCGATGTTTTCACCACTTGTAAACTTACCGTTCACGAAGCTTCCTTTTACAGGTTCATAAGCACTGTACTGAGCCGCTAACTGACCTACTTTTGCATCAAAGTTTTTACGGTCAGCATCTGTCCACCAGTTATTAAGGTTACCATCACCATCGAAACGTGAACCACTGTCATCAAATCCGTGAGAAATTTCATGGCCGATAACAGCTCCGATCCCTCCGAAGTTCACCGCTGCATCCGCTAAAGGATTATAGAAAGGTGGCTGAAGAATGGCTGCAGGGAATACAATTTCGTTGTTTGATCCGCTGTAATAAGCATTTACAGTTTGAGGAGACATTCCCCATTCGGTTTTATCAACAGGCTTTCCTACTTTATCCAGACTTCTCTGATACTGCCATGCTGCTACATTCTGAAGGTTAGAATACAGGGTTGCTCCCTGTTTTGGAGATTCTACTTTCAGTTGAGTATAATCTTTCCATTTATCCGGGTACGCAATTTTCACGGTAAACTTGGATAGTTTTTCCTGAGCTTTTATTTTGGTCTCAGGAGACATCCAGTCTATATTCGCGATGTGTGTTTTGAATGATTTTAAAAGGTAATCAATATACGTTTCCATCTGCTTTTTAGCTTCAGGAGTGAAGTATTTGTCTACATACAGTTTTCCGAATGCTTCTCCAAGAACACCATTCACAAGGGTAAGCCCTCTTTTGTTCATTGGACGCTGTTCTTTCTGCCCCTGTAAATATTTAGCATAAAAATCGAATCTGATCTGCTCCAGGCTATCATCCAGATTGCTTGCATTTCCATTGATGATGTGATATTTCAGATAATCTTTCAGTAAAGGAAGGTTTTTCTGGGTAATGAACTGATCCATATTCTGGTAGTATTTCAGTTCACCGATGATCACTCGGTCTGTATTTACGCCAGCATCTTTCAGATATTTTGCAAGATCTACATTTTTAACAAGACCAGATAATTCTGATACATTTTTAGGGTTGTACCTTAAATTAGCATCTCTGTTTTGCTCAAGAGTCAATAAATAATTAGCTAGCTGTTTTTCAAAGTCTACTACATTCTGTGCAGCCTGTGGAGAGTTTTTATATCCTAAAACTCCAAATAGCTTTCCTACATATGCCTGGTATTCCGCCAATGTTTTAGTATTGGCTTCATTTACTTTCTGGTAGTAATCTCTTCCCAATCCCAGATCCGGACCGCCAAGATATACTGCATTCATATTGGAATTCTTCATATCAGCGCCCACTCTCCATCCGTAGAAAGAGTTGTCTCCTAATCTTGTAGCTTCCAAAAGGTATTTCTGAAGGTCATTAAGACTTTTAATAGCATCTACTTTGGCAAGATCAGCTTTGATGGGTGCCAGACCTTCTGCATTTCTCTTATTGGTATCCATAAAAGAAGCATACAGATTCTGGATTTTCTGTCCTTCTGAACCTGCAGGATATGATTCTGTAAGAATTTTGTTTAATATATCTAGTGAAGCATCATCAACATTTTCTCTCAAAGCATTGAAAGAACCCCAATTTGCTTTATCGGAAGGAATCTGAGTCGTTTTTACCCAATTTCCGTTCACATAGCTAAAAAAGTCATCCTGTGGGCGGACACTTGTATCCATATACGATAAATTAATCCCCTCCTCTTTAGCTTCTTCTTTTACCGGTTCAGCCACTACAGCGGTAGCTTCTTTTTTGTTCTCCGTCCCTGCAGTCTTGGCTGCACCACACGAATTAAGAAATACAATACCTGAAAGGGCAAGTATTCCAATATTTAGCTTTTTCATTAAAGATAATTTTTGATTTTACACAAACTTATCAAATATACAAACTTTAATGATATGTTATGAATGATATTTATATATGGGTGGAAATTGAGGATTTGGATTAAAAATTTAAAGTTTTGAGTTTACCACCCCGTCAAAAATTCTTTGAATTTTTGACACCCCTCCAAAGGATGGGAATGATGGAAGCCACTACGACAAATATATATCATCCAATTCCCTAATCCCTAATCCCTAATCCCTAATCCTATTCACCTGCTACCTATTATCTACCACCTGTTACCTAAAAAAATAACCGCCCATTGCTGAGCGGTTGTTATTTTTACCAGATTTTGATTCTTTCTTCCGGCGTTTTGTATAGTTTGTCTCCTTTTTTCACATCAAATGCTTTGTAGAATGCATCAACGTTGATTAGCGGACCAAAACTTCTGAAATATCCTGGAGAGTGTGGGTCAGTTTTCACCTGATTTACCATATATTTTTCACTTGATAATGTTCTCCAAACCGTTGCCCAGCTTAGGAAAAATCTCTGATCCTGAGAGAATCCGCTGATTTTCCCTGGGTTTCCTTTGTCTTTCAGATACATCTGAAGAGCGTCATAAGCGATGTTTACCCCTCCTAAGTCAGCGATATTTTCTCCATTTGTGAAAGTACCGTTTACAAAAGTTCCTTTTACCGGCTCGTATTTATCATACTGAGAAGCAAGAGCTTTTGTTGCTTTTTCGAAGTTGGCTTTATCTGCCGGAGTCCACCAGTCTACTAAGTTACCGTCTGCATCGAACTGTGCTCCTGAATCATCAAATCCGTGGCTCATTTCGTGACCGATAACGGCACCGATACCTCCGAAGTTTACAGCAGCATCAGCTTTAGGGTTGAAGAATGGCGGCTGAAGGATTGCAGCTGGGAATACAATCTCGTTGTTTACCGGGTTGTAATATGCATTTACAGTCTGCGGAGTCATTCCCCATTCTGTTTTATCAACCGGCTTACCAATTTTAGCTAAGTCTTTGTTGTACTGCCATTCACCGATGTTCTGAAGATTCTGATATAGATTTCCTCCTTTAGCTTCAGAAACGATATTTAATTTTGAATAGTCTTTCCATTTGTCCGGATAAGCAACTTTTACCGTAAACTTGTTCAGTTTCTGCATTGCTTTTTCCTTAGTTGTAGAAGACATCCAAGCTAAATTATTGATATGAACGGCGAAACTTTTCTTTAAATAGTCGATCAATTCTACCATCTGAGCTTTTGCTTCAGCAGGGAAATATTTTTCAACATATAACTTTCCGAAAGCCTCTCCTAAAGTACCATTAATCAGCTCAAAACCTCTTTTGTTAAGAGCTCTTTGTTCCTGTTGACCTCTAAGATATTTACCATAGAAAGCAAATTTCATGTTTCCTAAGTTTTCACTTAAATAAGAAGCACTTCCGTGGATCATATGGAATTTAAGATAATCTTTGATCACAGAAAGATTCTGAGCATTGATTAGTTTATCAAAGTCTTTATAGTATCCTAATTCACTGATGATTACTTTGTCAGAATTTACCCCTACTTTTTTAAGGTAGCCAGGGATATCCACTCCTTTTACCAAAGTAGAAAGCTCAGCCATTGTTTTAGGGTTATACTGAAGGGTGTTGTCACGGCTCTGCTCGTTTGTCAGATAAGTATTCGCGATGCTTTTTTCAAAATTAACGATACCTTTTGCTGCTTCATCAGCATTTTTATATCCTAATTCTTTTAACATGGAAGCTACATACTTCTGATATTCAGCAATAGCTTCTGTATTTTTCTCGTTTACTTTCTGGTAGTAATCTCTTCCTAAACCTAAAGAAGCGTTTCCTAAATAAACAGCGTTCATTTTAGAATCTTTAAGGTCTGCATCAATTCCCCATCCGTATAAAGTATTTTCTCCTTCTTTCGTTACAGAAATCAGATAATTCTGAAGATCAGCCATGCTTTTAATCGCATCAATTTTATTCAGATTATTCTGAATAGGCTTAATTCCGTCAGCATTTCTCTTCTCCATATTCATATAAGTAGCATACAAATCCTGGATCTTTTTCCCTTCACTTCCGTCAGCAAATTTATCTTTCAAAAGAGAGTTCAGGATCGTCATGGAATTGTTATCCGTATCCTCAGCCAGTTTATTGAAGCTTCCCCAAGTTGGTTTATCAGATGGAATTTTGGCTGTTTTCATCCAGGTTCCACTCACATAGTTGTAAAAATCATCCTGAGGACGCACCGAAGTATCCATCAAGCTAAGGTCTAAGCCTTTATCTGTGTTATTCACTGCTACTTTAGCAGCTTTAGCTTGTGCGCTCATCGTAGTCTGAGTGCAGATCCCTGCTATTAAAAACAAAGAAAGCGTTATTTTTTTCATTATGATAACAATTTTTAGAATAGGTATGATTTATTTCGAATTTGTTACTTTTCAATAAAACAAATTTAAATAAATAACATGAAAGTATCCTAAGTGGGAAGTTGGGAGCAGGAGGCTGGAAGTTATGAAAGTCATAAAACAACCTCCAGCTACATGACCATATTTTTTAGTCCAAACTTTTACTGGAAAAATCAGACAATAATTTCCAGCTTCCCAACTTTTTAAGAAGTTGCTATCTCTTTCACATTCCCGGTTCTTTTCAGGAATCCCCAGGACTGCATTTCGCCTTTCAATGCTTTTCTTAAACTTTTAAATAATACAATATACATCAGCCATCTATACCCGAATCTCTGCGGAATAATATACAGGAGGTTAATCAGTTTTTCCCGCTGCATAATGAATGCCACTAAAGCTAATGAAGCATCCACTAAAAGAAAGATCAGATAATAGGTGAATATTTTGTCTCCGTTTCCGGACAGAATTCCAAAGAACATAATCACGTCTGCCAATGGCGAGAAAAATGGAATAATGTATTGGAATAATAAAATATTCGGCATTGCCCAAAGTCCCAATCCTTTATATTTGGGGTTAAGGAAAGTTTGTCTCTGTTTCCAGAACATCTGCATAATTCCATAGGTCCAGCGAAAACGCTGTTTCAAAAACTGCTTTACGGTTTCAGGAGCTTCAGTAACTGCAACAGCTCTGTTTTCATTGGCCACAGTATATCCTGCTTTTAAAATTTTCACAGTAATATCACAGTCTTCCGCTAAAGTATCAGATGAATAGCCTCCAGCTTCAATAATCACCGATCTTTTAAAGGCTCCGATAGCCCCCGGAATTACGGTAATAGCATTGATATGAGCATACGCAAGTCTGTCGAAATTCTGACTTGTTGTATATTCTATCGCCTGCCATTTGGTGAGCCAGTTTACTCTGTTTCCTACTTTCACATTTCCAGCAACAGCAGCTATTTTCTCTTCAGTATTTGAATTCAAAAATCTGGCGATCATGTATTTTACAGCATCCTGCTGAAGTTTGGTATCCGCATCAATGCACACTACATATTCTGCATCAGTTTCTGAAATTCCAAAGTTTAAAGCAGTGGCTTTTCCGCCATTACTTTTGGTGAAAATTTTCAGGTTCGGATGATTCGGGAATGCTTCTACTGCTTTTTCATACGTAGAATCTTTGCTTCCGTCATCTACCATGATGATGTTAAAATTCGGATAAGTCTGTTTCAACAAATTCTGAAGGGAAGAAACAATATTCACTTCTTCATTATAAGCAGGCACAATAATGGAGACTTTCGGATAGGATTCCAGAACCGGAAATTCACCCAGTTTTTTTTCTTTTCTTCTTTCTTTAAAAGCCCAATAGGCCATCAGCAGCAGTCTGATCATTCCCAATACAATAAAAATGGTAAACAAAGCCACCAGAAAATGGCTTATTCCGTAAATAACGGTCGCTAGCACAAGGTTCAGCTGCATGATGTAATAGGACTTTGTTTTAGGAACTGCAGGCATCAGTTCGCTTCTGCTTTTATGTAAAATATTCGTCAGGTTGGTAAAATGATAGCCTTGTTTCTGAAGTGTTGGGATCAGAATTTTCAAAGCTTTCACCGTCTCTGCTCTCGTATCTCCGCCCGCATCGTGAAGGAGGATAATATTTCCTCTCTCCTGCTTGATTCCGGCCATTACACGTTTTACAATTTCATCAGCTTTTATTCCGGGCTGCCAGTCTTCGGGATCAATATTTTCACCAATATCAAGATAGTTTTGCTGTCTTGCCAAAGCCACCGGAATAATCTCTTCTGAAGTGGTAGGCTCAGAATCTGCATTATAGGGAGCTCTGAATAAAATTGTGCTGTGCCCTGTGATACATTCGATGAGAAGTCTTGTAAGCTTCATTTCCAACAAAGCTCTTTCGGGGCTTACTTTTGCTACATTTTCGTGAGTGAATGTATGATTTCCAATCTCATGTCCTTCGCGATAAATTCTTTTAACAAGCGGAAGATTTTTTTCGGCATTGAGTCCTACTAAAAAGAAAGCTGCCGGAACGTGGTACTTGGACAGGATATCCAATACCTGCGGAGTATACGTTTCATCCGGACCGTCATCAAAAGTAAGGACAAGTTCTTTCTGAGGAGCACTTCCATATTTTTTCACTTCGTAAGAGCTTGGATATGTTATATAATTTTCGTCTGTGATAATTTTCTCTTTCGGATCAATTTCCAGCGCGATTTTTCCGTCATGAGGAGTATTCAGAACATCCAGCACTTCTCCGTCTCCGATGTAATCCACCATGGTCTGCCCTTTTACATTTTCCAGCGTTTTCAAATTTAGTTTGGAAAGTCCGGCAAACGTAAGATCTTTATCATAAAAATTCCATACTCTGCTGTCTTCACTTCCCAGTCTCCAGAGTGCAGTTCCTGCCAATGGATATTCTGATGAAAAACGCATTGTATTAAAAATGGATGCTGCATCATTGAAAAACACCGTGTGTGTGAGATTTTTAGAATCTGTGTAAGAATAATTTAAATTAAAAGTATTGTCATTAAAATCAATGACCGCTTTACTGGCGCTGGCTTTGGTAATGGCCTGCATATAGGTAACGGAGGTATTGTCATCTTTATTGGAACTCCAGTCATAGCCATACGCTCCTAATCCCAAAATGATTTTCTGAGGAGAGGTCTGCTTCACAATTTTTCCTGTCTGTTCTTCAATCCATTTCTGAGAAGAAACCGGCCCGGCATCACTTCCTGCAGAATATTCATCATAAGCCATCAGCACAAAGTAATCTACATAAGGATTCAGTCTTGGGATATTATAATCATCATTATCCGTCATGATATCCATGGTCACCAGCAGCTGATTCTTTTTGAAGGTCTCTGACAGTTCTTTCATGAAGGCAATCAGATTTTCATCAGAGTTCAGGTTCATATCTTCAAAGTCAATGTTAATTCCTTTGAAGTTATATTTTTTACATTGCTGGGTAATTTTTTGAATCAGATGCGTTCTTTTTTGCGGATCATTAAGAACTTTTACCAGTCCTTCTGACCGGAATTCTCTGTCTGAGTTGTTACTGAGCATCGGCATGGCAGCAACTCCTGTTCTTTTAATCACTTTGTACCCTTCCGGATCTACATTCGTTTTCAGATCTCCTGTTTTAGGATCAAGGAAAAACCATTCCGGAAAAACAAGATTGACGTGTCTGATATTTCTTTTCAGAGACATGAGAGACTGAGGATCCCAGGCCACATAAAATGCAGAACGGATTCCTCCAGGAAACTGAGCCCAGTTTCGATTCTGATTTTTATATCTTTCAGCTCTGGCCTTCTCAATTTTGTCAAGACTGGTATGGATTGTTTTCTCAGAAATAAAGCTTCTGAAACCTTTATATTCTTTGGATATTTTATTTTCCTGAAGATAGGGTTTATTGGCTGTAATGACAGCTTTATAGTCTTCTTTAAAAGGGATTTTAGGACTTCTGTCCAGGGTCATCATCAGACCCAACGCAAGCAGAAGCAGTATTCCTATAAAGATAAAAACACGGCTTCCCCATTGTACACTTTTCCAGCGTTTCTTGCTGTTGGTCTGAAAAATCTGTTTGGAATTTTCCACGATTTTGAAATTTATTGAATGGCTTTCAAAAAGTGTGAAAAACTGTATAAAAATTAATTAAAAAAAAATTAAAAAAACAGACTCGTATTTAACTGTTTATAAGAAGACTTACCAAATCCTGAATCACCTTTTGGGAAACAAAATCCATGAAATCTACTCTTTCCAGATGTGGCATATATAATTTGGAGGTCACCTCCTGATCATTGATCCTGATGGTATAAAAAACAGTTCCTATATCTTTACCATCTTCTCCTTTTCCCGGCCCTGCAACTCCAGTGGTAGAAAGGGAAATATGGGTTTCAAACAATTGCTGACATCCTTTTGCCATTTCCTGTGCCACCTGCTCACTCACTACCGTAAACTGATCTACGGTATCTCTGGAAACATTTAAAATTTTAATCTTTTTCTCTGTAGCATAAGCCACCATTCCGCCAAGGAAGTATTTTGAGCTGCCGGAAACTGAGGTGATCATTTTTGCCAGTTCACCTCCTGTACAGCTTTCTGCCGTAGAAATCGTCAGATTCCTTTCAGTAAGCATTTCTGCCAGAATATTCTCGATTTTATCTTCAGATACTGCAATAACGTGGCCTTCTACCAAAGGAAGCAATTTCTGTATTTCTTCTTCTGTTCTCTGCTTCAACTGTTCTTCATTATCACCGGAAGCTGTCAGACGAAGCTTCACACGTGTTCCTACCGGAAGATAAGACAGTGCAATATTTTCAGGAAGTGCCAGTTCCCAGTCTTCAATCTTATCTGCAAGAATACTCTCAGGAATTCCCACTACAGAAACAATTCTGGTATGAATGTAATGAAGACTGAACCTTTGCTGCAAATAAGGAATAATCTGATCTTTAATAAGCGGTTTTACTTCGTAAGGAACACCCGGAAGACTGTAACACAATTTTCCGTTCTGCTCCATCATCATACAGGGTGCAGTTCCGTAATGGTTTTGAAAAACAATAGATTTTGTAGGGACAAAAGCCTGTTCTCTGTTTCTCTCCAGAATATCTGCCCGTCCTCTTCTTTCCATGTAGCCTTTAAGATGATTGAAAGTCACCTCATCCAGAGCAATCTCATCATTAAAATACTCTGCCAGTGCCTTTTTGGTTTTATCATCTCTGGTAGGCCCGAGCCCTCCTGTTGTAATGACTAAATCACCGGTTTCAAAAGCAATATTCAATGCATTTTTAATGGTTTCAATTTCGTCTGAGATGGTAAGAATCTGAGTAACTTTTATTCCTATGTTTTTAAGTTCGGCAGCAATAAAGTTAGAATTGGTATCTACCGTATTTCCAGAAAGGATTTCGTCACCAATGGTGATCAGAACAGCTTTTTCCATATGTTTTTTTGTTGAAAAAAATTCTCTGCAAATGACGGAAAATTCTGTGGCTGTGACAATATAAATTGATTTTTTCTATTTTTGATGAAAATATTTAAAACTACAATACAAATTATGTCTAAATATGATGATGCTTCATGGCATTATGGCGGTGATTTTCCGGAAGGACTTCCTCAGAAAAACGGGGCAACACACACAGGAATGTTCCTGAACTGGTGCATTCACAACAATATGATTTCTGATGAACTGAAAGAAGACCACGAAGAAGAAATTGAAAAATTAAAACGCAGAGAAATTACGGGTGCAGAGTTCATTATGGATTCCTGTGACGGAAAATTTTCTGAATATGATCTGAATGAACTGGGAAATCTTTTTGCAAAGGATTATTATGCTGATGATACCGATTTCGGAAACAGATACAGCTCATTTGCTGATGATTACGTCAATATTTTTGATGCAAAAGCAGAGGAAAGTGATTATGAATATGAAACCTTCTACCACATTGAAGATACCTATGAAAACTACGATCTGATGAAGCAGGTTATAGACCATCGTTTTGAGGAATGGAAGGAATATATTAAAAGCTAATATCTACAAGATAAAAGTATGAAAGGGCAAAATTGTACGATTTTGCCCTTTTATCTTTTTATTATTAATTATGCTTCACCCAGATGAGTTCATCGGTATTATAACCAATTTTTCGAGCTTTCTGAAGAAAACGCTCACGGATACTTTCCGGAATATTGGTAGTACGGGAAAGAATCCATAGATATTTTAAACTGCTGCCAGCCACCAGCGCATATTGATAGTCTTCATCAATATCTATGACGTTATAACCAGCCCAGATCGGCTTAAAAAATGAAACTTTCAGGCGGGCTTCTTTTAGATCTTTTACAAATTTAGCTTCCCCGATAGATTCATTCCATACTTTTTTAACGTAATCGTATCCTTTATTTCTGACCTGAACAGTACCATCCGGATTCAACGAATATTCTGCAGTGACATTATCCATATTTTTTTCGAATCTGTAATCAAAACGGGCTATCTCATACCATCTGCCAAGGTATTTTTTAAGATCAAAATTCTTTACAGCAGAGGCACCTCTGGGAATTCTTACTGAATAGGAGTTGAAAATGATAAGACCCAATGCTCCCAACGAAACGGGAAGGATAATTTTATGAATGGTTTTCATGACAGTAAGATTTTGTATGGTTATTTAGGAAAACGTCAAAAATAATGCCTTACACCTGTTAAGGAACAATAAATTCTATGAAAAAACTTTCAGAAAATTATCTTTAAAGCTTCCGGAGACTTCAATTTCCGTATCGTCAGACAACATTACGGTTCCACTTTTATGATAAGATTTCACAAAACCTGTATTGATAATATGGGAACGGTGAACCCTCACAAACGGATTTTCCAGAAGGTCGTCAAAGTGTTTCAGAAAACGGCATACCATCTTCTTTGAACCATCTGTAAGGTATACCTGTGTGAAATTTCCATCTGCCTGAAGCCTTACAATATCTTCGGTTTTTACCACGTCAAATCCTTGTAAAGTGGGCAGGATCAACTGCTGCTTTTCAGGTTTTAATTTCAGATTTTCAAGGAGAATCTTATTTCTGTTAAGTTCTTCTTTTTTCTCAAGGCTTTCCACCACTTTATTGACCGCCAGAATAAGCTCTTGAATATCAATAGGTTTTAAAATATAATAACTTGCCGATTTATTTAATGCCTGCAATGAATATTGTGAAAATGCCGTAATGAAAATGGTTTCATAGGATAGATCTTTGGTTGCTTCCAGAACGTCAAAAGCATTTCCAAAAGGCATTTCTACGTCCAGAAAGACCAATTGAGGCTGTTTCTCAGTGATTAAAGGAACGGCTTCTTTAATATTTTCAGCTTCACCAAGAATTTCCACCTGCGGGCAGTATTTGGTAAGATAACTTCTCAGAACTTCTCTTGCTATGATTTCATCATCTACAATGACAGCTTTTATTTTCATTTGAATAGATATTAGGTAGCAGCTACTAGGTTGCGAATGCAAATTAGGAATATTTAATCATCCATACAATCTGCCAGTAGCTTCCTATACTTTCTTCCAGCTCCAGGCATATTTGACGATCAGTATGGTGATCACACACTCTACTATTGCCAGAAAAGTATAAAACAAATACCAATCTGAAAAGGAAGTAATCCCAATAAACAACATAATCAAAGTAAAAAATGTACCCAAGATGATATTGAGCATCCTATTGACCACTGGTTTTGCGATCAGAGAAATGAATACCATTACTGCTGGAATAGCTAAAACAACGGAAGCAAGAAGTAATTTCAGAGGAGAATCTAATAAATTGGTTCCTTCCACAAGGCCGCGTGCCTTTCCGGGAGTATACAATTCGAAATAATCGCCGTACAGATAACACAAGGTAACTGAAGTCCAAAGACCTGCCAGTATGATCTTTGTATTGACTTTACTATCTTCAAATTTTGTAGAATTGTTCATGGTTTATATTTTAATTTTGATTTACTTTTTTATTTTGTACTCCCACCAACAGCAGCCACAAACAGGTTCCTATCTCTCCTATCGTTGCCGGTAACGTGATATAATTTGATAGGGCATAGTCTGAAAAATGAGAAAAAACAGTTCTTCCAAAAACGTTGAGCAGATATCCAAAACAACCCATCATTAAGAAAATCCCTAAAATCTTGGGTAAAAAACCAGATTTACAGACCAAATAGCCAAAAGGGAAAAGCCATAATCCCCAAAAGACCTGTGCTATTAAAAGTCCTTTGTTATAATTGCTCAGCAGGAGCATCATTTGAGCTTGAAGCTGCTTTATATCCAATACTTTCAGATAATCGGCACCTTCAATTAGGGTAAGCACTGAAAATTTGCTTTGAAGATTGATGAATGAAATGGGTACACTGATAAGGGCAAGAATAACCATCAGTTTTGCATAGCTTCCATTTACCTCTTTTAACAGTTGATAGAGTGCTAAAGGGAGTAAAGTAAAAGCAATATAACAGATCATACTGCTGACAATGCTCAGTCTGAACAATTGTACTGAGGAAGAAATATTTTGAAAAGTCAATGCAGGATTTTCCCAGACGATCAGCTTAGATGGAACATACATTAAACTGAAAAATCCGGTTAGCACAACAATGAGATAAAGAAATCCCGCGAGTCTGGCTGTTTTTCTGTGGGTATTCATTTTGGGTTATGTTTTTGTCTATTAAGACAATTTCTGTTTCAAAATGGTTACAGAATTTTTCAGGCGGCGGGTAGCAGATATAAGTTAAGAGCTATTAGAAACACAAAATTTCCGGGTGTTTGCAGGACTTTGAGATAACTTAATGCACTATCAAATTTGAAGAAAAAATAGAGTAAATCAATCTGAATTCAACTTAGCTCAGATTGATTTGAAGGGTCACCAACACTCCATTATTGTTTTCCTTATCCTTTACAGAGCAGGTAATATCTTTCTTATACAGATCGTTCAGAAGCTGGATTCTTTCCAGTGTATTTTTCATTCCTCTGCCCTCTCTTGTCTTTTGATGCTGGGTTTTCTGCTTTTTACTTTCCTCAATTCCTATTCCGTTGTCTTCAATAAGAATTTTAAGGTGTGATTCACTTTTATCAAAGCTTAATTTTAAAAATCCTTTTTCAGATCTGTAGCGGAGCCCATGCCAGACAGCATTTTCCAAAAACGGCTGTATAAGCATTCCCGGAACTTGCAGGTTTTGCATATTCAGGCTTTCATCTACATCAATTTCATAATCGAACTTATCTGCAAAACGTGTTTTTTCTAAAGCAAGATAATTCTGAAGAAGATCAAGCTCCTGCTGGAAAGGAATAAAATCTTCGGCTGAGTTTTCCATTACCCCACGCATCAGCTTTGAAAATTTAGTCAGATACTGATTGGCTTCCAGTTCATTATTGGTAGCTATAAAGTGATTAACGCTATTTAAACTGTTAAAAATAAAATGCGGATTCATCTCTCTGCGTAATGATTGAAGGGCAATTTTTTTATTTTTCGTCTGAACCTTTTTCAGTGTTCTGAAAATAAAAATCATCAATCCCGTCAGTAGAATCAAAGCACCGATAAGACTGTAATTGAACACATTTTTCTTTCTGATAAGCTCATCTTTCAGCTCTTTTTCTTTTTCCAGCTGGGATATTCTCTGTTCGGTATCTTCCAGAATTTTATTATCTACCAGACTTCTGTCTTTGGAAACAAGATTCGGCAGTTTTCCTAAAAAGTCTCTGTATAACTGAACTGAAGCATCTACATTTCCTGAAATCGCATAAAGGCTATCCAGTTTTTTTACACTTTTCTGTGCTTCCAGTGTATGACCTTTATCTAAGGCAATTCCATAGGCATTTTTCAAAAGATCTACGGCTTCTTTCGGATCATTCTTTTTGATGTAAATATCTGCCAGTTCCTGAATCTGATTGACTTTTTCCTGCGAATTTTCCTTTACAAAATCTTCTTTCAGTACTTTCTTTTTAGCTTCAATAGCTTTATCATAGTTTTTGTTCTCAACATAGAGATCTGCTAATTTCTGATTGATCGCCAATGCCTGTTGAGGAGCTTCTTTTTTGGAAATTGTATAAGCGGTATTCAGGTTTTCTTCAGCGCTGGAAACATCTTTTTGTTTAAGATTAACATCAGCCAGCTGGCTGTAGCTTTCTGCAAGATCTCCCTGTTCGTTTTCTTTTTTACTCAGATTGATATTATTCTGGATGGCTTCCGCCTTAAGT
This sequence comes from Chryseobacterium culicis, assembly GCF_002979755.1. NCBI lineage: Bacteria > Pseudomonadati > Bacteroidota > Flavobacteriia > Flavobacteriales > Weeksellaceae > Chryseobacterium > Chryseobacterium culicis. The sequence continues at coordinate 149,816 of NZ_PCPP01000004.1, read as the reverse complement.
TCGGGCGTTGGAGAAGAAAGTCTTGCAACATCATTAGTATTTACAGCTTTACTTTTTACACTGTACCCCATTTGTGCCGCTCTGCCATAGTTACTGATAGCAGGCGTTATTTTGTTTTGTTTTTCCTGTGACTGAGCCAATCTGCGGGTTGCTTTTTCAATATTGGGTTTGTCGTTGAGTTTTTCATACAGATTTTTAGCTTTGGTGTAATACTCTTCACTCTTCGGAAAATTCCCGTTATTAAAAAATGTTTCACCAATATTATAATATGAATCTGCCTGAGCAGGTTCATTTTTAGTATCTATTGCTTTTTTCAGCTTCTTCGTTTCTACCTGCACTTCTTCCACAGCAGCACTGCTGTTATTCGTGGTTTGGGAGTGTATAGTATTTCCCCAAAGCGCCAGTAAAAAGAAGGTAAAGAGTTTAAGCATTTTCATAAAACAAAGATATACATATATATAGTCTGCTCAAAAACTATTCACCAAGTGAAGCCTCCCTTTCACCAAGTTGAGTCATTGACACTGTGACCGTAAGGCTAAGTTTGGGGCAAAATAATTCAAATTTAAAAATTATGAAAAAACAAACATCCGTATTTTTCCTCATCATGACTTCTCTTTTAAGTCTTTCCAAAGCACAGGTAGGAGGAAACCAGATTTACAGAGACAAAAATAATTATGATTATTCCGCTCCAAAACATCTCCCTGAATTCAACAATACCAATAGTTATTTCACCAGTGATTCCACGCTGGTTGTTAATGTAAAAGTATTGATGAATAAGACTGCAGACCGCTATAAACTTACTCTGGGGTTGAATGAAGAAGCTGCAACGCCTAAAATTGCCATCGAAAATATCAACAGGAGAATCAATGGTTTTATAAAAAGAATATCATCAATGGGCATCAAAAACGATAATATTTTTGTGGATTTTATCTCGCAGACAAAAATCTATGATTATGACATTAATAAAGACACTCAGGTAACCATTCAGAAAATGGATGGTTTCGAAACCAAGAAGAATATCATTATTACCGTAAACAAGCATTCAATGATAGAAAAACTGATCTCTGAAGCTTCAGATTTCCAGATTTATGATGTTATTAAAGTAGATTACATCAACAGTGATATTGATAAAATCCAGGAAGACCTTCTCAAAGAGGCTTATGCTGTTTTTGACAAAAAGAAGGATAATTATTTTAAACTGTTTAAAAAAGAAATTATTGGAACCCCTACAGCGACTTCAGGTTTTACTTATACTTTTCCTAAAAATCAATATCAGCATTATACCGCTCTTGAAAGTGCCAGTGTCACCTATGGATATGACACCAGATATATCAAAAAGGAGGAGCGAAAGTCAAAGACCTTTTACTATGACGGAACAGATTATACCGGCTTTGATAAAGTCATCAACAACTCCGATCCTGAGGTAGGTATACAGTATATTATGAACCTCAGCGTAAAGTATGATCTGAAGAAAAATAAAGAGAAGTAATTCATTTCTCCAGCCTCACCAAGTGAAAGCTCCATTTCACCAAGTCTCCCGAATTCCGGTTTCTGATCTGCATAATTTTACATCAGAATTAAAAATTTAAAACAGGAAATTATGAAATTGAAACATTTTTTATTAATCGGAATTTTAACCCTTGGAAGCTTTGTAAATGCTCAGGAAGTAAAGAAAAATGCAATTGAAGTAACAGGTGTTGCTGAAATGGAAGTGGAACCGGATGAAATTATCTTCAGCATCGGAATAAAAGCAGATAACAAAAATGATCTGGCAGATAATGAAAAGAAGTTATTTGAAATTTTAAAAAATGCAGGAGTAAAGAACGAGGATATCAAGTTCAAATCAATGTACCAGAATATCTATTCTAAAACAGCCAAGTTTACTAAAAGTTATCAGTTTAAAGCCAGTACAAAATCAAGTCTGAGTAAAATTTTTGGAGACCTGAACCAAAAATGGGTAAGCAGCCTGAACATTGCTGAGGTAAAGAATACCAAAATTGCAGATTTCAGAAAAGCTGTAAAGATCAATGCTTTGAAGGCCGCTAAAGAAAAGGCAGATTATTTATTGGAAAGTATGGGCAAAAAGACAGGAAATGCTCTTGAAATTGTAGAAATAGAAGACTATACCAGCGATATGATCATGCCGGCTGCTTACAAAGGAAGAATGAACAGCGTACAGATGGAAATGGCAGATGCTCCGGTAGATTATTCTTTTGATAATATTGAAAACATCAAGCTGAAATACAGCATCAAAACAAGATACGAAATCCTTTAAAAGAATAAGTTCAAAACAAGGCTGCCCAAAGGGTAGCTTTTTTTGTTTTTTGTCGTTTTGAACGGATTCTGATTTATTGTAAAAGAGATTCTTACTTCGTCAGAATAACACTTTTTAGGCCTCTGTCTTTTCTCCTATAAAAACTCACCAAGTCAAAAGGCTGCTTCACCAAGTTTCCCAATTTTCAGCCTTAAATAGGGATAATTTTACTTCAGGAATTCAAAATAATAAACAATGAAACGTTATTTTTTACTATTAATCATATTTTCAGCTGCCTTTATCAACGCACAGGAAATTAAGAAAGAAATTGAAGTAAAGCAGGCTACTGTATTTTTACAGGGAGCAAAGGTTTTCGGAAGTACCAATGTGAGCCTTCAAAAAGGTAGAAATACCATAAGAATTGTCAATCTTCCCAATAATCTGGATGAGAATACCTATAAAATCAATCTTGAAAAAAATACGACACTGCTTTCCATTACTCCTCAAAGCAATTTTTTGAAAAATGATGAATTGTCAGATAATGAAAAGAAACTTCAAATAGAGACAAAAAAGCTTCAAAGACAGGTAAGCCTATTGAATATTCAGATCAAAAATCTGACGGGTGAGCAGCATATCATTAATGATAATTTAAAAATCTCTACCAATGATAAATCTACTCCACAGGAACAGCTTATTAAACTTACTGAGTTTTACAGAAAGAGAATGCTGGAAATTGATAACCAGGTATTCCTTCTTAATGAGCAGAAAACGGTTCTGGATGAAAGTATCGCAAAGCTCAACAATCAGTCTGCTGAAGAGCAAACCCATAAAAATACCAATCGGAAAGAACTTCTTCTTGAAATTCTTGCGGATAACGAAACCAGTCTGAATCTTGGAGTAAGCTATATTGTTTCTGATGCCGGATGGATTCCTTCTTATGATTTGCGTGCTGAATCTGTAAAGAAACCTCTTGAAATGGTTTATAAAGGTAAAATTTATCAGAAAACCGGACAGGACTGGAAAAATGTAAAATTGTTTGTCTCTACGTACAGACCGTCATACAATCAGGACAGACCTATTCTGTCGCCACTCTATGTAGCAGAATATACTCCTTACAATTCTCAGATGGAAATTGCAGGTTATAAATCTAAAAAAGAAATTTCAGCAGCCAATGCTTATCAGATGAGAGAAGATGTTGCTGCAAAACCAAGCCAGATTCCTGTAGCTACAGTTGCTGACAGCCAGATGAATGTGATCTATGAACTGAATTACAATCAAACCATTGTAAGCCAGGAAAAAGAACAATATGTGATCCTTGATAAAAAACAGGTTGATGCCACTTACAAATACCACACAGTTCCAAAACTTAACAACCAGGTATTCCTGATGGCCTTTGTGAAGAACTGGCAGAACCTCAACCTCATCAATGGAGAAGCGAATATCTATTTTGAAGACAATTATATTGGAAAAACCAATATTACCAGCAATTATGTAAAAGATGAGTTCCCGATTTCTCTTGGAGTAGATGAAAGAATTACAGTAAAAAGAATCAAAGTTGGAGACAAAACCTCTCAAAAGACCATGAACACAAACAAATGGGAAACAGAATCTTATCAAATCAGCATCAGAAATAATACGAAAGAAAATATTGAACTGGAAGTTCTTGATCAGCTTCCGATCAGCGAAAACTCTAAGATTCTGGTTAAAACATTAGACCTTGGCGGTGGAAGCCTTGATGATAAAACGGGAAGTATCCTGTGGAATAAAAACATAGGTTCAGGCAATTCAGAGAAGATTACTTTCTCCTATGAAGTAAAGTATCCTAAAGATATGCAGATTCAGTATTACAGCAGATAACCCATAATAAATAATAATATGACAACTTTAAAAATCTTAGCACTTGCAGCGGGTACAGCTTTTTTAAGCTCCGGTAATATTCCGGACAACCGCTCTATACAAAGTAAGGTTAACCGTGATTTACCGATGCAAAAAGTTACAGTGATTCCGGCTAACTCAACCTTAAAGGATAATAAAATTCAGGTCGCTCTTTTACTGGACACTTCCAATAGTATGGACGGGCTGATTGATCAGGCAAAATCCAGATTGTGGAATATTGTGAATACTTTGACCACTTTAAAATATAACGGAAAAGCGCCCCAGATTGAAATTGCCCTGTACGAATACGGAAATGACGGAATCCGTGATGAAAATTATATCCGCCAGGTTGCTCCTCTTACTCAGGATCTGGATCTTATTTCCGAAAAACTATTCGCCTTAAGAACCAATGGCGGCAGTGAATATTGTGGAGCTGTTATTCGTGATGCCTCTGCCAACCTGAACTGGGACAGTAATGATAAAAGTATGAAACTGATTTATATTGCAGGGAATGAAGCATTCAATCAGGGAAAAATAAATTATAAAGATGTTGTTTCAAAAGCGAAGGATAAAAATATTTATACCAACACCATTTTCTGTGGAAGCCGGGAGGAAGGAATTCAGACGTTCTGGCAAAACGGAGCATCTTTAGGAGGTGGAAAATATTTCAATATCGACAGTGACAGAAAAGTAATCTATATTGAAACACCTTACGACATCAAAATTTCCGAATGCAATGCAAAGCTCAATGATACCTATATCTATTATGGAAACCATGGTTCGGAATACAGGCTTAAGCAGATCACCCAGGACAAAAACGCAGAATCACAGTCAGCATCCAACTTGGTGGAAAGGGCTGTTGCTAAATCTAAAAAGAATGCTTACAAAAATGACCATTGGGATCTGGTGGATAAAGCTGAAAAGGATGCCGGATTTATTGCCCATGTAAAAGAAAGTGAACTTCCTGCTGAGCTGAAGGGAAAAAGCAAAGAAGAAATTCAAAAAACGATTACGGCAAAGTCTGCCGCCCGCGATAAAATCCAGAAAGAAATAGAGGAACTTTCCAAAAAGCGCCAGACCTATATTGACGGTGAGATGAAAAAAAGAGGAGCAGTTGATTCCGATGATTTGGGAAAAGCCATTGAAAGTTCTATTGTTGAACTGGCTAAAAAGAATGGGTATAGTTTGTAGTTGAAGCGGGTTTAGACCCGCTTTTATTTTATCCAACAACTTTTATGGTAAAGAACCTCTTTTTATCATACAAATAATCTCACTTAGATTCCTACGGAATGACACAATTGGAATAACAATTTATCCAGGTAGTTTGTCATTCCGTAGGAATCTAAACAATTTTTATTATAGTTTTGAAAATCATAGTTTTTTTAACTTTTATGTACTCTATATCCACAAATTTTTCAACTTGAAATGAACAAAGACTCTAAAAACTTTGGTGACTTTTATGGTAAAAATACAATCACCTTCCAAATTTAAAATACCTTGACAACGGATGCTTTTTATTTTTCATAAACAAAGAAGCCATCTTCATTCCTGTTACTGAAAAAGTGATTCCGTTTCCTCCAAAACCCAGGACAAAATAAGAGTTTTTAAATTTTTGATGTTCCCCGATATAAGGAAGCCCGTCTTTTGTTTCCCCAAAAGTTCCGGCCCAGACAAAATCTGTATAAAAATGATAATCCGGTTTTATTTTTTTTAGATTTTTCAGGATCTCTTTTTCTTTTTTATGAAGGATTGCATCACGCTTTTCTGCATCATAAAAATCTTCATCTCCTCCTCCGATAAGAAGTCTTCCATCATCCGTAGTTCTCATGTAGAGATAAGGATCATCAGTATTCCAGACTAACGTACTGCTGATATTTTTAAACTTGTCTTTCTCTATTTCAGAAACAATGGCATAGGTGCTTTTCAGATTAACGAAGTTTTCTTTCAGCAAGTTTTTACTTTCGTAGCCTATACAGTAAATGATCTTTTTTGCTTTAATCTTGAATCCATTGTCTACAGTGATCAGATTAAAACCTTTATGCTCCTCCACTTTTACCATTTCAGTCTTATCAAATATTTTCAATCCTTTTTTTACATTATGGATGAACAGCTCATGGGCAAACTGAAAAGCATCAATACTGGCTCCCTGTCTCGATAGAATCCCACCATAGGTATTTTTAAATTCAATTTTTTTAAAAATCTCTTCTGCTTCCAGCCATTTCACATCAAATCCGTTTTGTTTTCTTGCTTCGTATTCTTTCTTCAACCATTCCACATCTTTCTTTTTCGAAGCAAAATACAGTGATTTCTTTCGTTTGAATCCAGCATTAGAGTGCATAAGCTTTGAAAGTCTTTCTATTGTATCAATAGCATCGCTGCAGGCTGCATAGCTCAGAACAGCTCCCTTTTTGCCTATTTTTTCTATCAGTTCATATAAAGGAACATCTATTTCGTACTGCAGCATTGAAGTGGTGGCAGAAGTACTTCCGTTACAAAGTTCTCTTTTATCAATAAGGATTGTAGTGTATCCGTCTTCTATCATCTGGTGGGCTATGAGGCTTCCCGTAATACCTCCGCCTATAATCAGAACATCACATTCTTTGCTTGATTTTAAAGAAGGATAAGAAGCTAACAGTCCGTTTTTTAAAAGCCAAAAAGGTTCATTTGATTTGAGATTCATATTACTATTTTACATTTAAAATAACAATATTTATACCTTTTTTAACAATTATTCACCAAATAATGGTGTAATTATTGTTGTTGTTTTAAACTCAAACCACCAAAAAATATTTATTATGATAACAATTATTCCAGAAGCTCCGGAGAATGTTGCAGCATTTAATGCAACGGGAGAAGTAACGAAAGAGGATTTTGAAAGATTGGTAATTCCGCGTGTGAAAGAGAAGGTAGAGCAATTCGGTGAACTGAATTATTTATTGTATTTGGATACCGATCTGGATAATTTTACGGTAGGAGCATGGCTTGAAGATTTGCTGTTAGGATTAAAGAATCTTACCAACTGGAATCGCTCAGCTATTGTTACAGATAAGGAAGGAATACGTGATTTTACCAGTATCTTCAGTGTTCTGATGCCGGGAGAGTTTAAGTCTTTTCCGAAAGAAAATTTATACAATGCCCTCTACTGGTGCAAAAACGGAGATGAAGTAGAGGCATAAAAATTATGTTATATCAAAAAGCCTGTTTCAATGAAACAGGCTTTTTTTATGTTAAAATATGATCTGATTGCGTTTTTATTTATCGCATGATACACATTCTGTAACCACGTTCTCTTCATCTTGAGTTCCCGAACCATACAGATACATGTACCTTACACTTACAACGACCCCTATAAAGGTCATCCCCACTCCTACCAGCGATGGATAGTTGAATGAATAACCATATTCTAGAGGAATTCCACCAAGGAAAGCTCCCATAGCATTGGCAATATTAAAACCAGCCTGCATAAAAGCAGCAGCCATCATTTCACTTTTCGGAGCAGCTTTCATCATCATAATATTGATGGGCGATGCAATAGACATTGATAAAGCACCACACATAAAGGTCAATATAAGTGCAATATTCTGATGCTCAGCAAGGAAGAAAACTCCTCCAAGAGAAATCATCATCAGGAAAATCAACAATGCACAGGTTTTCTCCGGTCCCAATTTATCTGAAACAATCCCTCCAACCAGATTTCCAACTACCATTCCAGCTCCTGCCAGCACCATTACATAGGCCATTTGGCTGCTCTTGATTCCTGCCACTACCGTCATTAAAGGTGTTATATAACTTAACCATGTGAAAAGCCCTCCAAATCCAATTGCTGTAATCGCCAGTACCAGCCACGATTGTTTATTTTTAAGGAATTTCAACTCTTCCATGAAGTGGGTATTCTGGTTTGATTCCATGGGCGGAAGCCACAGTTTTAAAAACAAAATAGCAAAAAGCCCAATCACTGCTACAATAGCAAAGTACAGCCTCCAGTGGAAAGTATGCCCTATATAGGTGACCAGAGGTACCATTGCCAAATTGGCGACTGTGAGCCCTGTAAACATCATCGATATATAAAAGGCTTCTTTTCCTTTTCCCGCCATTCTTGATGCAACAACAGTTCCTACTCCGAAGAATGCTCCGTGAGGAAGCCCTGATAGAAATCTTATGGCCAGCATACTGTTGTAACCCGGAGCAATAGCGGAAAGGCCATTAAACAGGGTAAAAAGGATCATAAAAACCATCAAAACTTTTTTCGGTGGAAATTTCACAGAGTATCCAATCAGAATGGGAGCTCCAATAACCACTCCCATGGCATAAGCAGAAATCAAATGTCCGGCTTGCGGAATAGTGATCTGCAATGTTTTCGCAATATCCGGCAACAGTCCCATTACGGTAAATTCCGTAGTTCCTATCCCTAAACCACCTATAGCCAGTGGTATTATTCTTTTATCAATCTTCATTGTATCTAAATCTTTTTTCTGAATTAATTTTGCCCAAATTAAAGGAATACCTGAGTATCTTTATTTTGAAAGTGCAAAAATCGAAAGAAAGTTTGAATTTCACTCCTCTTTGAATGATAAAAATTTGCTCCATATTAACCTTTTTATTTAATTTTAAATTCAGAAACAATCAAATCAGAACAAAATGAAAATCCAGAAAGAAATTATTGAATTTGAAAAAGGGAAATCATTCAAGCTATTTGCCCCTTCGCTTAAGAACTGTTTTTTCTGGCATTATCATCCGGAAATCGAATTGGTATATGTAGAAGCAGTGAATGGAATCCGGCATGTTGGAAAAAATATTTCAGGCTTTACAGACAGTGATCTTTTACTGATTGGTTCCAATGTTCCCCACCTTAATTTTGATTATGGTATTCAGACCGAATGCAAACAGCTTGTCTTGCAGATGCGGGAAAGCTTCCTTCAGGATATTATCCTTCCCGTTCCCGAATTTGAAAATATCAAAACCCTTTTAGAACGTTCCTATCTTGGGCTTTCATTTTTCGGAGAGACCAAAAATACAGTGGTTGAAAAACTACAGATTATTAAAGATAAAAATGCTTTTGAATCTTTGGTTGGATTGATTGAGATTCTACAAATTCTTGCCAATTCCACTGAGGTAAAAGAACTGAATAAAGAAGATACCCGAATTAAATGGTTTTTGAATGATAAAATCAGAATGGGAACCATCTACGACTATATCCACGAAAATTATGACCGAAAACCCAATGTTAATGAAGTAGCCAAAGTGGTAAGCCTAAGTACTCCTGCTTTCTGCCGGTATTTTAAAAAGCAGACCAATATGACCTTTACTGATTTTGTCAACAATTACAGAATCAATCAGGCTAAAATATTCCTGCTGAAAGATCAGTCTGTGACGGAAGTCTGTTTTCAGGTAGGCTTTGAAAGTCTATCCTATTTCAATAAATTATTCAAACAACACACGGGAGAAACCCCTTCAGAATTCAAAAAGAAACATTTCAGACCTATAGAAATTAATGGCCGCATTGGAGTGATTACCAAGGAGACGGCTTGTAATAAATAGGATCAATTTGCAGGGTGTACAAAATATTCACAGCTTTAGGTTTCGGCTAAAGCCGGATGAATTTTAATTTTATAATAAGCAGAGTGAAGTCCGCTCCTATTGATATTTAAATGAAACGTTATATTTTTGACCACCCCGTCAAAAATCCTTTGAATTTCTGCCACCCCTCCAGAGGAGGGGAATGATGGAATTCGTTATTACAAATGAAAGCTTTTCCCTAATCCCTGCTACCTATCATCTACCACCTGCCACCTAAAAAACAAAAAACCGCTCATTTCTGAACGGTTTATATTTTAGTGAATATGTTTTTCTGCGTGGTAAGAACTTCTTACAAGAGGAGAACTTTCAACATGTCTGAACCCTAGGCTTCTTGCAAAGTCTCCGAACTCATCAAATTCTTCCGGAGTGATGAATTTTTTTACAGGAAGGTGCTTTTTAGTCGGCTGCAGATATTGTCCCATAGTAATAACATCTACATTGGCATTTCTGATATCTTCGATAGTCTGGAACACCTCATCTTTAGTTTCTCCCAATCCAAGCATTACCCCTGTTTTGGTTCTTCTTTGGCCAGCTTCTTTCAAATATCTCAATACATCAAGGCTTCTTTCATATTTAGCCTGAATTCTCACTTCTCTGGTCAAACGTTTTACAGTTTCCATATTGTGAGAAATCACTTCCGGAGCTACTTCTACCAATCTGTCAAGGTGTTTTGTAATACCCTGGAAATCCGGAATCAGAGTTTCCATGGTAGTTCCCGGAGAAATTCTTCTCACAGCATTCACTGTTTCTCCCCAAAGAATAGATCCCATATCTTTCAGATCGTCACGGTCTACAGAGGTAAGAACGGCATGTTTGATCTTCATTAATTTGATTGATCTGGCTACTTTTTCAGGTTCATCCCAGTTTACATCAAGGGGTTTTCCTGTTTTAACGCCACAAAATCCACAGCTTCTTGTACAGATATTTCCTAAAATCATGAAAGTAGCTGTACCTTCACCCCAACATTCTCCCATGTTCGGGCAGCTTCCGCTTTGGCAAATGGTATTTAATTTATATTTATCAACCAAAGTTCTCAGCTCTCTGTAATTCTTTCCGGTAGGAAGTTTTACGCGGATCCATTTTGGTTTTTGAACGGTAGTGTCTTGAACTGAATTTTCCATTTCTAAAATTGAAGTTCAAAGTTAAGGATTTTTTAATGGAAACCATCAACCGGAAATATTGATGAAACTTATAATTCGAAATTTCATTTGTATATTTATCTCTTCAAAATATTCTTATGAAAAAAATATTCTTCCTTTTATTTGCGGTATGCGGAACATTTTGTCTTGCCCAAAAACAATTTCAGCCTTCGGGTTCTAGTATCATTGAAACGGTAGACGGAGATCTTGATGGTGATAAAATTCCTGAAAAAGTAATTATTTACAATACAAAGGACACCACAGATATGGGAAACATCCGTGAAATTCAGATTCTGAAAAAGGCAGGCGGAGCATGGACAATCCTTGAAAAATCTAGAAATGCTGTTATGGAAAGCAATGGCGGAGGCATGATGGGCGATCCTTACAGAGAAACAAAAATAGAAAAAGGCATTCTGATCATTTCCCAAAACGGAGGAAGCAGCTGGAAATGGGATGTTACAGACAAATATAGATTTCAGAACGGACATTTTGAACTCATAGGAACCTCTTCCACTTCAGGAAGGCCGGGCGATTACTGGAAAGATATTGATTTTAATCTTTCAACAGGTCAGCTGAACTATTCAAAAGAAGTGGAAAACACAGCTGAATATGGTAAATCTTTAAAGGAAACCTATATTAAAAAAGGACTCAAGATCAATCTACAAAACAGAAATCAGGAAAAGCAGCAAAAAATAATTCTTCCGAAAACAAAAGAAGAGGTTTATTTTTAAATTAAATTGTGAGATTATGTTTTGGCTAAGGCCGATTTTGATTTTTTTTTCAGTAAACGGGCTAAAGCCCGTTTCTATTGAATATATTCTTTTTAATTATCATCAAACTCATTATTTTTCAACAGCTCAGCTAAGACTTTTTTAGCACGCATTACCCGTACTTTGGTATTGGCTACTGAAATTCCCAGTTCTTCAGCAATTTCTTTGATGCTTTTTTCTTCAAAGAATCTCAATTTGATAATATCCTGGTAATTGGCATCCAGAGATTCTATGGTTTTGATGATTTTCTTTTGTTCTTCTTCAGAAATCAGAAGTTCTTCCGGAGATTTTGCATATTGATTTTTAACTTCATCAAGATTTTCCACAGCATCTTCGTTCTCACGGTTCTTTTTTCTCCAGAAATCAATAACTGTATTCTGGGCAATGGTAAGAATCCAGGTTTTAAACTGAAAATGAGGATCGAACATATCCAGTTTCGACAATACTTTTGAAAAAACATTTACGGTGATTTCATCTGCATCATTTTCATCTCTCACCTTTTTCATGACAAAAGAGAAAACATCCACCCAAAAAACATTAATGAGTTTAGTCTGGGCCTTCTGGTCTTTATCCTTGGCCTTCTGTATGAGCAGGAATAGCTGTTCGTCATTCATTAATAACAAATATAGCGTATTTGGGGCATAATTGCAAAAGGGAAACAGTGAATCTACCTTTGCTTCTAAAGTTACCACCAAAGCATTTTCAGGTTTTTATCAATTTGCTTATTTGCTATTTATCCTTTTTTCTCTTCCTTCTGAATTTACTATCTTTGCATCTTAAAATTTTAAAGTTAAAAATCAATGAATTCCTTTATAGAAGAACTGAAATGGCGTGGTCTATTTGCCGATATGATGCCAGGAACCGATGAACAACTGAATAAAGAGGTAACTACTGCATATATTGGTTTTGATCCTACTGCCGATTCTTTACATATCGGAAGTCTTATCCAGATAAAAATTTTAGCTCACTTCCAGCTGCATGGCCACAAGCCGATTGCTTTGGTAGGAGGTGCTACAGGAATGATTGGAGATCCTTCCGGGAAATCGGCTGAAAGAAATCTTTTGGATGAAGAAACTCTTTTACATTATGTTGACTGTTTAAAGAACCAGCTTTCAAAATTCTTAAACTTTGAAGGAAATGAGCCCAACAAGGCTGAACTGGTTAACAATTACGATTGGATGAAGAATATTTCTTTCCTTGATTTTGCTAAAAATGTAGGGAAGAATATCACCGTTAACTATATGATGGCGAAAGATTCTGTAAAGAAAAGACTTTCCGGAGACGCAGGGGTTGACGGAATGAGTTTTACAGAATTCACGTACCAGCTCATCCAAGGATATGATTTCCTTCACCTATACCAAAACAACAATGTAAAGCTACAAATGGGAGGTTCTGACCAGTGGGGAAATATCACTACAGGAACAGAATTGATCCGTAGAAAAGCTCAGGGTGAAGCGTTTGCATTAACAGTTCCTTTGATTACTAAAGCGGATGGTTCTAAATTCGGGAAGTCTGAAAGTGGAGAAAACTATTGGCTGGATAAAAAGAAAACGTCTCCTTACAAATTCTACCAGTTCTGGCTGAATGCTACTGATGATGATGCTGAAAGATTCATCAAGTTCTATACTTTCTTAGGAAAAGAAGAAATTGAAGCTTTAATTGAAGAACATAAAACAGCAGCACACGAAAGAAAACTACAAAAGAGACTGGCTGAAGAGGTTACTGTTTGGGTACATGGAAGAGAAGAATATGAAAAAGCACTGAAAGCTTCTGAAATTCTTTTCGGGCGTTCCACAGCTGAAGATCTTGTAAGTCTTGATGAAGAAACTTTCCTTGAAGTTTTTGATGGAGTTCCTCAGAAAGAAATTGCAAAAACCGATGTTTTAGGAGTGAATATTGTTGAGCTTCTTTCTGAAAAATCAGGATTCTTAAAGTCTAAGAGTGAAGCGCAAAGAGAGATTAAAGGAAATGCAATCTCTGTAAACAAACAAAAAGTAAATGATACTTTTACCGCCAATGAAACGGATCTTATCGACGGTAAATTCCTATTATTGCAAAAAGGTAAGAAAAGCTACTTTATTGTAAAAGTAGGCTAAGCTTAAACACCATATAAAAAGTGGCGCTGAGATGATCTCAGCGCCACTTTTATGTCCTAAAATAATTTGATATTAAAATGTATAGCTTGTAGAAGCTGACAAATATTGTCCACTGGAAGTTCCTTCTTTCTTAAGTTCTCCATCTACCCAGATCTGAACCTTCAAAGTAGCAGAAGCGTCCGGTCCGATAGCATTTACAGCAGCATTAGCAGTATATGCTCCAGGTTCTGAGGTTACTTCAGGGCTGCTCCAGGTTGATCCGCTAAGACTTGATGCTGTGGTAGGGTTACCATCAATTCCGTAAACGGCCACATCAATATTACTTCCCGAAGAAGCGATGGCTTTAAAAACCACTTTATGGCTTTTCCCTGCCCCATTCACATTGTTGTCGTCATTATCTTTACTGCATGAAGCTGTAAACCCAATAAGCAATGCCGCTATTACAGCAACGAAGACTCCTCTTAGCAGCTGATTCATTTTCATTTTTTTCATAATCTTTTTGTTTAAATTTTAGTTACTATATTGAATATTCTATGATTCATGATTTGATATTTGCAAAGCTATGAGCATCCTCTACGTCTATCAATCCTGAAAAACAAGGAATTTTTTCTACCTAAATTCAGGTATTTTTTATGCTGAAATTTTTAATTAAATTGAGCGTTTAAAAAAATATTTTACAGAACTGATCCATAATGAAGAGATTACTTGTCCTGCTAAGCCTGTTTTTGTTTTTTAAATTACAATCCCAACAAATCATTCCGCTTAATGAGAAAGCTTATATAGACAGCTTACAAACTATTACAAAAGGTCATCTTCCCGATGCTTCAAAAGCAACGGCTTCTTTGCTTTTATCAAATTATTATAGAAACAGTGACTCTATTTTAAGTAAGAAATATCTTGCAAACGGAAAATTACTGGCTCAAAGCCATCCTTTTATCTCAGCAAAATATTATTATTACGAAGGACAATATAATCTGGACAGGAACAAAAAGAAAGCTGCAGTTTCCTATCAGCAAGCCATCCGGTCTTTATCAAAATTCAAAAATGAGGAATCTGATTTTCTTCAGGCTCTTGCCTGGTACAGCTACGGAGTTTCTCAAAAGGATAAGGAAGGTTATATTCCTTTAGTGAAGATGATACTTGAAAAAAGTATTCCTCTGGTTGAAAAATATGAAAGCAACAGAAATTTAGGTTTCCTGTACACTCAGCTTGCCGTGATTCTTACTTATAATGCCCAGTTTAAAAAAGCTGAAGATTATAATGTCAAAGCGCTGAAAATCCTCGAAAAACACTATCCAAATTCTGCTGAACTATTTTTCACCTACCTCAACTCTGCCAACAATTTCTGTTATCAGGCTAACGGAGATGAGGCTGAAAAATATTTAAATAAAGCTGAAAAACTCATCAATCCTTATCCGGAATCTTCATCCAATGCGTTTTATTATTACAGCAAAACTCTGTTGTATATTACCCGTCAAAAGAATGAAGAAGCTCTTCCTGTAATAGAAAAAGGAATTTTTTATACCCAAAAGTACAATCAGAATCTTTTGGCTCAAATGTTTTATTTCAACAAATATGATATTTTAAAAAAACTCAAAAGATATAAGGAAGCCAAGGCTACTTTGGAGGATGTTTTAACAGAAAAATCTCTGACCATTGATCTTAATAACAGAAAAACCTTTTACAAACAACTTTCTTTACTCAATGAAGAATTGGGAAATACAAAAGAAGCACTTCTATGGGAGCAAAAATATTCTAAGCTCAACGATAGTCTGAACACGGAGAATGTAAAGCTTGAAATCAACAAACTTGAATCTAAATTCAACACCGCTGAAAAAGAAAGAAAAATAGCGACCTTAAATGCTGAAAAAAATCAAAAAGATCTGGAAGTAAACAAGAAGAACTCTTATTTATGGGGAATGGGTCTTGTTTTATTATTAGCCTTAAGTCTTCTGATCTTCCTGTTTATCATTTTCAGAAAAAATAAAAAGATAAATGAACAGAAACTCAATGATATCAAGCAAAAGGAAGAATTATCACTGACGAAAGCCATCCTTGACGGGGAAGAAAGAGAAAGAGAACGTATTGCAAGGGATCTTCACGATGGTTTGGGCGGAATGCTTGCAGGGGTTAAAATTAACTTTTCCACCTGGTCTTCCAGCCATCTGAATCCGGAAAAGGATAAGGAGTTTTATAAAATCTTGGGTCAGCTGGATAGTTCTGTAAGTGAGCTGCGCCACGTTGCCAGAAATTTAATGCCAGAATCATTGCTTAATTTTGGTTTGGAAACTGCCATACAGGATTTGTGTGAATTCTACAGCAGAAAAAACCTCGACATAGATTTTCAGGCTATTGATATTGAAAAGACATTACCTTTGAATATCCAGCTTAATATTTACAGGATTGTACAGGAATTACTGGCTAATGCAGTAAAACATGCTGAAGCCAACAATATTTTACTTCAATGCTCCCAATCCGGCGAAAATTTTCTGATCACCATTGAAGATAACGGAAAAGGATTTGATAAAAACAGAGAGAATACCACCAAAAGTATGGGGCTTCGTAATCTGAAAAACAGAGTCAACTACCTGAAAGGAAAAATGGAAATCAATTCTGATCATCAGGGAACAGCAATTAATATAGAACTCAACATCCATGGAGAATGAAAAAATAAATATTGTCATCGTAGACGATCACCCTATTGTGATTGAAGGACTGAGAATGATGCTGAACAGCCAGCCTTTCTTTAATGTAGCCGGAAGTTTTGCGTCCGGTACAGAAACGATAAACTTTGTCCGGTCAGAAATGGCAGATATTATTCTCCTGGATATTACGCTTCCCGATGCCAATGGAACAGAACTTTGCAGGGAAATAAAAAAAATATCCCCGAATACCTCAGTCATCATGTTCAGCAACCGTTCTGAAAGAAGTATCATTATGCAGTCTATACAAAACGGAGCAAGTGGTTACCTTCTCAAAAACACTTCTATTGATGAGCTGGTAATATGCATAAGAGGTGCGCTTTCCGGAGATATTGTGTTCTGCAATGAAACCAAACTGATCATCAGCCGTCCTTCTCAAAATGAGGTACCTGCACCCAGGCTTACGAAAAGAGAAAAACAAATACTACAGATGGTAGCTCAGGGGAAAACAAGTAATATGATTGCTGAGGAACTGTTTTTAAGTCCTCTTACTGTAGATACCCACCGTAAAAATCTGCTCCAGAAATTTCATGCAAAAAATTCCACGGAACTCATCAACAGAGCTGTTCAACAGCGTATGATTGAAGAATAAAAAAACCGCCCTAAGAGCGGTTTTTTTTATAAATATTAAAAATAAATAATTTTTATGGTTCTAGGAAACTGTAATCAATAGAAGCAACAAGTACACCTTTACCTTTCTTCTTAACAGTTCTTACAACTTCTCCATCTATATAAAGATTGATCGTTAATTCAGAATTATCATCAGGCATTGATGCATTTGCATCAAGATTCAACTGTGCCTGGCTGGAGTTCACGAAGAATTCCCCGCTTGTCCATGGTGAAGTCACAGGTGACTGTGGTGTATTGTATATTGTGTTCTGAGCTGTACCTACCTGCGTAACAACACTTATGATGTTTCCTCCGGCAGTTGTCTTCACCTCGAATTGAACCACATGATCCTGAAACTCTTCGTCATCATCTTTTTTACAAGAATTCACAACGGTAATTACAGAAAATAATAAAACGAATAAAAAAGAAAGTCTAAGTAAACTTTTTGAATTGTAAAATTGCTTCATTTCTCCAAATAGATTTTTTAATGTTTCAAATATAAGTTTTTTATTAATATAAAAATAACTTTTATGAAAATTTTCCAATAAAGATTTCCAAATAATATCAAATCAATAAAAAGAAAAAGGCCGGGAAAAATTCAAAAATATACTCTAAAGAATTAATCATTACACATAAACCATCATGCAGCAGAAGTTCATTGTATGAATAATAAAACTTAAGATTCTGTAGGTAATTTAATTATCTTTGCTGTATGAATTTAGATTATCTAGTAAGAGAACCCGAAAATATTACCCCCAATACCCCTATTCTTTTTATGCTTCATGGCTACGGCAGTAACGAACAGGATCTTTTCAGTTTTAGGGAAACGCTTCCCAATGACTGGATTATTGTAAGTTTCAGAGCTCCGCGTGATACTCAATTTGAAGGATACTCATGGTATGATATCAATTTTAATGATCCTGAAAACTTTATCGATGTTCCCCAGGCAAAGGAATCTTTACATGCAGTTCTGGAAAGTATGCTAAAGATTATCAACCACTATGGGCTGACGGAAAGTAAAGCTCATCTTTGCGGCTTCAGCCAGGGAGGAATACTGTGCTATGCACTGGCCTTACAACATCCTGAACTTTTCAACTATGTGGCATGTCTGAGCAGTTATCCTGAAGAGAAAATTCTAGACGGCATTGTAAAAGATAAAAAGAAACTGGAGGGACTTCGTTTCTTCATTTCCCATGGTACGGATGATGCTGTGATCCCACTTGAATGGGGAAGAAAAGCAGCAGATCTTCTTTACGACCTTAGCTGTTACTTCACATTCAGAGAATATATGAGTGGCCATGGGGTGAATCAGAAGAACTATATGGATTTGATGGATTTCTTTTCAAAATAAAAAGAAAGCATTTTAAAACAAATTCAACAAAAAATACTACTTCATTGTAGTTTATATAAACATTCCAGCTTTTGGAATGTTTTTTTATTATCATATAGATAAATTCACTAAATTCAGTAAATGAAATTTAAATTGCTTTTACTGGGATTATTTCTAAGCATTTTTGTAAATGCCCAGAATTCTTTTGAACTCATCAATACTAAAAAAGCGGTTATTCCTTTTCAGTTTATCAATAATCTTATCTTTATTCCTATCAATGTTAATGGTGCTGAACTTACCTTTCTGTTGGATACCGGGGTTTCGGAAACTATTCTTTTTAGCCTGGAAAATAAAGAAGTGAAGCTCAGCAATGTTGAAAAAGTAAAATTTTCCGGACTTGGAGGAAGCTTAAGTATTGATGGACTGAAGTCTGAGCGCAATATGGGCAAAATAGGTGATGAAATTGTAAATACGTCCATGTCTATTTATATCATTCTTGATGAAGAGTTTAACATTTCCTCCCATGTAGGAATTCCCGTAAACGGAGTGATAGGATATCAGTTTTTTAAAGACCATCCGGTTTACATCGACTATATTTCAAAAAAATTAACGGTGTATGAAAATTCTGATCTTTTAAAAAAGAAAGTCAGAAAATTTGAAGAATTCCCTATTACCATTGAAAGGGATAAGCCTTACCTGTATGCCGGAGTAGAAATGACAAATGAGAAGAAAGATTCAAAGCTTCTGATTGACCTTGGAAATAACGATGCGATCTGGCTCTTTCCCACTCTTATTAAAAACTTTGTGTACAACAGACCTAATATCGATGATTTTCTTGGCCGTGGTTTCAATGGAGATATTTTGGGCAAAAGAAGTCGTATTCATAATTTTTATTTGGGTAGCTTTAAGTTTGAAAAACCTCTTACCGCTATGCCGGATGAATACTCAATACAGCACGTTACTTTAGTGGAAAACAGAAAGGGTTCTGTAGGCAGCGAAATTATGCGAAGGTTTACAGTAGCTTTTGATTATCCCGCAAAAAAATTATATTTGAAAAAAAACCGTTTTTTTAATGATCCATTTCACTTTAATATGAGCGGACTGGATTTCAAGCAGGACGGATTGGAATGGCAGCAGGACAGAATAACTATTGAAACTCAGAAATCAGCTACGGTAGTAAATGAAGTGTATAAGGATGCCTTTCAGTATAAATTTAGTTTAAAACCTATATTTTCCATTGCTGGAGTAAGAAAGGATTCACCAGCCTATGAAGCAGGCCTTAAAAAGGATGACAGAATTCTGAGTATTAACGGAGATCTAACTTCTGAGATGACACTGGAAAAAATTGTAGAGATTATGAAGTCTAGCGAAGGCCGGAATATTACCATGATCATTCAAAGGAAAAATGAAAAGCTCACGGTAAGATTCACCCTGCAAGATCCGATTCCTTATCAAGAATAAACATATGAATACTGAAGAAACTACCTTAGACAAAATAAGAACCAGGCCCAGATTTAAAATGTTTACTCATCTTACCAAGGAAGAGTATGCTGAAAATCTGAAAAAATATATAGAAGAACATAAAGACGAGTTTTCCGGGAATATCAATAAAGAAGTTGCCACCATCTGGGTGAAAACAGAATATGATAACTACTGGAAACCTCATCTTGCCCTACGGGTAGAAATAGAAGATGAACATACGACAATACGCGGAGTGTTTGGACCCAGTTCTGCAGTGTGGACATTCTTTATGTTCCTGTATTTTTCTTTTTCTATCCTATGGATGACTTTTTTTACTATGTATTATGTAGAAAAGCAAATAAAAAGCGCCGAATACCCTTGGGCACTGAGCGCTTCTTTTATCATGTTATTTTTTATTCTTCTTACTTATATTGCTGCCAGATTCGGACAGCATAAAGGTAAAGAGGAAATGCTTAAGCTTAGAACGTTTGCTGAAGAATCTACTTTACAGTTTGAAAAAAAAATTAATTAGACACAGGTTCTATAGGTTTTTCATTCTGAATAGGTGTAGCTGAGGCTTTTGCTGCTTTGATAGAATCCGCTACTTTTTCTCTGTTGCTTTGTTCTTTAAGCATTTTCGGAACGTCCGGTTCTAAAAGTTTCGTAAGCTCTTCTACAGAAATATTGTTGGCATTAGGATCATCCAAAAGGTTTCTCCATGGTTTTCTTCCGCCCCACTTATAATCTCCGAATACCATTACAGCTGTACCTCTGGCTTTGGTTGTAGCACCTCCGGGGTTCAGAATCCAGGTATCTGCATAAGAATACAGCCATTGGGCATCTTTTCTCAGCAATCGTAAACAGGAATGGGAAGCAGGATATCCAGGAAGGGTATATTCATGCCATCCGATTCCTCCTATATTGTGAATATTAAAGTTATAGGGAAGTTTCCACTCGCTGCTCACGGTAGAAATTGCGAGTTTCTTTTTCCAGTTGGCAAAAGTAAGCCCTCTAGTAGTCTGGGCAGCTTTTTTACCCATACTTGTTGGCCCCCATTTCACAAGACTTCCATTGGAATATACCGCAAAAGCCTGTATAGGGTATGAGAAGATGACAAACTTTTTCACCCCGCTCAATATATCCAGCTGCATAGGAAATGGTGAATACGCCATCAATGTTGTATCTATTTTCGCAGGAACTACCAATGTATCAGAATTCCATTTACTCTTAGAATCCAGCCTGTTTAAAGCTAAAATAGCAGTTCGTTCTTCTACACTGTATTTCTTGCTGAATTCTGAATAAATAGAATCACGCATCTTTTTATCCTTTGGAAGAACAAAAGCGTTATAAAAACCATTCTCCTGCATAACAGGCGGAACAGATTCTTTTTTTACGACAGGAACAGAATCTTTCTTTATAGAATCCTTTTCTACCTCCGGAACTTCCGAAGAAGAAACAGTGTCTTTAAAAGTATCGCTTATTTTTTCTATTTCTTTTTTACAGGAAACAAGGAAAACAGCGCAAAAACATGCATAAAGAAAGGATTTTTTCACAGATATGTTTTTCATAAATAAATCGGCCATTTAGTTTGGCTACCCAGTACAAATATCAGACCTAAATTTGAATCATAAAAGACATTCTTAAAAATACCGTAAAAAAACGGAGGGTTTATCACTGTAAATGAGGAGTTATCGTTCAATAATCTAAAAAAAACATAGATTTTAAAGATATTTCAAGACATTGAGCAGGAACGTTATTCATCGGTCTTTTCTTTTGTAGAAATCCATTCTAAAGTTCCTTTTTTGTTAAATCGGTAAGTATCCTCATGCCATCTGGCTCCTCCTCTGCATGATTATTTAAAGAAAAAGGTTCAATACAAATCTTACCATCCATAAAAGAATAATAAACAACAGTATGGCAAACTGAACTTTATTGACAATTTTATTTCCGAATTTCCATACCAGAATCCTGTCTATGATAATCACGAGTAATATGGGAATCAGGCTGAACAAAATATACATTCCGAATAATCCGTCTTCGGCAGATGATCCTGTCATGAGAACAACAGAGGCAATCAATCCGGCAATGATGGCAATGATTCCTACCAGAAAAAAGAGAGTCCAGTTTTGAAATTGTTTTTTCATGAATAATAATATCAGGGGTTGATTGTATTGAAACGGATATTGAATCTGTAATAGTAAAACATCCAAAAAGCCAGCCAGGGTAGATTCATAGTCAGAAAAATGATCGTTTCCTCACCATCTATCTTTCCATCAGTGATGGTAAAAAAGGAAAAAACAGAAGCTATAACAGGTAAAAGAAACCAACATACTGCGGTTTTTAATTTTCCTTGGAACGGTTTTAAAAGAGAAAGCAGACTGTTTAAAGACAATAGACTCAAAAATATTATCCAGAAAAGGGTAAAACCATAGACCAATCCACTCATGTCACAGTTTCTCGGTGGATCTCTTACTTCTTTGGTAAAGCTTAAAAAAAGAATCAAAAATACGAAGGAAACCAAAGTGGAAATCAGCCAGGTCTTAAGTATTGCAAACAAAATAAATCTTCCTTTGGACATTCGGTGTATGCTTATTAGCTAAAGTACTAATATCCACTCAATGTACAAAACCGGAAAATCCCTGAAAAACGGATCAGGATTTCCCCCTTCACCGTCTGTCTGTTTTTAAGCTGATATTTAATAATTTGTTAAAGAATCCATCCCCATATTATCTATAATTTTGGCAAAATATCAGTTATCATGTTATACATCATTATGGTAGTTGTACTACAGGCACTTATCACCCTTACGCTGCTCATGTCTCTGATCAAAAACAGAGAATCTGTACTGAATATGCTGCTCCTGTATATCGGAGTGGTTACTCTGGATATGGGCTATGAATATTTCATTATCCAAAGGTTTGGCTATGAATCTGTTCTGTATGAAATTCCGGGAAGCCTTCGTGTTTTTAAAGGTCTTATTTTCTTATATATCACTACGCATTTAATCCACGCAAAATGGAGAGATAAACTTAAATACCTTATTGTTCCGCTAACTTTTGTGGTCATTCATCATGCGATCGCCATTTCGGCAAAGATGCTCGATCTTTCCTGGGCAGATCTGGCCATCACATCTTATAAGTCTTATTTCGTTTATTATAGTTATTATTGGATTGTCTGTCTTGTGTTGTGTATTTACTTACTTACAAAATACCGCAAAAATATTACTCATCCTGTAGCCGGTAATTTCCGTTATCTGGTTTGCTATGTATTGCTGGGAGTATTGATGTTCTGGACCGTTTACAAGCTGGGTTGGGATACTTTGATCTATCAGAAGATCTACAGCCTCCTGTTTCTTTTCCAGTTCGGGTGGATTTTGTACATTTATATTTTAACGTACCAGCACAAACTACAGGAACAACAAAATACTGCAGATTTTTCTGTACCTAAAGAAACCTATCAGTATAAGGATCTTTCAAAAATAGATTTTGATGCTGTACAGAATGCTATCATCTCGTTCTATAAGGAGAGCCATGAATATCTGGATGAAGAGTTTACATTAGACCAGCTTTCCAGCCACCTGAAAATAAGCAAAGCAGATTTAAGTATCACTTTTAATAAACATCTTCATTCCAATTTTCATGAGTATACCAACAGAAACCGTATACAGCACTTCAAACAGATTTTGTTGGAAGATCCGTCTGTCAGTGTAACAGATCTTGCGTTTCAATGTGGTTTTAAATCCAAATCTACTTTTTATAAATATTTTAAAAAGGAATTTGACTGTCTTCCTTCCCAGCTTGTTCATTAGTTACAATTATTTAACATTAGCAACTTACTGATTTACAATACAGTTCACCTCGAACTCCACAGAAAAAGTTGCATAAAATTTAAATGAACCAAAACTTTTGAAGGAGCTGACATCTTTGCACCAAACTTTATAAGGATGTCACGAGAAAGACTTTTTTTAACAAAAGCAGCATTTTTTCTTCTTGGCCCATTGGCCTTTGCACAAACTACCGTTCACGGAACCGTAGTAGACAGTCAGGGAAACCTACCCAATGCCCTGGTTTATATTGAAAACAGCGGACAGAAGATAACTTCTGATACTGACGGTTCTTTTATTCTCAATACTATTTATGACGGAAGTTATCGACTTGTTGTAGAATATAAAGGATATGATAGTGTTTATATCCCTTTCACCGTTACGGATAAAAAGGAAGTAGATCTTGGATTAATTAAATTCGGAGCTAAGTTTAAAGAAAACAATCTTCAGGAAGTAGTTGTTACCAGTGTATATAAAGCATCACAGGCCAGAGCGATTACGATGAAGAAAAACTCCAATACCATTACAGAAGTACTTTCCGCTGATGCTATTGGAAAACTTCCGGACCGTAATGCTGCAGACGCCGTACAGCGTATGCAGGGAGTATCTATTGAAAGAGATATGGGTGAAGGACGTTTTGTAGCGGTAAGAGGAACACCTATTCAGTGGACAGCTTCTACTCTGAATGGCAACAGAATGCCGAGTGCCAGCGGTGATAACGCCAACCGCGGGGTGCAGATGGATATTTTTCCTTCGGAACTTATTCAGAATGTACGTTTATCTAAAGCTTTAACCCCCGATCTTGATGGAGATGCCATTGGCGGAAATGTGGATTTTATTACAAAAACCTCCCCGAACAAGGAGACTTTAGCTATAAGTATGGCTTCAGGCTATGTCAACATGTCCAAATCCCCTACTTATAATACTTCCATTGTCTATGGGAATAAAATTACTGATAAGCTGAAATTCATTACCTCAGCAGTGATCTGGGAGCGTTCTACAGCTATTGATCAGATGAGAAATATTTACAACTACGGCCTGAAAGATAAAACAGCCTCCTATTCTATCAATCAGCTGCAGCTTCGTGACTATCTGGCTAACCGAAGAACTTTAGGATTTAATTTAGGATTGGATTATGAGATAGACAGCAGGAATAAATTATATGCAAAAGGATTATACAGCCAATATAAAGACGGTCAGTCGGTAAGGGAAACTTATTTTAATTTTGACAGTAAAAATGTCCTTCTGCAGGCTCGTCATGCAGATTATCTTACGGACCTGTATTCTATGCAGCTGGGTGGTAATCATCAGGTAGGACAGCGTATGGAGGTTAATTGGTCCTTATCGAAAGCACGTTCTGAGTTTAAGTTTGATTCGCCGGATAATCTTGAAAAAGATCAAAGAGGCTACCCCATCATTAATTTCACACAAGCTATGACCTATGGAAACCTATCTGCTGACGGAAGAAAATATATGGCAATGGATGCTCCGGACAGCATTGGTGACACGGGAAGATACACTCAGCCTTACAATCAGCAGGCAATAGCTGCAGATAAGCTTAAATTAAATCAGATTATCCTAAGCCAGAATCATAATAGTGAAACGGATCTTAGAGGACAGGTTGATATCAAATACAAAGCAGCGGATAATTTTGAGATTAAATTCGGAACAAAATACAACAACAAGAATAAAATAGTTGACAGCTCCGTATTGGTTTGGATGCCCAAATCCTCATTGGGAATTCCCGGAACTCCGGTCACTTATCTGAATCAGCTTGAGCGTGAGAATTTCCCGTATAAAGGAGGTTTCATGAATCCATTAGGAAATCCTTACAATGCGGTGATCATTGATCAGATGACCAATGCACAGATAGATCAAATGTACAATCCGGGTACCCAAAACAGCTTAGGACTGATGCAGGTGAGCAGTAAAGACAGCAATTCTAATATTACCAGTTCCTACAGAGGTACGGAAAATGTATGGGCTGCTTATCTGATGGGAACATGGAAGATTTCAGAACAACTTCAGGTATTGGGAGGCTTCAGAAATGAATATAATGATGTTACGTTCTGGGGCAAAAAAGTAGTAGCTGATAAGGATAATAAAACGGAGGACATTAAGGACAATAAAACATACAATGTAGTTCTTCCGATGGTCAATATGAAATGGAATATCAGTAGTGACCGCATCCTGAGGCTGGCTTATACCCGCTCTTTTGCAAGACCGGATTTTAATGATCTGAATCCCGGAACCATCGTTAATGATATCACCAGCACCATCACTCAGGGAAATACCAAACTGGATCCTACATTTTCAAATAATTTTGATCTTATGTTTGAGAACTATTTCGGAAAACTTGATCTAATAACAGCCGGAGTTTTCTATAAAGATATCACCAATCTCATCTACAAAGATCAGTCTGTGGTAGATCTGGCAGGAAGAACGTATACGTTTACTGCCCCTAAAAACCTGGAGGGAGCCAGGCTCTTTGGTTTTGAATTCGGGATATCTAAACGTTTTGAAAACCTTCCGGGATTTTTGAAAAACATAGGTTTTGAAGGAAACTACACTTATATTTCTTCTAAAATGAATATGCCGGTCTATGAAAACGGCAAACAGACAGGAACTATGTCTACCACGATTCCTAATCAGGCAAAACATATTTTCAATACGATCCTGTTTTATGAAACCAGTAAGCTGATGATCCGTCTTGCCGGAAATTATAAAGGAAATTATGTAAGCGAAATCAGAGCTGCTGCCGGAGCAGATCATTATCAGTATTTTGATAAAAATTTTACGGTAGACCTTTCCACTTCTTACAGCCTTACAAAAAAAGTCCGTCTGTTTGTAGAGCTCAACAATATTTTTAATGAACCCAACCGCTATTATATGGGAACAAAGGATCGTGTAGAAAATATCTCCTACTCAGGAATACGCGGGCAACTGGGATTCAATTTCAATTTTTAATCAAAGTTTTTTATTCATATGAAAAAGTATATATATGGAGCTGCATTGTGTATGACAGCACTGGTACAGGCACAGGATAAATGCCAGAATGTAAGAATCAATCAGCTGCAGATTTTGGGAACTCACAATTCTTATGCCCAGCCGGCAGATCCAAAAGTACTGGATCTGGTAGCTCCTATCATCAACGGAATGATGCAAAAATACAGCAGCATGATGTCTGAGGAGCAAAAAGCAAAATTTAAAGAGTATCATCCTTACGGAATGGATATGAAAGAGGGATTAAACTATAATCATCCTGACTTCACAGAGCAGCTCAACGCCAATCTGAGAGGTCTGGAAATAGATGTTTATTATGATCCTGAAGGCAGCAGATTCAGCCATCCGGCAACGTATGAAGTATTAAAAGCCAAAGGAATCACTGATCTGGCTCCATTCAATACCAAAGGACTCAATAAGCCGGGATTCAAAGTACTTCATATGGCAGATATAGATTTCAGAACGCACTATCCTACTTTAAAAGATGCGCTTACAACTCTTAAAACATGGTCTGATCAACATCCGGAACACACTCCAGTCTTCATGATGATTGAAGCTAAGGATTCCGGTTTTCCTATTCTTGAAAACAGTACAAAAGTACTCCCTTTTGATAAAAAAGTTTATGATGAGCTGGATGAAGAAATTGTACACTATCTGGGAAGGGATAAAATCATCACCCCAAAAGAAGTTCAGGGTAAATACAAGACCCTTAAAGAAGCTGTAACCCACAACAACTGGCCAAAGCTTAATGACAGTAAAGGGAAATTCATTTTCATGCTGCTTCCCGGTAGTGCAGGAACCTTATCTTCTAAAAACAATCCCTATCTCATTGATGGATCATTAAAGGAAAGAGTGATGTTTTTGAACAGTGAACCTGATGATTCTTTTGCCGGATTTATATTGAGAGATAACGCAATCGTGAGACAGAAAGAAATACAAAATCTGGTAAAACAAGGTTATATGGTAAGAACACGATCTGACATTGAAACTTATGAAGCTAAAACTAATGATTTTACAAGATCTAAGGCTGCTTTCAGCAGTGGTGCCCAGGTTATTTCAACTGATTTTTTCCGATCCGGAAACACCTATGGAACGCCTTATTTTGTACAACCTCCTCAGGGGAAAGATTATCTTAATAATCCTTTAAACTCTCCGTGTAAATAAATAGTAAAGATCTATTTATAAATTTTTTCTTTCTAAGTATAAATAAAAAAAGTCTTCTATTTCTAGAAGACTTTTTGCGATCCGGACGGGACTCGAACCCGCGACCTCCGCCGTGACAGGGCGGCATTCTAACCAGCTGAACTACCGGATCAATTAAAAAGCGTTGTTTTTAACTGGTGCAAATATATAGCTTTTTTTAGCTTTTCCAAAGAAACCTATTCCTTTTCTTTCAAAGCTTTTGTAAGGTTCAGATTGTCAAATACAAAAAAAATAAAATATCCTACTTTAAAAGCTTTTTAAAAGATTATTCTTCAAAATTCAGGTAGTTTTAGCATTAAAAAATGATTGAACAAATACCTACTTACACTTATGTACAAAATTCTTTTTACTGATCATTTATTCTGTCTGTTCGATAACTTCAACAAATTTTTTGCACAAAATAGATTTATCGTAAACCGTTTCAGCCAATTTCCTTGCATTCTGCCCCATTTCATTTACCACATCAGGATTGTCTTTCAGATAAAGTACTTTTTGTACAAGTTCTTCCGGACGGTTTGGGTTTACATAATATCCGCAATGGTATTTTTCAGCTATATCTTTCGTCCATCCGGCAGAATTTACAATAATCGGTTTTCCTGCAGACAACGAATCGAAAAGTTTGTTGGGAGAGTTGGTATACAAAATCGGGAGATCCAAAAAGGAAATCACAGAAACATCCGAAAAATTGACAATCTCAGATACGTCACTCATAGGGAACTTTCCGAGAAATTTCACATTTTTAAGATTGTTTTTTTCTACTTCCTCTACCAAATCATTTTCGGTAGAACCACCTCCTACAAACAAAAATTCTATATCTTCTCTATTTTTTAATAATTTGGCGGATTCAATAATTGAATGAGCTCCATTTGCTAATCCCAGAGACCCAAAATGAACTATTTTGAAGGAATCTTTTTTTAAGCCTAGCTTTTCCATCAATTGATCGTTTTTTCCTCTTGGCCAGAATTCATCCATTTTAGCCATATTAGGAATCATTGATGTTTTTTCTTTGGGAATATATTTTACAACTCCAGCCTGCATACCGGGAGAAAGTGCAATAACACGGGAAGCATTTTTATAAATCGTTTTTTCCAGCAGACGAGTCGTTTTTATTGTCCAACTATTTTTTATGGCGCCCATCTGTATGGGTACCTCCGGCCACAGATCCCTTACTTCAAAAACAAAAGGTTTATTTTTAAACCACTTCAATATAAGTGCCGGAATACCTATTGTAAGAGGAGTAGATGTAGCAATCACCAAATCGATATCTTTCTGTTTCAATCCTAGCACAGACGATTTGTACATAAATTTCAAGAAAGCCTTTAACCTTCTGGAAACACTCATATTCTGGTCGTAGTCTTCTTTTATATAAACGACTTCAATACCATCAACTTGTACAACTTTAATATCCTCTGAAAATTTGGATGATGAGGTGAGCATGGTGACTTTATGCCCGTTTTTAATAAGTTCCTGTGCCAGCCAATATGACCTTGTTCCTCCAGGTTCCTGAGGAGTTACAAAATATTGGTGGATATATAATATATTCATTATTTTTTATGTATATAATTGTTGGTATACTTCAGCTATTTTCTTCCAGTCATGATTTTCTAACAATTGTTCAATATCAAAACTATAATGATTCCCTTTTTGGATTAAACGTTCAAGCCCTCGTTCGATTGCAGAAACAGAAGTATCTTCCACTTTTTCCCCGATAGAATCATCATAAAAACCGTCGATTCCTTCATTTTGCGTGTACATGACCGGTAAACCCTGCAGAAGCGCTTCTATATAGACCAAGCCAAAGGTTTCCGCTTTGGAAGGCATTGTAAAGAAGTCGCTCCGTTCATAGTAGGATTTTAAAACGGGCAGGCTGTCTACTTTTCCTACAAACTCAAAGGAATGATCGTTTTTAATAGAATCCAGGATTCTTTTCTCATCATTTCCACCTCCTCCAATCAGTGTTAATTTTATCCTATCCTGAATTTTGTGAT
Organism: Chryseobacterium culicis; assembly: GCF_002979755.1. Classification (NCBI taxonomy): domain Bacteria; kingdom Pseudomonadati; phylum Bacteroidota; class Flavobacteriia; order Flavobacteriales; family Weeksellaceae; genus Chryseobacterium; species Chryseobacterium culicis. Next base: position 119,986 of record NZ_PCPP01000004.1, on the reverse strand, counting down.
TATGATTCTTAACAGCATTAATAAGGTTGAAGACATTTTTCCCCTTATTAAATTTCCCTATATAAAGCAACCGAATGCTTTTTTCATTCTCTACAGTTTTCCTTTTCTCAACTCTTGATTCTATCCAGTAAGGATCTACACCATTTGGGATCACCATTACTTTTTGCTGTAGATCGTTCAGGATATGAGACAGGCGGGGATCTTCCAACATTCTTTTTTTATAGACTGCCGAAATGGTTATGATCTTATCTGCATTCTGAAGTATTTTTTTACCATAGCCTCTTTCGTGCAGAAAATATTTCAAAAACACATTAAGATCCGTATTCCGTACGGCCAATATGTAGGGGATATTATATTTTTTATGAAGCTCATATGCTACTCCACCATCGCTGTACCATGTGTGAGCATGAATAAATCTGACAGTCTTGAGGTCTATTTTTGCTTCAATGTCCTGTACTATTTTTTTAATTTTTTTCTTATACAAAACCCTATCTGCATATTTTGATAAAATATGGCTGTAGATAATCTGAGAGCGGGTATTTTTAAAATCTATTTTATTTTTCCCTATTCTGGAAACTTCCCGAAATGGATTATATACAATCTGCTCTACCCCGTTATTATCCAGTTCCCTCACTAAATTTTTATAAACTGTAGATCCTGAGTAATCGTTTGTAATGTGAAGTATCATTATGGATAAATTGAATTAAACTGCAGCTCTAAAGCAGAATTGCTAATTTTATTACTGTAATTGGTAAGGTTTTTTTCGATTAATGGATATAAACTTGCATCAAAATAGATAAGTTTCATCCAGCCATCGGATATTTTCCATCCTGTATTCTGTACACTTGGATCTGTAGTGCCATCTACATTATCTGCAATACTATCTCCTTTAAGAATCTTAAGCTTCAAGGTATTGCAGAGGTAACTGAAATTAAAGTCAGCCCAATTGGCATTTCCCAATTCTTTTGCTTTTATTAAATATAATACGACGTGATTTCCATGCGATACATCCTGTACAACCGGTTTATAATTTTTAATTTTCTGTAACGCCTTACAAAAAGTATCCGGATAGGTACTGTTCCACGTATAATACAAAACGCTACCTGTGCCTTTATTTAAAACCAATGCTTTTTTCAGCTGCTGATCAAACTGATTTACAAATGTGGCATATGAATTTTTATTGGATTGGTCATACTTCATCAGATATAACGCAACAACAGCCCAATTTGCTCCTGTGTGAAGTCTCTGATGAAACAATAATGAATAATCTCCATATTGGCTGAAGCTTCTCGCTTTCCATTTATCGAAGGAGTATTTTAAACCACTTTCTATCGCCGGCTGATAATTTGTATACAGTTTATTCTTGGTTAATATATCCAAAAACTCACCGATGTATCTGAAAAAATAGCCTTCTGAAATTAAATGTTCCTTTCCGTTCTCTTTTGCATTCTGGTTGCCTTTTCCTGCATTCATCACCCAACCATTTTTTTGGTATGACGTATTTGAATTGGTATCAATCAGAATGGGTTTTATGACAGAAATATTAGTATCAATGTATTTTTTATCTTTTGTCTTAAGATACATATTGTTATTTGCATTAATAAAATATCCTAATGCCATGAAATCGTAAGTATTTTTACTCACCGATGACAGTTCCATTTTCTGCACACCAAAACTTTTGGATGCCTGCATATCTGCATTATATCTGCTTACTCTGTTTTGCTGAGCAAAAGAAAAGCTAAATAATAATAACGCACTAAGCTTTATAAAATCACTTAAATATTTCATAATTATTTATATTATAATTTTGAATCAGATTCTGTAACTGCTTATCATTACCTCCATCTGCCACGTTTTCCTGGCTTAATTTAAAGAGGGAATTTTTATTTTCAATGGGAATTAAGTTTGAAAAATAACTGGATTTCACGGTCTTTGTCTTATTTAATTGAGCCATCATATTCAGCCAGACATCATCTGCCATAAAACATAAACTAACAAAGGCATCTTTGTTTACAACTTCTTCACTAAAAAAATTAGTCTTATACAAAGTTCCTCCCCCACTTGTGTGAAATAGATCAAATGCCGGTCCAAAATTTCCGAAGACTTTTTTCCATTCAGAATATTTGCTTATAGTATTATCATCATTTCTCACGATTTTATGCGCTCTGTGACAACAAATTGTATCAGGAAATTTTTCATGCAAATCCATTAAATCTTTAATGATATTGGATGGATAAAAAATATCATCATCTATTGTTATGATAACATCGTTTTGATATTCCTTAAAGGCATAATAATATTTTTTATGAGACCTGAGATCTTCCTCTACAAATTTTATTTCTAACTGTTTCTTTTCATAGTATCCCAGCAAATTATCCGGTATATCTTTTAACCCATTCGGAAATTGATCTTTTGCTAAATACAGTACAATTTTATTGGGAAGCAGACTTTGTCGTAACATACATTCTATAACCATCCATAATTTGGATATTCTTCCTGGAAATGTTGTGAGTGATACGATAATATTTTCCTTATCACCTAATGGCAACCTTGAATCTTTTTTTGTAAGATTAAGATATAGTGGTAATGTCAGATTGCTTAGCTTTCTAATAATAAACCGAAATAATGATTCGATCTTATTTTCTTTAGATCTTAATGAAGAATAAACCCTATCTAAAAAATCAATTATCATTTTATACTTTTATTTTTGATCATGCTACTTTGTTTAGCAACAACATTATTAACACCTAACCCAATAAACAACAACAACAAATACATGTTCAAATTCGCTAACCCTTTAAAATTTAAAACAATAATCCAAGATAATACGATTAAACAAAATGCTTTGAAGATCCACGAAGGGCTTTTTTTTGACAGTAAATAACATAAGTATGCCTGATATATCATATAGAGTACAGTGAAGATTATCCCAAAATAGAAAATCATTCGAACATATCCTATATCTGATCCCATATAATATGAACCATTTGGGTTTTGCATCCTTCCATCTCCAATGACCCATGTTTTTAATGTCTTTGGAAATTTATACATACTTATAGACCCTTCAGTTGAAGAACTTGTAAGTTCTCCACTTTTTTGATAATTAATAAATAATTCAAAAACAAAATTAAAAACCCTATCAATACGCTCTTGATTTCCTATTGAAATCATTATTGAATATATTACCATTGTTAATACAAGAATTGATGGGATAACCTTATATATAAGTCTAAGGGTATTTCGGGGATCAATCAAAAGGTATAAAACTAATCCCAAGCAAATAGCAACGAAAAAAGTTCTTCCTGTCATCAATCCGGCAATTATGATTAACACAAAGGATATTATATAAATTGTTTTTCTTTTATATAAATCAGTTTTTAAATAGGGAAGAATAATAGCTATGAAAAAAGCAACAGCATATTTTATTACACCCGTAAAAAAAGCACTTCCAACACCTATTAATCTTTTTTCAACCTGTCCTAATCTACTTGTTAAACCCTGACTTGCATTTTGAGATAACAAAGAAGTGTAGGCATCAAATATAGATGGTACGAAAAAGAAAACCAAAGAAATAATAGCCTGTAACGCTGCAAGGATAACAATTGAATCTAATAAATTATTAACAATTTTATTCTTATTAATTTTATATAAAATATAAATGATAAGATAAGCTGGAAAAAAATACAAAAAGATATCTAAATGATCTTTAAAATAGTAAAGATCAAGTGAACTATAGTTCCAGTTCTGAACAATTAGTATTACAATTAAAATTAATAATGAAGCAAAATAAAATGAGCTGAGATTTTTAATCTTAAAAACTAATTTTCTGTATGGAATATCCATAAAAATAAATCCTAACCCCAATACTTGAATAATTCTATCGGTTGGGATAGGGAAAAATTTCATATATATAGGATATATATAGCAAAATAATATTATATATAAGAATATTTTATACTTCATTTATTTTACTGAATAATTTTTGGATTTTTTCTAATATGATTTAAGATTATAGTTTTCTTAAGAGAATTAGGTATTCTATTATTAAAAAAATCGTGTGTTATGAAATAAAACAGACTGGAAACACTATAATTATCTAACGATAGATAATAACAAATCATAAAATTTGTAAGTTGATTTCTAAATAATAATTCACTTCTATCTTGAAAAACTTTTAATTCTTTGATTTCGTTAATTGTTATTTTAGAGGGAATTTTATAATTTCCTTTAGTATTTTTATTAATAAAAAACGCTATATGATCTTTTATTATTCTACTTTTATTTGTTCTCTGTAATTGCTTTTTATTACTAGTAATTTGATTATCTGTTATTCTATATTTTAATAATATATCTTCAAGATTACCAATCTTTCCTATCTTAATAATAGTATTCCACAACTCATAATCCTGAGTCACTAAAAAGTCCTCATTATAGCGAACTCCCATTTCAAAAAAAACCTCTCTCCTAATGATAGCAGTAGGATGTGGTAATGGAGGATAGAGTGGACTGGGAATAACAAATTTTTCCAAAATTTTTATCGAATCCGTCTCTATTTTTAGGAGTTCACTTGTATTACCAAATTTTTCTATGCTACCGCCTGAAGCTAAAATGTCTTTATTTGAGTTCATAAAGGCTATTTGCTTTTCAAACCTATCTTTAACAGAAATATCATCAGCATCCATTCTGATAATATACTGACCGGTAGACATGCTGATCGCTTTGTTTAGTGACTTTGTTAAGCCTATATTGGATTCATTAATGATGAAAATAACTCTGTTATCACTTTCACAAATTGAATGTATATATTCTTTTAATTCAATATTATCCGGTTTATCTAATACTATTAAAAACTCAAAGTCTTTAAAAGTCTGATGAATAATGGATTCGATTGATTCCTTAACCCAATCAATATTTTCATTATAAACAGACATTATTACACTTGCACTAACCATACTATTTTTTTTCAATCTTTTTTGCAGGCACTCCTGCTACTATAGAATTCTCTTCTACATCAGTAAGAACTAACGAACCCGCACCGATGATGGCATTGTTTCCAATTGTCACATTACCTATTATTATACTATTAGGATATATCGTTACATTATCACCTAAGGTTGGATATTTACTGGTCTTATAGTTTGCCGTATCTTTAGATCCAATGGTAACATTTTGATATATTGTACAATTATTTCCTAAAACAACTTTCTGGCCTATTACAATTCCTATTGGGTGAGGAAAGTTTGTTTTTTGTTTTTTTATATACTTAAGACCTACTGTAATGTGATTATTAACAAAAATTCTTACATTATTAAGGCAAAATATACTGTAAAATAAGTTGTACACATATTGGTACAGTTTTATCAAATTTCTATATAACTTCTTCATATTAAATTAGTTTTTCTTTTTTACAGATAATATATCTATATAAAGTATCAACAAAAAACGATAATAAATAAACACCAACAAACACATATATGTTGAAGTCTACTTTTAGAATAGTTTTAAGTAATAAGTAAACTAGAATATATATGAAACTTGATATGATCATACTATAAAGTACATGTCTGTCATATCCATATACATTCAAACAATTTCTTCCTAACATTGTTCCGATGGAATATATAGGAACCATCACACTCATTAAAATCAAAACAGGATATGCATTTTTTATTTGATTATTTGAAAGAAGATCAATGGCCATATTTCCAAAAGCTATATATAAAAGAGTCATGGCTATAGATATTACTGTAACGAATTTTAAAAGCTTTAAAAAGAATTTTTTATTTTTTTCCTTCGCTAGCTTTGGAAAAACCGTTTGACTAATTAAATCTATTACAGTATTTGCTATATTTAACAACTTTGAAATTAAATCAAATACAGCAACCTCATTAAAGCTAAGAACATTCTTAATTAAAATAAGATTTAAATTTGATTTCAAAGAATTAGAGCCAAGTGCCAATCCCATGATATAGGAACTTTTTATATGATAAATAGTCTCTCTAAATGAGGGCTTTATTAATCTTATTCCATCTTTATAAAGAATATAAAGGGAACAAATAATTCCAACGAGTGAACCTGCCAAATTTATTATAGGAAAAAGTACATAGTCATTTTTTGATTTGATAAAAATAAAAATACAAATAAAGAAAATCACCCTGCTGACAAGAGTAATCATCGTTATATATTTCATTTTTTCAACTCCCTGAAAATAATATATTGGAAAAAAAACTTCAAATAATCCCAGCCATAATAAAGTATATAAAAATAAAGAAAAGTGCTGATGAATATCATTTATATATATGCTCAACAAATACAAGATTAAGAGCGAAATAACAAAAAATAAAACTTTAGCGAAGTAAGTAGCTGATATTATCTCTGATATTCTTGATAAGTTATCTCTATTTTGGGAAATTTCTCTAGTTGTTGTAATACTGAATCCGAAATTTACGAAAATAACAAAATATCCAACAACCGCCTGAGAATATATTAATAATCCATAGTTACTTTGACCTAAGGTTTTCAATAAATAAGGATAAGTAAAAAGCGGTAAAAACAATGTTACAATTTTGATAATTGATAAATAAGAAAAATTCTTTACCAATTTTTCGTTGTTTTTAATTATGCTGATTAGCTTATTCATTTGTATACTCACTAAACCATTCAACAAATTTTGAAACGCCTGTTTCTATAGGTACAATACACTTATATCCTAATTCATTCAACTCAGTAGTGTCTGCCCAGGTTCTTACAACGTCTCCCGCCTGCATTGGCATCATTTTTTTATTTGCTTTTAATCCTAAAGAATTTTCCATGCACTCAATAAAATATAATAATGATACAGGAGATCCATTTCCAATATTGAATAATTGATAAAAATTACCTTTATCAGAAGGGTGGTTAAGAGTAACAATGATTCCTTCTACAATATCATCGATATAGGTAAAATCTCTGCTCATTTCGCCATTATTGAAAACCTTTATTTCTCTATTATTGGTCATAGCATCAGCAAACAGCATGGGTGCCATATCTGGTCTTCCCCAAGGTCCATATACTGTAAAAAATCGCAAACCAGAGGTTGGAAGTTTATATAGGTGACTATAAGTATGTGCCATTAATTCATTTGCTTTTTTAGTTGCAGCATACAAACTTACCGGCTGATCCACTTGGTCGTTTTCACCAAACGGAATTTTATCGTTTTCACCATATACAGATGAACTTGATGCATATACCAGATGTTTAATTTTGTTGTGTCGGCAGCATTCTAATACATTTACAAAACCTACCAAATTACTGTCAACATAAGCCATCGGGTTTTCTAAGCTGTATCTAACGCCTGCCTGAGCAGCCAAATTAATTACATAGTCAAAATTTTGTACTTTAAAAAGATTCGGCAAATTTTCTCTATCCTCTAAATTCAAACGTATAAAACTAAATTTAGAAAGTGTAAAGGATTCAACTAAATTATTTTCCTTTTCGGCTTCTGATCGATGTATACCTAATTCTTTTAAACGATCATATTTCAGGTTTATATCATAATAATCATTGATATTATCCAGACCTACAACGACATAGCCAAGATTTAAAAGTTTTTCACATAAATGAAAACCAATAAATCCAGCACAACCTGTTATTAATATTTTTTCCATTAGTTATTTCCAAATAAATCTCTAGTATACACTTTACTTTGGACATCCGATAGTTCAGTAGTGTTACGGTTAGATATAATTACGTCACACTCTTCCTTAAATTTCGCTAAATCTTTTACCACTTTGGAACCGAAAAAATATTCTTCCTTAAGAGCCGGTTCAAACACTTCAACTTCAACGCCTTTAGCTTTAATCCTTTTCATTACACCTTGTATAGCAGATGCTCTGAAGTTGTCTGAACCTGATTTCATGATCAGACGGAAAACGCCTACTTTTTTTGGTTTTTTGGCAAGTACAGAATCTGCTATAAAGTCTTTACGGGTTCTGTTTGCATCTACAATTGCCTGAATAATATTATTAGGAACAGCGTTATAATTTGCCAAAAGCTGTTTGGTATCTTTAGGCAGACAATATCCTCCGTAGCCAAAAGACGGATTATTATAATGTGAACCAATTCTTGGATCCAGACCAACACCTTCTACAATCTGGCGGGTATCCAGTTCATGGATCTGTGCATAGCTGTCTAATTCGTTGAAATAAGCCACACGCAATGCTAAGTAGGTATTTGAAAACAATTTAATTGCCTCTGCTTCTGTAGGATTTGTAAATAAAACCGGAATATCCTTTTTTATGGCACCTTCTTTCAGTAATTCTGCAAAAATTTTTGCGCGCTCACTCTGTTCCCCCACAATAATTCGGGAAGGATATAAATTATCATACAAGGCTTTGCCTTCTCTTAAAAATTCAGGAGAAAACACCACATTATTTACATTGAGTCTGCTTTTTAACTCTACAGTATACCCCACCGGAACTGTAGATTTAATAATAATTACAGCTTCGGAATTATATTCTGCAATTTCATTTATTACCTTTTCAACACTGCTTGTGTCGAAGTAATTTGTTGTAGGATCATAATCTGTGGGCGTGGCAACAATAATATATTCAGCTTTATCATAAGCTTCCTTTCTATCTAAAGTAGCTTTAAAATTAAGTGGTTTCGTACTTAAAAATGTACTGATCTCTTCATCCTCAATAGGGGATTTTTTAGAATTAAGCAATTCTACTCTTTCCTGAACAATATCTAAAGCCACAACTTCATTATGCTGGGCCAATAAGACGGCATTAGACAAACCTACATATCCTGTTCCTACTACTGCTATTTTCATTTTCTAATTTCTTTTTTATAAACGATTATCGTATTTCTCTAAAATTCCTTTAACATCATATACCACCCCATCTTCTTTTAAATAACTGGAAAGATCAATATTCAGGAATTCATCATGAGAAACTGTGAGAACAACTGCATCAAACTTCTCTTTAATATCTTCCATAGAGCTTGTAGATTTAATACCATATTCATGCATTACTTCTTCCGGATTCGCCCACGGATCATACGTTGTCACATTGATAGAATAGTCTTCCAGTGCATTAATAACATCTGCTGCTTTTGTATTTCTTACATCCGGACAGTTTTCCTTAAAGGTGATTCCAAGATTCAGCACTTTGGCATCCGTAATGTTGATTCTTTTCTTAATCATCGTTTTTACAACCTCTGAAGCTACAAACTGCCCCATAGAATCATTAAGTCTTCTTGCTGTAAGGATCAACTCAGAATAATATCCTACGTCCTGCGCTTTCTGGGCAAGATAGAAAGGATCTACCCCGATGCAGTGTCCTCCTACCAATCCTGGCTTGAATTTCAGAAAATTCCATTTCGTTCCTGCAGCTTCCAAAACTGCGTGTGTATCAATATTCAAGAGATTAAATATCTTTGCAAGCTCATTCACAAAAGCAATATTAATATCACGTTGTGAATTTTCGATCACTTTGGATGCTTCTGCTACTTTAATCGTAGGTGCCAAATGTGTTCCTGCTGCAATTACAGATTTATATAATTCGTCTACTTTTTTACCAACTTCCGGTGTAGAACCTGAAGTTACCTTTAAAATTTTCTCTACAGTACGTTCTTTATCTCCCGGATTGATTCTTTCAGGAGAATATCCTGCAAAAAAATCTTCGTTAAATTTCAATCCTGAAACTTTTTCCAGGACAGGGATACATTCTTCTTCTGTAACGCCAGGATAAACAGTAGATTCATAAATAACAATATCTCCTTTTTTCAATACCTTCCCCACTGTTTCAGACGCCTTATATAATGGCGTTAAATCCGGACGGTTATGTTTGTCTACCGGTGTAGGAACAGTTACAATATAGATATTAGCTTCTTTAATATCTTCTAGATTAGATGAGCAAAGCAATCCTTTTGATGAGCTTGAAAAGGGATTCTCTTTTACTAAAACCGGTTGTAATACTTCATCTTCTACTTCCAAAGTGGAATCTTTTCCGTTGTTAAGTTCTGCAATTCTGGCCTGATTGATATCAAAACCAACAACGGCGTATTTTGTTGCAAATAAACGAGCCAGAGGTAGTCCTACATACCCCAAACCTATTATCCCAATTTTATTCTGTATATTCATATTATATGTGATGTTCTTACTTTATTTTATGTTTATTTTTGAAGCTAATTTGATTATTTATTAAAAAGTTTCTGCCACCAATTTTTCTTTTTATCCACAGTATATCCGTAACCATAGCCATAGTTGTAACCGTAGCCGTATCCTCCTACATTTTTAGCAACATCATTAATTACGAAAGAGACATTTTTTATTTTTGATTCTTTTACGAGTTTATTTGCAAATTCTATTAATATTCTTCTTGATACTCCTGATCTTACAACATATATAGAAGCATCAGCTGTATCAGAAATACTCAATGTATCTGAAACCAACATCAGCGGAGCGGAATCAATCACAATATATTCGTATCGGGACGAAATCTCACTGATAAGCTTCTGATAACGACCATTAGAAAGAAGCTCCTGAGGATTTGGAGGGATAGATCCCGCATAAATTACATCACATTCAGGGTTGGTATCGGAAGTATGGATAAGATCTTCCACATTTATCGTTTCATCATATAAATATTCCGTAAGACCAGTATTCTTAATACGCTCATCATCATATCTCTGTATCTGCGGATTTCTAACATCCGAACCAATTAGTAACGATCTTCCGTTTTTGCTTCCCAATGTCAGAGCAAGATTCACTGAAACCAGTGTTTTTCCTTCTCCTTTCACTGAAGAAGTTACCAATATGACTTTCGCCGAATCTTTCTTAGGAAGTACAAATTTAAGATTGGAAACCAATATTCTGAATGATTCTGCTAATTCTGAGAAATCATTTCTCTGTACAAGGTGATTCTGATCGTCTTTCAGCGCAGGAATATCTACGAGTACCCCAAGTGATGAAATTTCTGCAATATCGGCACGATTGTAAATTTTATCATCCCACATAAAGAAAAGATAAAATATTCCTGCAGGTACAAGCAATCCTAATATAAGTGCAGCCAAAAGAATTATAATCTTCTTTGGAGAGACAGGTGCATCAATTGTATAAGCCGGATTTACAATTTTAGCTTTCGGAACATTAACAGAAAGATTGATTGCGTTTTCTTCTCTTTTCTGTAAAAGGAAAAGGAAAAGCTGTTCTTTAAGATTCTGCTGACGTTCGATACCTCTGTAAACTTTCGACTGTCCGGGAACTTTTTCAATCATTCCGTTACTGGCAGAAATCTGACTGTTTATCTGTGCAATAGACGCTTGAATTGTAGCCTTTTGCTGACTTATATTATCTCTTACAATTTCTTTCAATGAAGAAATTTCTTTATTCATTTCTATCACAGCAGGGTTTTCATTGGTCGCCTGCTTCAGAGTTTTATTTCTACTAATAACAAGAGTGTTATATTGTGAAATTGCCTGTTCCAGAGAAGGGTTTAATCCTAAATTAGAAGGCATAAGCTGATTAGACCCTTTTGAAGCTTCAGATTGAAGAGAGTTAAGGAGATCTAGCTGCGTTTGCTGCTGAAGAAGTTGTTTTGTGTTGTCGGTCGTATTTTGAAGCGCCAACTGCGCCTGCGCCTGCAAGTCTACGATTCGGTTACGGTTTTGGAAATCTTCTTTCTGATTTTCAACGCCAGAAAGATCTCGTGAGATAACTTCTAATCGTTTATCAATAAACTCTTGAGTATTTTGAGCTTGTAAGTTTTTATCTCGTAGCCCATCCAGGTTATACTGTTTGGTTACTTCATTAAGAATAGCTTCTGATTTTTCAGGAACAGTTCCTATGATGCTAATGTCCATAAGCATCGCTTTCTGATCCGGAAGATCAACCTGAATCTTTTTTTCCAAAGATTTTACCTTCTCTTGCGGATTCCAGAATACAATTTTATATTTATCTTTAAAGGTAAGTCCTGGAACTTTTTGGAGAACTACAGTTCCGAAATCAAGAGTCAGATTTTTATTGAAACTGCCTTTTACTTTTTTCTTATCTATACCCTCTAAAACGAAATCATTTCCACTGACTTCTTTCACAAGATATTCGGATGAAACAAATTTCTTGATATCCGTTTTATAGGATATAATTTTGGCTTCGATAGGTACTTTTGTGAATAATTCAGAATCCCTTATTTCACCAGAATTATAATATTGTACATTAAGGTTAAGGTTTTCAACAACCTTCATTAGAATAGGTCTGGAACTTACTACAGCAACTTCACTTTTAAGCTCGTCTGCATTTCCCAATCCAAGCCCAAGATTGTCAAGATCAATTAAAGCACCACTTAGATCCGATTGTTTTTTATCAAATTTTAGAGTTGTGGTAGACTGATACTGAGGTATAGCATACCGAAGATATACAAAAGCTACGATAATAAATAATAATACAGATGCTATAAACCAAGGCCATTTGCCTAAATACTTTCCAATGATCTTTCTCAGATCTAAAGACTCTTCACTTTCCTGAAATTCTATCTGCTGCATATTTTATTTTCGAGTTAAAGCAATAATAAGTGTACCAGCTGTCAGTAATGCACCAATAATCTGGAATGTAAGGGCTCTGTTCGGATTAGAGTTGGCCTGAACCTGTTTGTTTTTGTCCGGTTGTACATACAATATGTCGTTCTGCCTCATATAATAGTACGGTGAATTTACAATATCTGATCTTGTAAGGTCAACATTAACAACCTGATCTGATCCATCATCTCCGGAACGGATCAATTTTACATTGGTACGGTCTCCAAAATCTGTCATATCACCCGCAAGACCAAGAGCCTGGAAAATGTTGATCTTTTGGGAAACACTTTCTTTTTGTCCAGGATTCTTTACTTCTCCTAAGATGCTTACATTAAAATTTTTCAGGGTAATCGTAACTAAAGGGTCTGTCAAGTATCTTTTTAACCTAGTTTCCAGGTCCTGTTTAAGCTGTATCTGAGTCATTCCTTTAGCATATACATTTCCTATTACAGGAAAATATATATTTCCTTCTTCATTTACCAAATATTCACTTGGCTGAACATATTGATTTACTCCGGTATTAGAATTACTTCCTACTTTGTTTGTTGTATTAAGATTGAAAGGTTTTACAGCAACTTCATCAAGTGCGGAAACAAGAATCAGAAGCACATCTCCTTCCTGAATATGCAAGCCCTGAAATTTTGCTTTCGCAACCTCCTCTTCCATGTTATGTTTTGACATATATACCATGTTCTGCTTCGGTCTGCATGATAACAAAATAACCGACAACAATACTAAATATGTAATAATCTTTTTATTCATATGTTATTATTCTAAATCTACTTGTGTTGTTTATTCTAAGTCTACTTGAGCTTATCTTAATTTTATTTAAGATATTTCTTGTAAGAAAGCTAACCACTCATATTTCTCTATATTTATTAGAGGATTTATTGATGTGAAGCCTGTTTTAATCTGTATATTAAAATTAATTCTTTCTCTAGCAATTTTCATTCCGTTTGGAAATAAAACAGCAAAATTATTATTTTATATTAGTTTTTTGTTTATTTTATTCTTTAATTTTATTCATATACTTCATATTCAGATATCTTATCAAGAATTTCAAATTCGGAATTATTGCTTATAAATTCCGGCACAATGGTTTTTAATATTCTCACAATCTGCAAACTATCTTTATTCATTGCTGACAGAATAATTTGTTTACACAAAATTTCTATCTCTTCAAACTCCATAAGTGGATCTCTGGATATCATAATTTTCTCATGATGGGTAGGAATAGTAGTAGAATGATCTGTTAAAAGTTCTTCATACAGCTTTTCACCAGGCCTTAAACCTATAAAGTCAATTTTAATATCAATACCCGGAGTATATCCTGATAATTTGATCATTCTTTCCGCCAAATCCAGAATTTTAACCGGTTTTCCCATATCAAAAACATAAATTTCGCCTCCCTGTCCCATTGTTCCTGCCTGAAGTACCAATTCGCAGGCCTCAGGAATAGTCATGAAATAACGAATGATATCAGGATGAGTAATCGTCACCGGACCTCCTTTTTCAATTTGTTTTTTGAAATGTGGTATTACGGAACCATTGGAACCTAGTACATTTCCAAAACGGGTTGTAATAAATTTTGTTGTGTTCTGTGAAGAATTTTGCAGAGACTGCACAAAGAGTTCAGCTGCCCTTTTAGAAGCTCCCATTACGTTCGTAGGGTTTACCGCTTTATCTGTAGAGACCATCACAAAACGATTAACATTGTATTTTTTTGATAAAAGTGCTACATTTTGGGTTCCGCCAATGTTTACAAAAATAGCTTCATGTGGATTATCTTCTATTAAAGGGACATGTTTGTATGCTGCGGCATGATAAACTATTGAAAACTGATTATCATCAAACAATTTTTCCATTCTGGAATAGTTCGAAATATCCGCCAATACAAATTTGAACATTTGATTAGGGAATCTTTCCAACAATTCAAGCTGCAGCTCATATAAAGGAGATTCGGCCTGATCTACAACAACAATAAGTGAGGAATTTAACTGAGAAACCTGTCTTACAATTTCACTTCCTATAGATCCGGCTCCTCCGGTTACTAAAATATTTTTATGAACATGGTAACTCTTTACCTCATCATTTTCTATTTTAATGATCGGACGATCAAGTAAATCTTCTATCTGAAGCGGGCGGATACTTCCTACAATATCATCTTCTTTTATGATATTCACTACAGGAGCTTTTAATACTTTCAGCCCTTTATCTAATGCCAGACTGGTCCATTCTTCCATCTCAGGCTTTGTCATAACATCCTTGATTAAAACCGCATCAAATTGATCTTTCAGAGTATCACTCTTGAAAAATTGTTTTTTATTATAAATTTTATGACCAAGCAACATCGCTTTTTGAGAATCCGATCTTGTGCTAAGAAATCCTGCCAGACGGTAAGGATGGTCGGGATTATGAATAATAGCCTTTGCTAATGAAATAGAAGTATCTTCCACCCCTACAATAGCAATTCTTTCTTTGTATGCAACCTCCTTAGGAAGCAAAATACCAAAAATCTGTTTGGTTACCATTCTGAAAAAGAACATCAGAAAAATAGAGATAAAGAAAAACAGAAAAAGAACAGGGTATAAATATACAGGCTTACCCAATATCAGTTCTGACATAAAATTAAGTCCCAGCATAGCAACAAGAGCACTACCCGAAGACCATAAAATTTTAAAAAAATCAAAAAAAGTAGAGTGCCTTATAATTCCCGCATACGTTTTGAATAGAAGTATACACAAAACATTCACAACAACTACGGAAAATATTTTTTCATTTTGATATTCTGCAAAATTAAATTTTACTTTTAGACTATTTAAAAGCAAATATGAAACTAAAACAGAAAAAAAAATGACAGAAATATCAATAAGAAAAACCGACCACCTGGGCATATACCTTAACTCCCTGATTTTAAATACATCCCCCATATACAAATAAACCTAAAACCCCATTTTCATTAATTCAACACCTGGTGGTTTTTATTATCAAACGAAGATAATAATTATTATTATTAATTTTAATATTACATGTTAATTTTTATTCAAAATATAATCTTCCATATCAGAAATATTTTGAGAATAAAGTTAAAAAAGCAAAACCCCTGAACAGCTTACGAAAAAGACTTTTCATACTCACTCTATTCAAACATATAACACAAAAAAAATACTGTAAAATATATCTATTTTACAGTATTTTGACTACTTTAATATCGCAGTTGCGATCCGGACGGGACTCGAACCCGCGACCTCCGCCGTGACAGGGCGGCATTCTAACCAGCTGAACTACCGGATCATAATTTTAAAGAACGTCGTTTCTTTTTCGTGGTTGCAAAATTACAACTTTTTTTGTTATCTGCAAATTATTTTAAAAAAAATGCCTCCCAATGCTGGAAGGCGTTCATTATCAAACTTATTTTTTTTATAAGTGAGCGCTTAATTTTTCAGCGATTACCTCTTTTGGAGCTACACCTACTAATTTATCAACTACTTCTCCATTCTTAAAAATAAGAACTGTAGGGATATTTCTAATACCATACTGCATAGAAATCTCTTGGTTGTTGTCTACATCTACTTTCCCAACTACTGCTTTACCTTCAAAATCTGATGCTACTTCTTCGATGATTGGTCCTAAAGTTCTGCAAGGTCCACACCATACTGCCCAGAAGTCTACTAATACCGGTTTATCTGATTTTAAAACCGTATCCTGAAATGAGCTGTCTGTAATTTCTAAAGCCATTTTTTGTCTCTTTTATTTTAATTAATATTATTTTTCTTTTAAATCCTTTTATCGGATGTTCAAAATTACAATTTTTAGAGCATAAGACTATCTATGCTCAACATTAGTTTTTTCTATAGTGTAATCACTTGAAATTTCTTTCAAAGCATTGACTAATGTATCGATCTCCGCTTTGGTCGTCATATGGCTGAAAGAGATACGTAATGGTGTACAGTGATCCATTTCGTCCTCAGAAAGCACCATCATCATTACCATTGAAGGTTTTGATGCTCCTGATGAGCATGCACTTCCCTGAGAGATTGCAATTCCTTTCATGTCCAGTTGAAGTCCGATTAATGGATTTTTATAAGGCAATAAAGCACTTAAAACGGTATAAAGGCTGTTTTCCTTTTCAGCACTTCTTCCATTGAATTTAATCCCTTCTATTTCTGCAGAAAGTCTTTCAATTGCATAATCTTTGATATCCTGCATATGGTGGGTATAATCCTCCATATGATTTAGAGAAAGCTCTAATGCTTTACCTAACCCTACGATACCGCAAACATTTTCTGTTCCGGCTCTAAGGCTTCTTTCCTGAGGTCCTCCGGTAATAATTCCTTTTAAACCTGTTGCTTTTCTGATAAATGCAAACCCTGCTCCTTTTGGCCCGTGAAATTTGTGGGCACTGCAGGATGCAAAATCTACAGGAATATCTGAAAAGTCAAGGTTCATATGAGCCATGGTCTGTACAGTATCTGAGTGGAAAAGAGCATGATGCTCTTTGCACAGTTGGGCAACCTGTTTAAGGTTGATGATATTTCCGATTTCGTTGTTGGCATGCATTAAGCTTACCAGTGTTTTTTTATCTGAAGCTTTTAAAAGCTCTTCTAATTTAGCAAGATCAATATCTCCTTTTTCATTGGGACGGATGTAGTTCACCTCTACTCCTTTTCTGCTTTTCATATCCAGAATACTTTCAGAAACACATTTATGTTCCAGAGGAGAGCTGATGATTCTTTCTACTCCCAGATGTTCTACCGAGGATTTGATGATCATGTTGTTTGATTCGGTACCACAGGAAGTGAAAATGATTTCAGCAGGACTTACATGAAGATAGTCTGCAACCTGTCTTCTTACATTTTCAATAAGGATTTTTGCTTCCTGACCAAAACTGTGCGTTGAAGACGGGTTTCCGAAATTCATTTTCATAGTGCCAACCATTGCATCTATAACTTCTTCTGCAAGCGGAGTGGTTGCGGCATTATCTAAATATACTTTATCCATTATTATTTTGAATATTTTAATTCTACGGAGGTAAACTTGTAATCTGCGGGAACAGTAAAAATAAACCAAGGGCTGGAGATTACCTGAATTTCCATTCCGCCTGAGGGTTCTCCGGCCGGAACTTCTACATACAGAATCTGGTTTTTCACAGATATACTTTTGATCTCTTCAATTTTATGGCTCCCTGATCTGAAGGTTCCCAAATTGTATAAAACGACTTTTTTGTTTTTTGGAAACTGCGGGTATTTGATATACGATTCATTCCCCAGGTCTGCAATGCCAAAACTTCCTTTAATAATAGTACGGAAATCTGTTTCGTCTTTAATGATTTTAAAGCCGGGTGTTTCAGCTCCTCCCTGAGATTCAGAGACAAGAAGTTCCGTATTTTCCTGTACAGCAGAAGATTTCTGAGTTGAAGTGCTTGCACAGCTCATAAAAATTACTGCACATGCTATTAACAGGCTTTTCATTTTTTACAATTTTATCTCCCAAAATTAATGAAAAAATTGGTAATGTCCCTCATTTGCCCATTTCAACATTGGCCGATCTCCTGAAGTATCCCCAAATGCAATAATTTTATCGTACTTAGAATCGTTGATTTCTGCTTTAATTCTTACCAGTTTTTCCTTCCCGTTGCAGTTTTTTCCTACAAAATTTCCTGTGAAAACCCCGTTCTTAAACTCTGCCCGCGTAGAAACAAGCTCCATTTTCAGTTCATCGGCGAAAGGTTTCACCCAGATATCTAATGAAGCAGTTACCAATAAACTTTGTGTATTATTCCTATCGATATTTTTTATAAAGTCTAACGCATTTTCCCTCACTATTTTAGGATAATGCTGGTCAAAAAACTGTTTAGATTTCTGTTCGATTTTTTCCTGGGTCTGTCCTCTTAAAATGGAACCGATAAAGCTTTTTTTTACTTTTTCCGTTTCGGCCAGTTTCAGTTTCAGCAGAATAAACAAGGGTACATGTCTTAAAAATTGTATACGGTATTTTGTAGAATCGTAAAATTTAAGATACATAAACATGGTATCTTTATACGTCAGGGTTCCGTCAAAATCAAAACAATACAATTTTTTCATTTTTTTAAAGCTTTAATTTTTTGAATATAAACTCAGGAATATTCCTGATAATCATCATAATAACACTCCAAACCGGCAAAACATATGCCACGTTTTTCTCCTTTTTGAAGGCTTTATAAATACACGCAGCGGCCTGTTTGGGAGTCGCTGTCAACTTCGGATTCAAAGGAAGTCCTTCTGTCATCTTAGTGGCCATAAACCCTGGTTTTATGGTAAGAACATGTACTTTTTTATCAAAAAGATAGTTTCTCAAACCACTCAAATAAGCTGTAAAAGCTGCTTTTGCGCTTCCATAGATAAAATTACTCTGCCTTCCTCGGTCTCCTGCCACGGATGAAAGCCCGATGATCGTTCCGGATCTTCTGCTTTCAAACTTATGGGCAAAATAATTCATCACAGGAACCAATTTTGAATAATTGATATCGATGATACGTTCTGTATTTCGATTATCATACAATCCTTCTTCTGTTCCGTCTCCTAAATATCCTACGGCACAAAATAATACATTTGAACTGATATTATCAAATCTATTGTAATCAATTTCTTTCGTCAGATCCAGTTCAATGACTTCCGCCTGCTGCAGAAACTTTACATCAATATGTCTAGCAAAACGCTCTGTAGTTTCTTTATTTGAGGTAAAAAGATAGATTTTTTCAAACTTTTCTCCTTCCTGAAGTGCTTTTTCCACAAAAGCCTGTGCCACTTCAGATGTACTTCCCAGAACTATCATTATGAGTTATTATTTATGATTCTTTTGTGCTGTAAAGACACAAATTTAGGATTTTGAATATTTTTCAGGTAGCTGGTTAATGATGATCTGCTCATACTGTCTTTGGTAAGATAAATTCTTCCTCCAAACTCCTGAACAATAGCATCAAGCTGATCTACCAGCTTTTTCAGTTTTGAATTGACTTTAAAATCCAGAGCCAGTGTATACCCTTCCACAGGGAATGAGTTGTAAGCCTGAGGATTGTTCTTTCCAAAAAGTTTTAAAACCGCTAAGAATGATCCGTTCCCACTATTGGCAATCGTTTCAAGGATTCTTTTCATTCCTTCTTTTCCGGTTTCTTTAGGAATCACCATCTGATACTGTATAAAACCGGATTTCCCGTAGATCTTATTCCAATCTGTGATGGCATCCAAAGGATAGAAAAACGTCTCATAGTCGATAAAGTTTTTCACTTCTTTTTTAGACTGTTTTTTATAGTAAAGCCAGTTGAATATTTTAACGGTAAGGGCATTCAATACAAATCCCGGAAAATAAAAAGGAACTGTAGGCTGTAATTTTTTCTTCAACCGTAGTGGTGTTTTTGAAAAGCTCTGGGGAAGTTCATGCTGGAAAGCGTGCTCACCTCTCATCAGGATACTTCTACCGATATTTTTCCCTTTCTGAAGACAATCAATCCAGGCCACCGTATAGGTCCAGTTTTCACTTTCTTCGAACAGTTTAAATATTTCATCCAGATTGTCTGCTTTTATACTTTCCTGACGAATGTATGCAGATTCTATATTTTTAAGTTTAAATTTCGCTGTAAGAATGATACCTGTAAGTCCCATTCCTCCAATGGTAGCCCAAAACTTTTCTGAATTTTCTTCTCTGGAACAGGTAATAATTTCCCCGTTCTCAGTCATTAGCTTAAATTCAATCACATATTCTGAAAAACATCCTTCTGCATGATGATTTTTTCCATGAACATCGGAAGCAATAGCACCTCCTACTGATACAAATTTTGTCCCGGGAGTTACATACAGAAAATATCCTTGCGGAACAGCTATTTCCAGTACATCGGAAAGCAGTACTCCGGATTCACATTCTATGATCCCGTTCAAGCGGTCAAAATTGATGAACTTATTTAATTTTTTTGTTGAAAATATAGATTCTCCCAGCGAAGCATCTCCGTAACATCTTCCATTCCCTCTTGCAATAACTTCGTTGTGATTGAGTACAAATTCTTTTATTTTTCTGAAACTGTCCTCGGATCTCATTTCCTTCTCTACTATGGGAAAGTTTCCCCAGTTTGTAACTTTCTGTATGAAATTAGGCTTCATTTCTTAAAATAAATTTGAATTAAAAATGTAACTACCCAAAGCAACAGAGTAACCTGTATATAACGGTCTCTGTAAACAATTTTTGTAGGAGATTCTGTCCTGTTATAAACCAATGTCTGCTGAAGATATCTTAACAATGCGAACACAACGAAAATTACCGTATAGAAAACCCGTTCATGAAATCTTTCCTGAACTTCCGGAGACAGTGTAAACATCAAATAGCAAATAATAGCTAACGTAATAGAAATGGATAAGGCAATATCTGCAAACTGAACGTTATATCCATCCAGTGCTTTTCTTGTCTTTCCTGAAACCTGAGCATTGATAAGCTCTCCTCTTCTTTTCCCAATAGCCAGTACTAATGCCAACACAAACGTTAACAGAATCGCCCATTGCGAAATACTGATTCCGGTAATATAACCTCCAGCCAGTACACGCAATACAAATCCTATGGCAATAATAAAAATATCAATGATAGGAACATGTTTAAGCCTAAAAGTATAGGCAAGATTCATGACCACATAAAACCCTATGATGATGGCAAATTTCCAGAGTAGCTCATGGAAATAAAGTTTTGTAAAGAATACAAGAGCAATATCTACAACAATAAGACCGATAAGAATTCCTATGGCTTTTGATTTTGAAATAGCTCCACTCGCCAAAGGTCTTCTCCTTTTTTCAGGATGTTTTTTGTCTGCTTCAATATCATTATAATCATTCAGGATATACACCACACTGGCAGCAAGCGAAAATATAACAAATGCAAAAATGCTTTTGAGAAGCAGATCTATATTGGTAATATTACCTGAAAAGAACAGAGGGACAAATACAAAAAGGTTTTTCACCCATTGCTCCACACGGAGCAGCTTTAAATATTTCTTCATTTATGTTATTTCAAATACAAAAATAATAAATTCAAAGTTTCTAGCATAAAAATACAAAAAAAACCGCCGGGGCGGTCTTTTACGAAAATATTTATATATTAAATTAACTATTGGCCTTGTTTGGCATCGTTAATCATTTTTTCATTGGCAGTAATAGCAAACTCTACTCTTCTGTTTTTAGCTCTTCCTTCGTCAGTATCGTTACTTGCTACAGGCATTGCTTCTCCTTCACCTTTTGTAAACATTCTGTTTGATGCAATTCCTTTTCCTGATAAATATGCTTTCACAGCATCAGCTCTTCTTTGAGAAAGTTTAAGGTTATAAGCATCTGCACCTTTGCTGTCTGTGTAACCATAGATATTGATATTTGTATCTGGGTTATTAACCAATACTTCAGCTAATTTATCAAGGTTTGTTTGGGCTACCGAAGTAAGGTTTGAAGAGTCAAAAGCGAAGTTAACAATACTTTCATTCATTGTTACTTTAATACCATCTCCTACTCTTTCTACCTGAGCACCTGGTAAAGTTTCTTTAATATCTTTTGCCTGCTTATCCATTTTGTTACCGATAACGTTACCAGCAACACCTCCGATAATACCTCCTAATACAGCACCAATAGCACCGTTTCCTCCTTTACCTACATTATTACCAAGGATACCTCCCAGTACTGCTCCTGAAGCAACACCTACGGCTGTACCTCTTTGTTGGTGATTTGAATTCTGAACGGCTTCACAACTTGTCAATAATAATGCTGATGACAAGAAAAGAGCTCCTACGTATGTTTTTGTAAATTTCATTTTTTTGATCTTTTATGTTGATAAATTATTTCATTCCTGCTCTCTGGAAGTTGTAAACTACTTTTACATTACCTCCTTCGAAAGGAACATCTTGCTCAAGCGAAAACTGATCTGTAGTCTGATTGATCAGAGTAAGGCTGTACCCCGCTGTATTTTGTTTTGCTTTTGTACCTGAAGCAATTTTTTTAAACATAAAAGTATTACCTCCTTTTACTTCAAATTTGATAGGCTGTGTAATTGCCGGGCAATCTCCACCTCCGTTTAAAGTATACGCTCCTGTCCAGTTATTAGGAATCAATCTCCAGTGGCTTCCTACGAAGCACTGTGCGTCTGCGCCTTCGTCAAAAGGTTTAATTTTATAACCTTTATCATAATCTATGCTCACAATCTGCCAGTCTCCTTTCATTTTCAGGAAATCTGCTCTTTGATTTTGAGATGTAGCTGCTTTGTTAACAGAGGAACACGAAACTGCAAAAAGTGATGTTCCCAACATCCCTGCAAGTAGTAACTTTTTCATTTTGTTGTTTATTATTTTGTTACTATAAAGTTACAAAAAACCGTGCCAAAATTTAAAATAAAAAATAAAAAGTCCGAAAAAATTCGGACTCTTTATGATTTCTCCTTAAACACAGGGAGATAAATTATTTTTTAACAGCCTTTTTTACGGATTTCGAAGGCCTGGCAGTACTTGACGGCTTATTTCCTTTGTAGAAATTGGTATAAGCGTATTCTGCAGCTTTTTTCAGGTCGATCACTCCACCCGCCTGGGATTGGTCTCCAAAACCATCTGCTGTACTTGGGTTACTGCTTTTCACCAGTGCTTCAATAATCTGATAAGGCTTCAGATCTGGCATATAAGCTAATAAAACAGCTGCTCCTCCGGCAACTACAGGTGAAGCCATAGAAGTACCCTGAAGGTATTTATATTGATTTTTAGGAACAGTAGAATAAATTTCTTCTCCCGGAGCAAAAACATTTACCATTTTCTTATTGTAATTAGAAAAATCGGCTCTCAAGGCATTGTTTTTATTGGTACTTGCTCCTACCACAAGAACGTTGCTTACAAATGGCTTTTCATCAGTAACGTTTTTAAAGTTGGTAGGATATGCCAAATGTTCTGCTACATCTTCATTTTCGTTTCCAGCTGCTTTCACTAAAAGTACCCCTTTATCTTCAGCATATTTAAAAGCATCCCAAACAACATCTTTACCTGGAGAAACAGGTTTTCCGAAGCTCATGTTTAGTACTTTTGCTCCGTTATCAACGGCATATCTGATAGCATTAGCAACATCTTTATCTCTTTCATCTCCATTCGGAACGGTTCTTACAGACATGATTTTAGCCACTTTGGAAGCTACCCCGTACTGAACTTCTTTTCCTTGTGGCAATCCGGCAATGATTCCTGCTACGTGGGTTCCGTGTTCTGCGTCTGCTCCTTCATAGTGATTATTTCCGTAGATTTTTTCAGAATAGTCATCATAGTTATCACCCACAATTTCTTTTCTTGGATCATAGGAAAGGTCATATTGTTTTGCTGCAGGAGCAAAATGATCGATCGCTTCTTTCATCTCCTCCTTCATCTTCTTTTCAAATTCCTCTGCAGATTTTCCTTTGAATTCCGGACTTTGAGAGATTTGTCCCAAGAACTCCAGAGCAATAGCATCTTTCTGATCTGTAGGGGCTTTAATGGCTGAGATTGTTTCTGCAGTCACAGGCTTCCCTCCTAATAATTTTACCATATTAGGAATCAGCTCGTTTAGCATAGAATAGGTCTGAAAGCTTTGTTTTGCCTCGATACTTTTTTTATTGAACATATCTTTGGCCTTCATATACATATCAAACTCATCCTTCATTTTAGCCTGGTTGGCTTTGTTCTTTGTGGAATCGTCACCTTCGAAAACAGGTTTATATTTAGCAACAACTCTTGTTACCTCCATATTATCGATATCGATATCACCGTTTTTACCTCCTATAAAGTTCCATCCGTGTACATCATCAATATATCCGTTTCCATCATCATCTTTACCGTTTCCAGGAATTTCATTAGGATTTGACCATAAGTTCTTTACCAATCCGGGGTGATCTACCTGTACTCCACTATCCAGAACTCCTACCACAACAGTTTTAGGCTTCAATCCTTTAGATTCTAAGTATTTATAAGCATTTGCCGTATTTACTCCATATACTTTTGAAGTTGCAAAATCTTTATGATACCATGTCATCAGATCTTTATCTTCGTTTGGATCAATACTTTTAGCTTTAGAATCCTGCGCAAAAGAGAAATTAAAGCCTGCTAAAAAAACTGCAGCTAATAATACCTTTTTCATATTTTGATATTTAATTTTTTAAAGACATATCCCAATCGCCACCTTCATGTGTTCTATGCTAAATATTTCATTAATAGCGATGGTATGCTATAATTGTTTTATATTTTTTATATACACCAGTGATTCCGGACCTTTATTACAAATAAGGTCAATAACCGAAAGGTCTTCCAAGAATCCTAATTTATCAGAAAACGTCTGGTAATAGTCTTCCATCTGAAATTCTGAAGGAAGCTTTGCCGAAAACTTTTCTCTGAAACTGATACTTTCAGGATTTTTGATATATTCTTCATTCAAAGAGTGTGCCTTTTCTGTTTTCAGTATCTGTTGGATTACTTCTATCCCTTTAAGGTTAAAGTCAAGAAGGAACTTTTCTTTAAGGTCAAATATTTTTCTGAACTTATCTTCATAATACTCAAAATACGGAGAGCTCTGATACGCTGTTTTGATTGATTTCCAATGAAGCGTTCTCCAGTCTTCACGGTAAGAGATTTCAACATCTTTGTATTCTCTTTTTCCGTTATGATTGATAGGGATTATTAATGACAATTTCCCGTTAGCTCCATAGATGTTGGCTCTGTTTCTATAAGTCTGTTTGGGAAAGCTTTCAAACTGTTCCAGTACAATTTCACTCTCAGGATTTAAAAACACTGAAAACCATGAAATTGGTGGCATATAAAATGCCGGCAATAATACATTCTTCATATTCATAATACAAAAATGAAGTATTTTTTCAAATACTTCATTCTATTTTAAGTTTAATTTTTCTGTTAGTCGTCTTCAGTTTTTTTCTTTCCGAATAATTTCATGAAATACTCCCATCCGAAGAACAGGATCAGAATCATCGCTGCAATCCACCAGTAAGAGGTTTTATTGGCTTCTCCTGTATTGGTTGCTTTGAACATTCTTTCCCAACGGATTTTGAATGGCGCCTGATAAGTAGAACTGCTGTCTGCAAATGCACCCTGAAGGCTCATCCATGTAAACATTGGCTTTCCAACAATATTTTCTTCCGGAACAAAACCAAAGAATCTTGCGTCTAGTGAAGCATCTCTGTTGTCTCCCACCATCATATAATAATCCTGTTGAATAGTATATTGGCTAGCTTCTTTTCCGTTGATGAAAACTTTTCCGTTCTTTTTCTCTAAGCTGTTGTGTTCATATTCAGAAATAATCCACTGATACATTGGAAGTGTTTCCTGATTAATGGCTACAACATCTCCTTTCTTAGGAATTCTAACCGGACCGTACCAATCCTGATTCCAAGGTTTGTTGATTGGGAAGATCGATTGTGTTGTATCAATTTTAGTTTTAGCTTCGTCTCTGTAATATACTGCAGCTTCACCTTTTGTTGAAACCTCTTCCTTCATATCAATAACATGAGGAAGTTCTTTAATTTCTTTAGCCGTTTTATCTGTTAAACCCTGAAAACCATAAAGGAAACCTCCGCTATTTTGTTGAACCTCCTGAACCGGTAAAAATCCATAAGCTTTATACAAAGTAGGGATATCTAATTGCGCATCTGTAGTGACAATATATCTGTGCTGTACTTCCTGATCACCTAAAACGGTTTCCGGCTTTCCATTTACGAAAAGTCTTCCGGCTCTCATTTCAAAAGTGTCACCTGCAGCAGCCACACATCTTTTTACGTAGGGATCTTTTCTATCAATTGCAGTATGTACTGAATCCTGAGGATAGTTGAAAACTACAACATCATTTTTCTGTGGTTTGTTGAATTGTAAAATTCTTGTGTAAGGAAGTTTTACTCCATCTACATAAGATTTCGGATCATCTTTCGGATTGCCTTTCTGCCCTGTATCCATAATTGTTCCCTGAAGGAAAGGTATAGCTACCGGACGCATCGGAAGTCTGTATCCGTAGCTCCATTTGTTAACAAAAAGGAAGTCTCCCACCAATAATGTTCTTTCCATAGATCCTGTAGGGATTCCGAATGGCTGTGTTACAAAAACGTGGATGATGGTTGCAAAAACTACTGCAAAGGTAATTGAACCAATGAATGTATCTTTCTTTTTATCATTTTTCTCTTCATCTGTAAGAAATAGCTCGTTGGCATTTTCATCTTCTAACTCTACATCTTTAGAATAGTTAATCACCGCCATATAAATAAATGGAAGGATTACGGTAAGAATCTGATCTTTGAAAAGTGTTTTCCCGAATTTTTTCACTAGATAAAGGTGAAAAACAGACATCATAATGGGCCCTACTATCGGAAGGTAAGAAAGAATTGCCCACCATTTCGGGTGTTTTGTTTCTTTCAAAATGATGAAATAGTTGTAAAAAGGGATAAAAGCAAATAAAGGGCTATAGCCCATTTTCTTGAACAGTTTCCAAGATGAAATCCCCATCAATACGGATAGTATGAGGACATATACTGTATAAGTTAAAAAATAATTCATAAATTTTTGTGCCTATTCTTATGATATAAATGATAAAATGATGAGTAATAAATGATAAAAGCAGTCCGCTATTTACAATTCACTATTCATCATTTTCTGTTTTATTGGTCTGCAATTTACAGAATTTGTTACAAATTAAAGTCCCAAAACATCTTTCATTGCGAAGTTTCCTTTTTTATCTTTAATCCATTCAGCAGCTACTACAGCTCCCAATGCAAAACCGTTTCTGTTGAAAGCAGTATGTTTGATTTCGATTTCGTCTACTTCGCTTCTGTAATACACGCTGTGAGTTCCCGGTACTTCATCTTCACGTACTGCGAAAATTCCAAGCTGTTTACCTTCTGTTTCTTCCAGTTTCCATGCATCGAATTTCGGGTTGTTTTGAATGATTCCTTCGGCAATAGAAATAGCCGTTCCACTTGGAGCATCTTTTTTATGGATGTGGTGAATTTCCTCTAACTGACAAGAGTATTCATCTACATTTTTCATCAGATCGGCAAGCTTTTCGTTTAAGGCAAAAAATAAATTCACTCCTAAACTGAAGTTGGAACCATATAAGAAAGCTGAATCGTTATCTACAGCTAATTTTTCTATTTCATCTTTTTGATCCAGCCATCCTGTAGTTCCGCAAATCACCGGAATTTTATTTTCAAGACAAGCTTTGATGTTTTCAAATGCTACTTCCGGTAATGAGAATTCAATCACAACATCCGGATTATTAAGATTCTCAGCAGTTGGGGTTTCCTTCAGGCGGGCAACTACTTCATGACCTCTCTTCTGTGCGATCTCATCAATGATCTTACCCATTTTACCATAACCCACTAATGCTATTTTCATATGATCTTTTTATTTTTTTACTACTGCATTCAATCTTCAGATCTTTCTGCAGGTATGTTATATTTTAAAATCTGTAACTTAAACTGAATCCTGTTTTTGGAGCACTATATCCATACTGATCCTGAATTACTGATGGTTTAAAAACCAAATCCGGGTCATGACGGCTTTCGTAAAGGTGAGCATCTACTACAGCATCTACAATATTCAGAATATAGATCAACCCTGTAATGGCAATGGCATAATCCCTTTGTCTTTTGGCTCTGTCCTGAGCATTTCCCAAAGCTTTTTTGTCCAGCCACGGGTGACTGTCTACAAATTCATTAGGTGTACCATTCAGCTTTGCTACGTAATATTCACGATATTTTTTGTATTGGTTATCATTCCATACAGCAATACCGACTCCAGCTCCTACCGCTCCCCATACAATGGGAATTTTCCAGTACTTTTTGTTATAAAACTGTCCTAATCCGGGTAAAACTGCAGAATACAATCCTGCTCTGGTAGGATTAAGCTTTATCGTTTTTACCGTGGGGCCATTTGCTTTTTCAAGATCTTCAATGATCTTTGCCTCTGTTTTACTCGGCTTCACTAAACGTGATTCCTCTTTCGGAGGAGTCTGCATCCGAACGGTATCAATAGGTTTTACTTGTGAAGAGGCCAGTGCAGCAATACACAAGAAAAATGTGAAAAATATTTTCTTCATTTATTTAATATGGGATAAAATATATTCCAGCTCTTCTTCGTTTTTGAAGTCCAGAACAATTTTACCTTTTTTACCATTTCCAGAAGCTTTGATTTCCACTTTTACCTCTAAGATATCAGCGATGGTCTTCTGGGCTTTTTTATAGTTATTGGAAAGTTCCACTTTTGCTTTTTTTGCAGCGGGAGACTTTGGATTCTTCAATACAGCAGCAGCCTGCTCTGCCTGACGAACGTTTAATTTTTCTTTGATAATCAGATCAAACAGAATCTGCTGATCTTCTTCACTTTCAAGACTGATAATAGCTCTTCCGTGTCCTGCAGAAATTTCACCGCTTCTGATGGCATTCTGAATATCCGGGTTCAGCCTTAATAACCTGATGGAATTGGTGATGGTACTTCTGTCCTTCCCTACTCTCTGGCTCAGTGTTTCCTGAGTAAGGCCGATCTCTTCTAAAAGCCTATGATAAGTCAATGCAATTTCGATAGCATCAAGATCTTCTCTCTGGATATTTTCCACAAGAGCCATCTCAAGAAGCTCCTGATCATTGACTAAACGGATATAAGCAGGAATCGTTGTTAACCCTGCAATCTTCGTTGCTCTGTAACGTCTTTCCCCGGAAATAATTTCAAACCTTTCACCGTCTTTTCTCAAAGTAATCGGCTGAATTACACCCAGATTTTTGATCGACTGAGCAAGTTCGTTTAATGCTTTTTCATCAAAATAAGTTCTCGGCTGCGTCGGGTTCGGATAGATATCTTCAAGCGCAACTTCTACAATATTTCCCACAAACTTATCTGCTCCCTCATCAGTAGCGGAGTTGATCGTTGCTTTGGATTCTGCACTTAAAATGGCGCCCAAGCCGCGTCCCATAGCTCTTTTTTTGTCCTTCATAGATATAATTGATAAATGATGTTTGATAAGTGATGCCTAGCATTCACCTATTGGCCATTTATTATTAATTTAATTCTTTATTAAGTTTTCATTCTTTAAAAGAACTTCTTCAGCTAACTGAATATACTGAACTGCTCCTTTACTTTCTGCATCATAATTCAGGATACTTTCTCCAAAACTTGGTGCTTCACTCAATCTTACATTTCTGCTGATAATGGTTTCAAAAACCATTTCCGGGAAGTGTAGATTCACTTCTTCCACAACCTGATTGGATAATCTCAATCGGCTGTCATACATTGTTAAAAGAAGACCTTCAATTCCAAGATCTTTATTGTGGATCTTCTGAACATTTTTAACAGTATTCAAAAGTTTCCCCAGTCCTTCTAATGCAAAATATTCACATTGAATCGGAATGATTACAGAATCTGCTGCCGTAAGTGCATTGACTGTAATAAGACCTAAACTCGGTGCACAATCGATGATAATATAGTCATAATCATCTCTTACTGTAGCTAATGCTTTCTTCAGCATATATTCACGGTCTTCCTTGTCTACCAATTCGATTTCCGCAGCTACCAGGTCGATATGTGACGGAATAATATCAAGGTTTGGAGTTGCCGTTCTTTTGATACAAACTCTTGTATCTGCACTGTGCTCCAGTAGATTATATGTAGAATACTGAACATCTTCCACACCCAGGCCGGATGTTGCATTCGCCTGAGGGTCAGCATCAATGATTAATATTCTTTTTTCCAATACTCCTAATGCTGCTGCTAAATTTACAGCGGTGGTAGTTTTACCCACCCCTCCTTTTTGATTAGCAATACCTATGATTTTTGCCATTATTAGAACTTTAAGTTTCAAAAATACACTTTTTTCTTTGCTCTCGGTAAGTGGGGAAAATCAAAATTGAGTTAAAATATTGTTAATAAGCAATTTAACAATAAAAAAAATTATCCACAAAAAAAATTCTTTGTGGATAACTATTTGAAATTTACTTTTCCGTATTAATTATCAAATTTCATGGAGATGGGAAATTTGAAATAACTTCTTACGTATTCTCCTTTTTTGTTTTTGGCGGGAATCCATTTTCCTTTATTGGAAATCATTTTAATTGTTCTCATTGCCTCATTATTAAAATCGGCGTTGGTTCCGTTAGCTTTTACCCCTGAGATGGTTCCGTCCATTTCTACAATAAAGGTAACTGTCGTTTTTACAACATCTTCTGATTCGACTCCTGAGCCGTCGAAGCTGTTCATTACTTTATTTCTGAAGGAGTCTATTCCTCCTGCAAAGCTAGCTTCTACACCAAGTTCTCCGGAATCGACAATTTTATTTTTGTCTACGGGAGCAGAAATCACTGGTGGAGCTGTCGTTATTACAGGCCCTGTTCCTACCGATACTGTCGGAACATTTGGGGTATTAGGTGTTACCGGATCTCCTTTAAAGTTGTCTTTAAAACCTGCTACAGCATCATCAGGAATGTGATCTTTTTTCACATTATCCTGAGCTGTACTTGATGGCGTAGGAACTGTACTGTCAAATGTTTTTGTATTAGATGGAGCTACAGGTTTTATAGTTTCTACAGGAGGTACTACTTCTGGTGTATCTACATTCTTAACATCAAACGGTCCAAAATCACAAGCAATAATTTTCTCAGTGATACTTGGTCCTTGTAACGCAGAGATCACAAATGGTGTAATGGATACTGCTGCCATTAAACTTGCTCCTATGAAAAGTGCTTTGGTTAATATTCTATCTGATTCGTTTCTTAATGCATAGGCACCATAGTCTTTATTGCGGTGCTCGAACAGAACTTCGTTAAAACGAAATTCCTGGTTTTGATTATGTTGTTTCATCACTACTACTATTTAAACTGTTAAAAATTGTGATTATTAGTTTTGTTAGTTCTTATCGATAAGCACTGTTGTAATATCAAAACATTTGCCAAAATTTTACCAAAACAACATAATATTAGAAAATTTTATGACAATGTTTAAATTTTAACATTTATAAATAGAAAATTCATACAGAAAAACACTCTTATTTTTTCATAAAAACAAATAAGAGAAAAAGAACACAAGTAACAGATTATTAGATCAGTATAGAAGATTAAACAAGCAATAAAAGAAGCGTAAGCGGTATTAATAACCCTAAAGCATTAATAATGATGAGAATAACAGAACTGATCTTAGTTTTCGAATAACTTTTAGCAGCAAAATAAATGGCTCCTATGCTAAAAATCAAACTGCAGACAATAAACAGAATCAATAAAAAATCTGCACTTACATTTAGCGGTAAGCCTAAATAAACAATAATCAAAACAGCATAGGCAATGGTAAAATATAAGCTGATCACAATATTATCCAGAAAGCGTTGCGGTATTTTATTTTCTTCCATAATTTCTTATTTGCACTTTGTTTTAAGACAAAAGTATATAAAAAATTAAAGATGGGAATAAGTATCCTTGTCAAGGTTTAAAACCTTGACAAGGATACAATAAGCTATTAAAGTAGATTTTAAACAAAAAAAGAGACCATCCCATGATGATCTCTTTGTTATTTTTAGTCTAAAAATATTAGAATAATTCTTTTCTGATGATGTTCTGACTTCTTTCAGGACCTACAGAAACTAAGTATACATTGATTCCTAAATATTTCTCAATGAACTCAATGTATTTCTGAGCAGTGTCAGGAAGTTCATCATAGCTTCTTGCTTTAGTAATATCTTCGCTCCAACCTGGTAAATCCTGATAGATTGGCTCGTAGTTGTATAACTTTTCTGTTGAAGAAGTGAAATAATCGATGATTTTTCCGTCTTCAGTTTTGTAATGTGTTACCACTTTTAGGTTTTCAATTCCTGTAAGAACGTCAAGCTTAGTGATTACAAGGTTATTGATACCATTGATCATACAAGCATGCTTTAAAGAAACAAGGTCTAACCAACCTGTTCTTCTTGGTCTACCTGTAGTCGCTCCGAATTCACCACCGATCTGTCTGATTTTTTCACCCAGTTCGTTATCCAATTCAGAAGGGAAAGGTCCGTTTCCTACTCTTGTACAGTATGCTTTTGCCACACCAATTAAGTTCTGAAGTGATGTTGGCGGAACTCCTGCTCCTGAACAAACACCTCCTGTAGATGGAGAAGATGAAGTTACATACGGATACGTTCCGAAGTCGATATCAAGCATTAATGCCTGTGCTCCTTCGAATAAAACGTTTTTACCGTCTCTGATTGCTTCATTCAGTTCTAATTCAGTATCAACGATTCTGTCCTGAAGTTGTTTTCCGATTTCTAAATATTCATTGTAGATTTCTTCAACGTCTAAAGTTGGTTTTCCGTAATATTTTTCAAAAAGAGAATTTTTAACTTTTAAGTTTTTCTCGATTTTATCTCTTAAAATTTCAGGATTTAAAAGGTCTACCATTCTGATCCCGACTCTTGCAATTTTATCTTCATAACAAGGTCCGATTCCTTTTTTGGTAGTTCCGATTTGTGTTCCTCCGTGTTCCTCTTCACGGTAAGTATCCAAAAGGATGTGGTAAGGCATGATTACATGCGCTCTTCTGCTGATAAAGATGTGATCTGTTCTCAAGCCTTTGCTCTCGATCTGACCAACTTCTCTAATAAAAGATTTAGGGTTTACCACTACTCCGTTCGCAATGATACATTTCCCTTTGCATTGAAGAACTCCTGAAGGAAGAAGGTGCAAAACGAATTTTTCTTCACCCACATAAACCGTGTGACCAGCGTTGTCTCCACCCTGGAAACGTACTACATAGTCCGATTTTGCTGATAAAACATCCGTGATTTTTCCTTTGCCTTCATCTCCGTACTGAAGACCTACAACTACATAAGTTGACATATTTTACTTTTGTTTTTAGATTCGTGCAAAATTACTTTTAAAAAAAATGACGACCAAATTCTAGAGGATATTTATTTTGGGTTGGGGTGAAAATCATGGGATTATATTTTTTTTGTTACTTTTAATCCCATCATGAAAGAAAAATTAAATAGAATCATTCTTCCCTATCTTATCACTTCAATCACCTATTTCATTTTGTTTTCAATAATTTATTGGTTTCAAAATACATATTTAGAAATTGATGACTCATATTTTGGATATTGGATTCCTATAATGACTTCACTAATTCTTGTCTGGTTTGTTGTAAGAAAGAAACTTAAACTACTTATCATTAGTGAAAAACAATATTCATTTTCTCTATTTATATTTTTTTTTCTATTAACAGCTCCAATTATAACTTTTACGTTTTACTTAAATAGGAAAAATGGTGAAATAACTTATTTAAATAACCCTGATGAGATATTTATGAAGCCGAAGACTTTATATTATTCAATACAAAATGCAGAAGTTGATAAACTTAACTATAGATTCTCTGTATCTAAATCAAGTGTTGATAGAGGAAATGAAATTGGCGTAGGGTGTTATTATGTCTCTCCTATTATAAATAAAAGAAAAACATTTAACGAATCAAATAAATTATGGATGGGATTACTGATTGGTCAAAAATTCAGCAATCGGGTCTTTGATAATAAGAACAAGCAGGAAAAATTAATTTTTAATTTTATTGATTCGTCAGAAGTTCAATTTAAGAAGCATTATTTTGAAACAAAATTCCTAAAAAAAATGTCTATTGGAGAGGTTGATGATTACAGAGAAACACTAGAAAATGCAGGAATAAATACTAATGATTTAATTATTCTTAGAGAAGAGACAGGAACCTATGAAACAAGAACAGGAACCAGTCTAATTTGGACAATTATTTTACTCATTGTATCTAATATAACTTGGTTTTTGTTTACTGGATTTGAAAAATTTAAAAAGTAAAGATTAAATAAGTTTTAATTTGACTTTAATTTTAAAACAATATATTTTTATATTTGATTGTCAGCTTAAGGATACATCTGATTGATTAATTACTATGAAACCATCACAAAAATCTGCGTATTTACCCTCAAAAACAGACACCAACTCTCAACTTTTCCACACCCTGTTTTCACCAGAAACAGCAAAAGCCACGCTACTTATCGTTCACGGCATGCAGGAACACAGTGGAAGGTACACAGAGATTGCAGAATATTTTGCAGCTCATGGGATTGCTGTATTGACGTATGATCATTTGGGACACGGAAAATCTGTTAAAGAGAAAAAAGATATTGGTTTTTTTCAGCTTGAAAAACCGGATGAAAGGCTTGTTGCAGATGCAGAAATGATGGCAGATCATCTTGCAGAGCAGTTTCCAGAGGTTCCTCATTTTATTATGGGTCATTCGATGGGATCTTTTATCACCCGTTGTCTCCTTCAAAAGGCTAGCACTAAGTTTGCAGGAGCTATCATTACGGGAACTGGAGGACCTTTACTAGGAATAGATCTATTGAGAGCTTATTTATCATTAACCAATGCCATCGCCCCACGTCATCGTACTTTTTTGAATTCTGTTTTTACGAGTGTCAATAACAAGCATTTTAAAAAGGATAAAGATTTCAGTGATACCAGCTGGCTCAGTGTAAATCCTAACAACAGAAAAGCTTTTGAGCAGGATGAACTTTGTGGTATTCCGTTTACTCATAATGCTTTTTATACTTTGTTTACCATTTATAAAAAGGCTACAGCGAGAAACTGGGCATCTTCTATTTCAAAGTCATTTCCTTTTTTATTTGTAAGTGGTCAGAATGATCCGATTGGCGATTTTGGAAAAGGGGTAATGCATACCGTGAACAACTTAAAGACTGACGGTTTTCAGCATGTGGACGTGAAGATCTATCCGGAAATGCGTCATGAGATTTTGAATGAGGAAATACGGGAGCAGGTATTGGATGAAATTGATCATTGGATTTCAAAACATTAAAAATTCCCGCAGATTTTATAAAATTAAAAACCATGAGAATACATATTTTCGGAGCTTCCGGCTCCGGAGTTACAACATTAGGGAAGGTATTGTCTGAGGAACTCCATATTGAATATTTCGACAGTGATGATTTTTTCTGGCTTACCACATCAAATCCTTTTACAGAAAGACAAGATCCGGAAATAAGAAACGCAGTTGTTTCAGATAAACTTCACTCCACAGACAGCTGGATTTTTGGAGGTTCAATCATTCATTGGGGTGAAAATATATTTCCGGCATTCGATCTGATTATATTTCTCTATCTGCCTTCTGAACTCAGGATGGAAAGACTGAGAAAAAGGGAATACGAAAGATATGGTGATGAAATGATTACCAGCCCGGAAAGAGCTAAAAAGTTCCAGGAGTTTATGGATTGGGCTAAAGATTACGATCACAATACCGGTATTGCGAACAGAACTTTAAAAGCCCATTTGGAATGGCTGTCCGGGATGAATACTCCTTTGATTGAGCTTTCAGGTGATTATGAACTGCACCAGAAGATGGATATTATTCTGAATAAAATAAAACAGACTATATAGAGATTGCTTCGCTTTGCTCGCAGTGACAAAGGTTATGTTACTTTCAGCAGAATTATTAATTTAGGACACTAAAAAAAATCAATACCTGTGACCATAGAAGAACTTATAAAAGACAAAACTGTAAAATCAAAGGAAAAAGTAGAAATCATCAGCCAATGGATTATTGATTCTTCTTTGCCTGCTGATGAAGTGATTGCTTTCGCTGAGAAATCAAAAGATCCTGCAAAAGCCACCTGCATAGAAGCCTTGGAATATGCTACGAAACAGAATCCCAACCTTGCAGATGAAACCATATTTTTATTTGTTACCCAAACGCTTACTGAAAAAGCACCCAGAATAAAATGGGAAAGTGCCAAAGTAATAGGAAATACCGCTCATTTATTCCCTGAAAATCTGGATCAGGCCATCAGCAACCTTTTGGGTAACACAGAACATGAAGGAACTGTGGTACGCTGGAGTGCAGCATTTGCCTTGGGAGAAGTTTTGAAACTGAAGACTAAGCATAATACGACTCTACTTCCAGCTCTTGAAAATATCAGTGAAAAGGAAGAGAAAAACAGTATTAAAAAGATTTATCTGGATGCGATTAAGAAAACGAAGAAATAATCTTTTTTTCATATAAAAATAAAAAACCTGGAAATTGATTTCCAGATTTTTTTATGATAGGTTTTGGCTAAAGCCGATAGATTCTTATTCTATATTTAAAGACGGGCTAAAGCCCATCCCTATTGAATACTAACTACAATGTTCATTCGCAGAAAATAAATAATTAGCATTTCGCAGAAATCCCATAATATTTAGCTTCCTACGGAATGACAAAGGATGAATATAGTTATTAATCCAACAAAACCTCACTATTCACACCAATCTCTTCAAGAAAAACTTCATCATGCGAAATCACCAGCAGAGTTCCGTGATAATCTTTGATAGAACTGGTGAGAATTTCTACATTTTGCAGATCCAGGTTATTGGTAGGTTCATCAAGAATAATCATATCAGGTGCCTTATTGCTGATGGAAAGTCCGCAAAGAAGCAACCGCAAACGTTCACCTCCACTCAGCATTCCACATTTTTTGTCCCAGCTATCTTTCCAAAACAAAAATCTTGACAATAATGTTTTCACTTCAGATTCCTGTAATGCACTGTCATTGAAAGTCTGAACAAAATCATAAAGAGTTGAATCATGATCAATCAGAGAATACTCCTGATCGATATAGATACTGTTGAATTCTGCCCTTGTTATTTTCCCTTCCGAAGGCTTACTATTTCCCAGCAGAAGCTTAATCAGCGTAGTTTTTCCGGAGCCATTGGAACCCTTAACTGAAATTCTATCGCCGCTTCGCAACTCAAGGCTGATATTTTCTTTCCAGAGTTTTTCCTTTCCATAATTGAAGTTAATAGCTTCAGCAGCCACAAGTATTTTTCCTGAATGCAGATTGGAATCATTAAAATTCACTTTCATCTGATCCGAATTTTTTAAAGAGTAACGCAGGTCTCTCAAATCATCAGAAATACCACTGATTTTCTCAGCGTGTACACTTTTCAGTTTTGAACTGTTTTTTTCAGCATTATTACGAAGCGTATTCATCATAATCCTCGCTACTCCTGATTTTTCCTGCTTTCCTTTACCTCTTGCATCCAGTTTTTGTTTTCGTTCCAGGGTTTCCCTTTCCTTTTCTTTGGCTTTTTTCAGAGCTCTTTCTTTCGAATGAATATCATTATGCAAAGCTTCCTCCTCCACTTCTTTTTGCTCAGCATAGAAATCGTAGTTCCCTCCATAAGATGCAATTCCCTGATTACTTAACTCAAATATGACATCAACGAGGTTGAGCAAGGTACGGTCGTGGCTTACAATAACAACTGTTGCATCTGTTTTGTCAATAAGGTCATACAGGAGCTTCCTTCCGTCAAGATCCAGATGATTGGTAGGTTCATCCAATATGATACTATCAGGTTGGCTGATCTCAATTCCGGCAAGAAAGACCTTGGTTTTCTGACCGCCACTCAAGCCTTCCAGCTTTTGAGTTAATTCAAAATTATCGAGGTTCCAATGTTCCAGGGCATGCTGGCAACGCTCTTCAATATCCCAATCGTCATTGAGAATTTCAAAATAAATTTCATCCACCTCTCCTTCAGTAATTTTTTGGAGAGCGTGAAGTTTCTGATCTATTTTCAGACATTCAGCAATGCTAAGATGATTACAATTCCCGAACATCTGAGGAACATAAAAAATATCACCATGGATATTGATATTGCCGTTTAAAGGCTGTATTTCGCCAGCAATCATTTTCAACAGGGTTGATTTCCCCATGCCGTTGCTTCCCACCAAAGCTGATTTGGTGTGAGATTGTATTGTTAAATTGATATGATTAAATAGAAGATTTCCTCCCGGAAACCCAAAGGATATATTTTGCAGTAAAATCATGATTTCTTTCTTAATAATGGTTGAACACCAGCAACATCTTTGTTACCGTCTTATTGAATCTGAAAGAAATGATATCCTACATGTCTGTATTTTGGGTTTTGAAAGAACAAAGATAGTAATTTTTGAGAACATTCACTTTTCATTCATAATCAGGACATTTATCATCCCTTCTTCTGCTCCTTTTTTAAACACTTATTT
This sequence comes from Chryseobacterium culicis, assembly GCF_002979755.1. Lineage (NCBI taxonomy): Bacteria > Pseudomonadati > Bacteroidota > Flavobacteriia > Flavobacteriales > Weeksellaceae > Chryseobacterium > Chryseobacterium culicis. Next base: position 81,375 of record NZ_PCPP01000004.1, on the reverse strand, counting down.
TTCTGAATCATTTCCAAAGTCCTTTTTTTGAAGCTATACCTTTCTATCCCATAAAAAGGCTCACCCTTATTATGATTTAAACAGACTTCATCTCATTATTCAATTCTACAGTCCTGAAACCACCAAACTTTTCAAACTGATAAAAACAGGAAAGTATTTTAATCAAAAATACGTAACTTTGCCTCCTACTAAAAATTTTATGGAAAGCATTAAAGTTCACGACAAAACTTTCGTTCCTTATTTAAAGGATGCCGAAATTCAGGAAATTGTAAAAGAGACAGCGTTAAGAATTTATGAAGATTACAAAGATGAAGTACCTGTTTTCATTGGTGTTTTAAATGGGGTGGTAATGTTCTTCTCAGATCTTTTAAAATATTACCCGGGGGAATGCGAAATTGCCTTCATTCAAATGAGTTCTTATGTTGGAACTGAATCTACAGGGATTGTTTATCAGAAAATGGAGTTGACTAAAGATGTAAGAGACCGTCACATTATTCTTGTAGAAGACATCGTAGATACAGGAAATACGGTTGAAAGTCTTTTCAAATATTTTAAGGAAACACAACGTCCTAAATCTGTAAAGCTGGCTAGTTTCTTACTAAAACCTGAGATTTACAAAAAGGATTTCAAGCTGGATTATATCGGAATGGAAATTCCAAACAAATTTGTACTTGGGTACGGCCTTGATTATGATGAATTGGGAAGAAACCTACCTAATTTATATCAATTGGAAGACGGACAAATCAACCATTAATTATTGTCATTAGCTACTGGCTATTGGCTGTTAGCTTTAAACTTAATCGAAATAAAAGTAAAATATTAACTTAAAAAAGCTAAAAGCCAACAGTGTATTACTAACGGCTGGAAGCGTATCAACATTATGATAAACATTGTTCTGTTCGGCCCTCCAGGAAGTGGAAAAGGAACACAAGCTCAGAATCTAATCGAAAAATTCAATTTAAAACAGGTTTCAACAGGTGATCTTTTCAGATACAACATGAAAAACGACACTGAACTTGGAAAACTGGCTAAGTCATACATCGATAAGGGAGAATTGGTTCCGGATCAGGTAACAACAGATATGCTGATCGACGAGATCAAAAAACCTACTGATACCAATGGTTTTATTTTTGACGGATACCCAAGAACAACTGCTCAGACAGAAGCTTTGGAAACTATCGTTAAAGAAGTATTGAATGACGATATTGATATCTGTCTTTCATTGGTAGTAGAGGACACTATTTTGGTTGAAAGACTTCTGAAAAGAGGAGAAACCAGCGGAAGATCAGACGACAGCAATGTAGAGATCATTGAAAACAGAATTAAAGAATATTATACTAAAACAGCAGAAGTTGCCGAGCTTTATAAGCAGCAGGGTAAATATGTAGAGGTAAACGGTGTTGGAGAAATTGATGAGATTTCCCAAAAACTTTTCGCTGAGGTAGAGAAAATTAAATAATCGAGATTCGGGATACGGGATTCGTATTTTCGTCCCGTAGCTCGCAACTCGTAACAAATACTATATGTCTAACTTTGTAGATTACGTAAAGATCCATTGTAAAAGCGGACACGGAGGTGCTGGTTCTGCCCACCTTCGCCGTGAAAAGTATATTCCTAAAGGAGGTCCTGACGGAGGCGACGGAGGTCGTGGAGGCCATGTCATCATGAGAGGAAATGCTAATGAATGGACTTTACTTCCACTTCGATACACCCGTCACATAAAAGCAGAACGAGGTGAAAACGGAGCAAAAAACCAGCTGACAGGAGCTGACGGTTCTGATATTTATATCGATGTTCCCATTGGGACTATCGCTAAAAATGAAGAAGGTGAAATTATCGGAGAAATCCTTGATGACAAGCAGGAAATAATTTTGATGCAAGGAGGGAAAGGTGGAAAAGGAAACGAATTTTTCAAATCTTCTACCAATCAGACTCCAAGATTTGCTCAACCCGGAATGGACGGTGAAGAAGGCTATGTTGTCTTCGAGCTTAAAATTTTGGCTGATGTAGGGTTAGTTGGGTTTCCAAATGCCGGAAAATCTACACTTTTAGCCTCTGTTTCTGCAGCAAAACCCAAAATTGCAAACTACGCGTTTACGACATTGACTCCTAACCTTGGGATCGTGGATTACAGAAATTACAAATCATTTGTAATGGCTGATATTCCCGGGATTATTGAAGGAGCAGCAGAAGGAAAAGGCTTAGGACACAGATTCCTGAGACATATTGAAAGAAACTCTATCCTTTTATTCTTAATTCCGGCTGATTCTGAAAATCATTTTCAGGAGTTTAAAATTCTGGAGAATGAATTGAAAGAATACAATCCTGAACTTTTAGATAAAGATTTCATTGTTTCGGTTTCAAAATCTGACCTTTTGGATGATGAACTGAAGAAAGAAATTGCAGCAGAGTTTCCGGAAAACAAACAACCTTTGTTCTTCTCAGGAGTTACCGGAGAAGGTCTTATGGAGCTTAAAGATGCTATCTGGAAGCAATTGCACGGATAGAAAAACATTGATTCACCAGTTTTATTTTAAAATGGAACTGCAACATACAAAACAGCCTTAGAAAAATCTGAGGCTGTTTTTTAATAAAATTAATTCTATTTCTTTTAGACAATATTTTAAACCATTAAGAAGGATTTAAGAGATAAAGTATAGTTAAGTAAATCATTCTGATTTTTAAGCGTACAGTGAAGCTTATCTTCATATTCTTAACATCTTCATCGTATCTTAATGGTTCAAATAAAAGGTTAATTTATATTTTATATTAAACCATTAAGAATGGTTTAAGAAATAAAGAGTAGTTAAGATGAATCATTCCGATTCTTAAGTATAAAGCGGAGCTTATCTTCATATTCTTAACACTTAATACAATCTTAATGTTTCAAATAAAAGGTTAAGCAGGTTTTCCATTTTATATTTAACATAAAAACAAAAGAAGCTTTTCTCTTTTTGGAACAATTATTGAAACATCCTCTGAAATTGAAAAAAACTATGAAATATTTACTAGGCCTTTGTGCATTTATATTATTATTTTCCTGTACTTCTCAAAAAGTAAACTCCAAATATTCTACCATTGAATATGAGGCTACCCCATGTTTTGGATTCTGTCCTGTCTTTAAAATGACCATCAGTGCCGACAGAACTGCCGTTTTTGAAGCGGAACATTTTAATTTCAATGACAAACCTTCAAAAGATGAGTTTTCAAAGCCACGTGAGGGAACTTTTAAAGGAACCATCAAAGAAGAAGATTACAATAAACTCATCAGTTTACTGGATGGATTAAATGTAAAAGGCTTAAACGATAAATATGGCGAGCACAATATTACTGATCTCCCAACCTCTCATTTAAGGATCAAATTTGCTGACGGAACTTCAAAAAATGTGGAAGACTATGGAAAACGCGGAAGTGAAAAGCTGTCAGAAGTGTATCAGTTTATGGAAAATTTAAGAAAGAACCAGGAATGGACTAAAGTCAAGTAATTTTGCTCAATTATAAAAATGGCTGCCGTTGGGCAGCCATTTATTTTTAACAGATTTTATTTCTTAATAAACTGTTTGGTCATTTTTCCGTTTTTCGTTTCAATGATAATAAGATATACACCTCCAGAAAGGTTTCTTACATCTACTTTATTATCTTTTAAACTGACTTCAATTCTTTTTCCTGAAATATCATATACTTCAACATTATTTATTTTTGCAGCAGCAGTAATAGTCAGGAAATCAGATACAGGGTTTGGATATACTTTGATATCACTGTTAGTTTCCACTCTCTCTTTCTTATCCAACTCTAAAAACATTTTTACAGGAGATGGTTTTCTATATGCTGACCTCGATAACTTATCCTCTTCTTTGCTACAAGGAGCTATAAAACCATAATATGAGGCATCATTATCAATAAAAGTACCTGATAAAAGATTAATACTTTCTCCCGCCTGCATGGTTATATTATGTTTCCCTTGCAAAATATATTTATCTTTTGTCGTTATTGTTTCTGCTATTTTGTAGTAAAAAGACACATTCGGTTCTGAGAAAAGAGTCAGGTTTCCTACACAAGGATAATAACCTTCAAATCCGGATTTATCATGTATAGGAACTATCTGAGGTAGTCCATAATTTGCAGATGCTTTCAGCAAGCTTACCGCGTTCATATCTACACTCATAAAGGAACTATAGACATCAGGATTTATGACTTTTCCTAGGAATGATTTAGACTGTCGGCTGATATAAACATCCCCGTAGATATTCCTCTGAATCCCAGTAGCTGAAGAAGAAGTAATACTAGATGGATCGTGAAAAATTTCCATATATTGAACGTTTGAAGACGTTGAATTAACGAGATCTACTGCATATATATGTCCATAACCAAGAAATAATACGGATGCATCTCTATTAAATTCAGGCAGGTAGGCTTTCAGTCCTTTTACATGCAGAAAAAAATCATTTGTAATCAATCCGGTAGATGCATTGAATGAATATACCTGATTAAAGAAATAGGTGTCCGGAACATTTCCCGCATTAAAATCTCCCCAAAAAGAAATACCTACAAGGTTAGAATACATTGGATTATTAATCTTAGGAGAAGCCTTAATACTGTAATATCTACCAGACCCTAAATTTAACGGAAGATTCAGGTTACTTACAATAGGCTGTCCATTACTAAATCCATTACTATCAATCTTGTAGGCATAAATATCCGAACCATTAGGTATTAAAACCCAAAAGTCTTCTTTATTGGAATGAGCTACAACAGTTACCGCTTCCGAGAACAACTCATTTCCGGATGGATTCAGGACTGAAATATTTTTTTTATCCTTTACAACATCACCTAACGGCGCTCCATCAGCTCCGATACCTCCTAAAGTCATGTCAACAATTGAATAATTAATCGCAAACTGCCCGAACGCGTTTTCACCCGTAATAAAAACATAATACTGATTACTGTCTGCCGGATTTTTAACAATAGCCAGCTGCTGTGCACTATTATTATTACTAGGAGCTAAAGTACCGTTAGACATAATTTGGTGTTCCCTATTCCATACTGTTTGTCCATTCATATAGAAAAGCAGTTTCCCACTGCTATCACTTATGGTGCCGCATGCTTCAGAAGCTTCCATCTCACTATTGTTTAAACCTACAGCAGCAGAAGCTGAGAAATTAACAGCCGCCTTATTTCCAAAATACCAATTATCATTTTCTTTCTGAGAAAATAAAAACAAGGGTATAACCAATATAAAAACTATATAAAATCGTTTCATATATTTATTTTTATTATTTCACTTTTTGTTCAAGAGCTTCTATTCTTTTTTGTTGCTCAAGGGTATATAATGTCAGTTCTTCAATCTTTTTAAGCAAAAGAATATTCATTTCTTTAAGTTCAATCCCATTTTTAATAGCCTGTTCTGTAGTAGGAACTTCAGGTAAGTGACCGTTTTTATCAATAAATTTAGCTAAGTCATTCAATGGCATCAACTTGTAATCTTTTTCAAAAACATAATCTGCCCAACCGTTATTATCAGCAATATCTACTTTCACTTTTTCAGTTCTGATTCCATCTTTTACAAAAAGCTTATATTTCTTTCCATCCGGTGCAACTCCATCAGCAGGAAGCTGATTGGTAAATTCACCAATTCCTATAGTACCATTGTTTCCTACAATCCAGTTTCCAATATTCAGTTCATTTTCCGGAGAAGCTGTGTTATAAGGTGTTATATAATTTCCTATGAAAATATTATTATTCCCTGAGGTAATTAATTTAGCATTCGAAAATCCCAGATTTATATTATTAGATCCATTGACAATGGACCTGAAAGATTCTGCGCCTACAACGATATTACTGTTTCCACTATTAATGTACCGTAATGCACTTACTCCCAGTGCTACATTAAAGTTTCCTGTCAAAGAACCTGATGCCATGGCAGCCTGCCCTATTGCTACATTAAAGTCACCTGTTTTAAAAGACTCCAGAGCATTCATTCCCAAAGCTGTATTACTATTGCCGGAGACCGTGCTTCTCATAGAATTAAACCCTATAGCCACATTCATGGTCCCATTGGTAAATAGCGACAGTGAATTCGTTCCTACGGCGGTATTTCCTCCTCCCTCTGTAAGCTGAGTAAGAGCACCCATTCCGAAAACGGTATTATTGGCAGTGGTTGTAGTATTCACTCCGCCTCCAAAGAATAAATTTTTGTCCCAAATTTGTCCTGGAGCTGTTACACCATGAAAAATAAATCTTCCTTCCGTAGTGATTTTCATTTTCTCAGCATTGTTGGTAGTAAAAACCAAAGACTGATTGTCTGTTGTTCCAATAAAGTTGGTGGTTGAATTGGTTCCTGAATTTCCAGTAAGATTCCAGGATTGCGCATTGGCTTGTATCCCTGCAATAGCTGCAAGTAAAACGATTGTTTTTCTCATGTTTAAGATTATTAGTATACCAAATATATACATAACCCTCTCACACAGTCTTATATAATTTCACAAAATGATTACATGTTTATTAAATTTTAAATTAAAAACATAGAAATACATAAAAATATTCTAAAAAGCTTACCCACACTCCTTATTATTCTCCTGTTTTAAGACAAATAAATACTTGGGAACAGTGAAAAAATCTTTATTTTTTTTAACCTACCTTTGCAAAATGTAATTCTTTCAGACTGAAGGAATTTTTATTTAAATTTTAAAATAATTCATTTGAATTTTACAGACTTAAACTTAATAGAACCTATTGCAAAAGCAATCCAGGAGCAGGGATACACGACTCCTACTCCTATCCAGGAAAGATCTATTCCTGATATCTTAGAAGGCAGAGACTTTTTAGGTTGTGCGCAGACAGGAACAGGAAAGACAGCTGCTTTTTCCATCCCTATTCTACAGAACTTATCCAAAAATAAAATTCCCAATAAACATATAAAAGCATTAATCCTTACTCCAACCAGAGAACTGGCGATTCAGATTGAGGAAAATATTAATGCTTACGGTAAATATCTTCCATTAAAGCAACTTGTTATTTTCGGAGGGGTAAAGCAAGGAAACCAGGAAGCTGCTTTGAGAAAAGGAGTTGATATTCTGGTAGCTACACCAGGAAGACTTCTTGATTTTATTGCTCAGGGAATCATCAGCCTGAAAAATCTTGAAATCTTTGTTCTTGATGAAGCAGACAGAATGCTGGATATGGGTTTTGTACATGATGTAAAAAGAATCATTAAACTTTTACCTCAAAGAAGACAGACTTTATTCTTTTCGGCAACAATGCCTGCTGAAATTCAGAAGCTTGCTAATTCTATCTTAAATAATCCTATAAAAGTAGAGGTTACTCCCGTTTCTTCTACAGCAGATACCATTAAACAATCTGTTTATTTTGTAGAAAAAGATAACAAACTGAATTTGCTTTCTCACATTCTGCAAAATGATATTTCGGAGTCTGTATTGGTTTTTGCAAGAACAAAACACGGTGCAGATAAGATTTCCAGAAAACTTCAGAAAGACAATATTTCTGCGGAAGCTATTCACGGTAATAAATCTCAGAATGCGAGACAAAATGCTCTGAACAACTTTAAATCCGGGAAAACAAGGGTTCTTGTAGCCACTGATATTGCAGCAAGGGGAATTGATATTGATGAATTGAAATTCGTGATCAATTTTGAGCTTTCCGATGTTTCTGAAACTTATGTACACAGAATCGGAAGAACAGGAAGAGCCGGAGCTGAAGGAACCTCTATTTCTTTTGTAGATGGGCTGGATCTTTTGAACTTAAAGAATACCGAAAAACTGATTGGAAAGAAAATTCCTGTCATCAAAGACCATCCGTTCCATACTGATGATCTGGTAGCCCAAAAAAGAGATTCCAATAACAGACCAATGTCTGGAGGTGGTGAAAAGCCAAAAACAGGTAACAACAATAATTCAAGGCCGAATAATAACCGTAAAAAGCCTTCTGCGGGAGCTTCCGTTGGGTTTAAAAAGCCAAAGAATAAGAATTTCACCAGAAAGAAATAAAAAACAAACCCCTTTTCAACATTGGAAAGGGGTTTTTATTTCTCTTAAAACTTAATGTTTTATTATTTGAAAAGATTTTTTGCATTCTCTGTAGTCATGCGGTCAATTTCAGAAAAATCCTTTCCGTAAATATCTACCAACTTTCCTGCTACCAAGTCAAGATAGGAACTTTCATTTCTTTTTCCTCTGTGGGGAACCGGAGCCAGATAAGGAGAATCTGTTTCCAGAACAATTTTATCCAGAGGAATTTCGCTCAGAAACTGATCTATTTTCCCATTTTTAAAGGTTACTACTCCACCGATTCCTAAAATAAAATTAAGATCAATAGCGTGCTGTGCCTGTTCAAGATTTCCTGAGAAACAGTGGAAAATCCCTCTTAGTTTAGGATGTTTCTTTCTTTCCAGTACTTCAAATGTCTCATCGAAGCTTTCTCTTGTATGAATAACAATGGGAAGGTCTTTTTCTATAGCCCAGTCAATCTGCTGTTCAAAAGCTTTTACCTGGATATCTAACGTTGTTTTATCCCAATACAGATCAATTCCAATCTCTCCTATTGCCGGAAAATGTCTCTGATTAAGGTAATTTTTTACGATCTCAAGTTCTTTTTCCCACGATTCCGGCTTTACATAACAAGGATGTAATCCCATCATTGAAAAAATCTGTCCCGGATATTCTGTTTCCAGTTGCAGCATTTTCTCGTGAGATTCAGAATCAATGGCAGGAAGGTAAAATTCTGTAATTCCTTTATCTAAAGCTCTCTGAATAGCTTCTTTTCTGTCTTCATCAAATTCTTCTGCGTATAGATGTGTATGTGTATCAATCATTTTATTTAAAATTTCAATAGATCTTCATAAGGATTTTCAAGTCCCAGCAATATTCCGAAAGCGGGTTCTGTCTTTATTCCCCGGTTTTTAAGTTCTATTATTTTTTGTTTAAACTCTTCTCCTTTTTCCTGTAATATTTTGTATTCAGCCATCATATGTAGATAAGCGTTTTGCTGTATTGTAGGCTTATTCTGTCCGAAAATTTCGATGGGAAACCCTTCCAGCATAAAATTTAAGGTAATGCATTTTTCACCGTTTATAATCGGATATTCAACGTCCACATCATGAGGAATAAAACGGCTGAACATTAAATCATCCAGAAAGTCTTCTTCAAATTGTAAATCCACCTCAAAAATAAGATCCAGATCACTTCCTTCAATGTCAATCTCAATAGGAACAGTTCCTGCCAAAATCGGGGAATAATCTTTCAACTTCTCAAAGACACCATGTTTTGTAAGAATTTCGTAAGCTTTTCTCTGTCTTTCATTACCGCTTTTGAGATAATCAATTTTGGTAAAATCACGCATTTAAAATATTTTATGTTTTACCTTTTTACGCTGAACTTCGATTCTTTGATCCAGCTTTTCTCTGAATTCAATAAACTTTGGATCTTTCTTATCACTCGTCTTATGTTCCAGCGCTTTGATAATCTTAAAATTTTCTTTAATAAAATTCTGGGTTTCTCCTGAAAAATAAGCATTCCCGAATTTTTCAAAAATATAATTAACCGCCTGTGTGCTGGGATGAATCATATCTTCTTTATAAAAACGGTAATCTCTGAGATCATCCATTAAAATTTCGTAGACAGGAAGGTAATGACAGTCTTCGAGCATCGAAATAGATTCATGGATAGCAGTAATCAGTTTAGACTTACTTAACTGGTTTTCCACCATTCCATCTTTTGTATGCCTTACAGGTGAAACCGTGAACAGAATCTGTACACCTTCTTTACAAATATCTTTAAGATCAAGAATTGTTTGATAAATGGAATTTGTAAGCTCCTGATGGGAAAGCAGTCTTTTTTCAAAAAACTTTTGAGGAATTTTGTGACAGTTGGCCACCAGTTTTTTCTTGGGAAGAAATTCATAAATAAATGAAGATCCGTAGGTGATAATAATCCAGTCGGCTTCCTGAAGAAAGGCATTTCCCGCTTCAATGGCTCCATTAATCTTATCTAAGGTCTGATGAATATAACGGGTATCAAAACTGGTGTGATGATCCAGAGAAATATATTCTTCATTATAGGTAATCAACTCCTCTTCTTCATAAAATGCGGAATCATGTAATCTATTGACCGCATAATTGATGGAAAAAGGGTTAAAAATTGTCCCAAAAGGGTTATTTAAAGTCTGAAGTTGCCCGTCTTGCAGTAAATCCGTCATTTCAGAGGCAAAGCACGAACCTATTGAAAATATTTTATCTTCAATTTCAATTTTCTTTTCTGATGCAGGAATATCAACTTCTGTTCTGAATTTCATTGTATAGGGATTAGGTTGCAGGAAATAGGTTGCAGGTAAATTGCTACTACCTGCGACCTACCCTCTACTACCTATATTAACTTTCTCTTCTCAACAAATAATTTGCCAGTTCGATAAAAGGTTTTTTCTTTTCTTCCGGAACATCTATTTTCTGAAGATAACTTTGTCCAATTTCATTATGTTTTTCAATCAAACGTAACGCTTTTTCATCTACTTTAGTTCTTCTGAATATTTTTTCTACTCCGTACACCTTATCCACATTTTCAGTTTTTTTAGAGTACCAGTAATCCAGTTCTTTTCTTTCTTCATCCGTAGCGTGTTCTCTTGCTAATAGATATAGAACAGTTTTCTTATTTTCGTAAATATCTCCGGCGTGTTTTTTTCCAAACTGAGCCTGATCTCCGAATACATCAAGATAATCATCCATAATCTGGAATGCAATCCCGATATGCTTTCCGAAGTTAAAAATAGCTTTGGCATCTTTAAAATCTGCTCTTGCAATCAGAGCTCCGATCTCAAATGAAGATGCACTTAGAACTCCTGTTTTGTAAGTAATCATTCTGATATAATCATCAAAAGTAACATCCTTCTGAGTTTCAAAATTGATATCATACTGCTGTCCTTCACATAAAAGAAGTCCGGTGTGGGTAAATATTCTGATACACGCTTTGAAAATTTCAGGTTCAAGATCTTCAAAAAACTTATATGCTTTCAGCATCAGCCCGTCCCCGGAAAGAATTCCTACGTTAAGACCATGTAAAGTATGAATGGTAGGTTTGTTTCTTCTTAAAGGAGCTTCATCCATAATATCATCATGGATTAGGGTGAAGTTATGGAAGAATTCAATAGCCAATGCCGGTTTGATTGCCTGCTTTAGATCTCCACCGAACATATCACATGCCATTAGCACCATAATGGGACGAAGACGTTTTCCACCATGGGAAATAATATAATTCATCGGATCATAGAGCTCCGAAGGTTTATCTTTAAAAGTATATTTAGTGATGGCATCTGCAACAATCTGCTGGTATCTGTCTAAAAATTCCATAAAATCTTATAATTTGAACAAAAATACGATTTTTCGGGGCTTTATAAAACAAAAATCCTCATCGTTTTGATGAGGATTTTTATCATTATCTACTCTTCTAAAAAATTATTAAACTTATTCTTATTTTCATTAATCCTTTTTCTATACGCAGGAGTATTAATTTTACCTTGAGAAGGATCATTACTATATTCTTTACGTTTTGCTAAGTATTGATCTTTAGTAATTAACAGTCCTTTTTTATAGGATATAGGTAAATTTATTTTAGTTATAGAAAGAAGTTCAAAATTAAAGTATTGACTTTCATCATTGACCTTCAAAATTAATCCTGGAAGACCTTTAAATTTGTAAGGACCATCATTTATGGGTACATCATAAGTAAACCATGCGATATATGTTCTCCTACCCACTTTTGCCACAGCTTTTGTACATTTATATCCTTGAATATCTTTATGAATCGAATTATCAACCTTCCACTGAATACCTTTTACATAAAATGTATAAAAATCTCTACCTAAATGATTCGATATATAAAGAGAATCATTATCCTTATAAACAGAATGTCTTACTTTTGATTGTAATAATTTGCCAGGCTCCACAATACTTCCTGTCTTTATTGCAGCATCTAATTGTTTTTTAAAACCATCTGAAAAGGCTTTATCATTTTCACTGTAATAAAGAGACTTCTTACCATTAGTAAGCAGTATCATGGGCTCTGAAATAAGGTTCTTGGCGTTTAAAGTATCTTCTAAATAGGAGAAGTTATATTTGACTTCTAATATAGAGAGGTTTTTCTCTTGCTTTGGAGTCTGACTTTTAAAAAGAATTAAAAGAAAACAAAAAAATATATTGAAACTTCTTTTCATAAATAATAAGTGTAAAAAGATCTCCTAAACTACTTTAGTTTAGATCATATTAAACAGGTGGATTTTCATAACTAGTATGTCCACAATCCTGCTGATTATACATTTCCCATTCATTATTTACACAATCATAGGTATCAAAATCAGTGTCAAGAACAGTTTGATAAGTCGTTCCACAAATAGTTTTTAACGTTATTAAATAACGGGTAAAAGCCTTCGCGTTTTCAATATGTTCTTCTACTTTTTAATTTCTAAGCTTTTGGCACTTACCCATCCAGTAATTCCAAATGCAGCTAATAAAATAATTTTTTTCATTTTGTTTTTTAAGTTTTTAAATTAGTAATATTGTTTAATGTCAAAAAAATTCACAAAACTTTTGTTGAATTTATAAAACAATAAAAATATAAAGCAATGAAAATCATAACAATACGAAATTTATACTAAACAAAATACAAACACATTCATCATAACAATAAATATCTTGTTTTTTAATTAATGAGTTAAGTTTCAATAGGATAAAAACAAAAAACTTTGCCCAAACGGACAAAGTTTATATAATTATATGATTTGTTTTTTTAGAACAGGAAGGTTACCGTAAGATAGGTAATTGCTGCTACTATTGCAGAGATTGGAATGGTTAGAACCCAAGCCCAAAGTAGGCTTACTGTAATCCCCCATCTTACTGCTGAAATTCTTTTCGTTAATCCTACCCCGATAATAGAACCTGTGATCGTATGTGTAGTAGATACAGGAATACCGAAGTGGTCTGTGATGAATAAGGTAATAGCCCCTGCAGTTTCTGCACTTACTCCTTCTAATGAAGTTACTTTCGTAATCTTCGTACCCATTGTTTTGATGATCTTCCAACCACCACTCATTGTTCCTAAAGCAATGGCAATAAATGATACTAAAGGAACCCAGATATAATGCTGTGCAAAATAATCAAAACGTTCCGCAGAAGGAATATTCAAATATTGTGTATCCTGAAGCATATTAACGTGGTAATAAATTACCGCTGCTCCAATAATTCCCATTACTTTCTGAGCATCATTCAAACCATGTCCTAAACTAAACAGTGCTGATGAAGCCAGCTGTAGTCTTTTGAAAGATTTGTCTGCTTTGTGAGGGTTTGATCTTTTATAAAGGTGTACAATAATCAATGTGATAATGATGGAGATAATCATCCCTATAATGGGTGCCATGAAAATGAACAGGAAGATAGGAATTACTTTATCAAACTTTACCACACCCTGTTGCGTTACCTGGCTGAAAGCTTCTTTAATGGTATCCCACATCCCAAGCTCCGGTTGTGCTGCAGCTACATCATGATAATCCATCATGAAAGCGTGCATAAGAGCCGCTCCTAAGAAACCTCCAATCAGCGTATGTGATGATGATGAAGGAATCCCAAACCACCATGTTAAAAGGTTCCAGGCAATAGCAGCTATAAGACCGGAAAATATAACCTCAAGAGTGATAAAATTCTCATTAACTGTTTTGGCAATTGTATTACCAATTTTGAATTCTCCAATGATGTAAGCAGCAATAAAGAACGCTGCAAAGTTCCAAAGTGCCGCCCAAAGTACAGCCTGGAATGGAGTTAAAACTTTTGTAGAAACTATAGTTGCAATTGAGTTGGCAGCATCATGGAAACCATTGATATAATCGAAGATCAGAGCCAGCGCAATAATAACTATAAGTAAAATCGGAAATTCCATTTTTGCTATGTATTAGGCGTATTTAATCATGATGTTCTCGATTGTATTGGCAACATCTTCTGCTTTGTCCGTTACAATTTCAAGGTAGTTCAATACTGATGAAACTTTAATAATGTTGATGGCATCATTGGTTTCAAATAATTCTACCATTGAATTGGAAAGCAAATCGTCAGCAATATTCTCAATAGAGTTCACTTTAATACAAGCTTCTTTCACCTGTTCCATGTTTTTGAACCCCTTAAGGTTTTTCATTGCATTCTGAATTTCCAGACATGCTTTGTGGATCAATAAAGAGAAGTCAGAATATGCCTTCATCTCAGGTGATTTGTACAGGAAAATATATTTTGTGGATGCGTAGATATAATCAGCAATATCATCCAGTCCTGTTGCTAGTGTGTGGATATCCTCACGGTCAAAAGGTGTAATGAAGTTTTTGCCTAGTTCTACGAAGATTTCGTGAGTAAGTTCATCATTCTTGTGTTCGAAGTCGCTCATTTTCTTCAACATTGAATCGTCGTTAAGATCGAAATCCTTGATTCCTGTGTTGAATTCTTCTGACATTGCAACTAGATTTTCAGTTACTTTTTCGAAAAGTACAAAGAAGATTTTATCTTTTGGTTGAAAAGCGTGGAAAATATTACCAATTCCCATTTTTTAGTATTTATAATTCGTGTGCAAATTTCTTAAAAAAGGATTGCACGTGAAACTATATAACATTAAGTTTTGTTAACATTCGCTTACCTGTTGATTATCAAATAAAAAAACCGGCATCAAGGCCGGTTTTGTATGGTATAAGAAGAGATTAGTTTGCTACTTCAGCTCTCATATCTTTTCCTTTGAACTTCATGGATTGAATATTGCTCAAAACATTGTCTTTGAACGATTTTTCAACTTCGAAGAAAGAGAACTTCTCCAGGATTTCAATATCACCGATTTCAGCTCTTTTCTTGCTTTTTCCGCCAGCAGTTGCTTTATTGATAATATCTAAAACATCAAGCTTCTTCAAATGGTCTTTTTTACCAAGGTTGAAGAAGAATCTTACCATGTTTTCATCTCTTCTTCTTGGCTTTCCACTACGCTCTCTGTCTCTTCCGCGTTCTCCTCTGTCTCTATCACGACCTCTGTCTCTATCTCTGTCTCTATCACGTCCACGGTCTCTTCTTGAGTAATCATCATCTCTGCTGCTTAATTTCTGCTCAGCAAGATCATGCTTATCTTTGTAGTATAAAGCAAGGTCTTTCAACTGGAACTGTAGCAACTGGTGCACCAATTCTTCTTTTGTAAAGTTGCTTAGATCCGGGATTAAGCTATCGTCAAATTCGAAAAGATCTTCGTGCTCCGTCAATAATTTTTCGAATACACCACCTACCTGAGCTTTGATAATATCTTCACCTGTAGGAATGAATTTTTCGTTGATCTCAATTTTCGTTGCAGATTTGATCTGTTTCAGTTTTCTGCTTTCTTCAGGCTTGATTAACGCCATAGAAATACCATCTTTTCCAGCTCTACCTGTTCTTCCGCTTCTGTGAACGAATACTTCAGGATCATCTGGTAAAGAGAAGTGGATAACGTGAGTCAGTGAGTTTACATCTAATCCTCTTGCTGCCACGTCTGTAGCTACAAGAATATCAATGTTTTTCAGTCTGAATTTCTTCATTACCGTATCTCTCTGCGCCTGAGAAAGATCACCATGAAGAGCATCAGCTGCATACCCGTTCTGCATTAAGAAATCTGCAACCTCCTGAGTTTCCATTCTCGTTCTACAGAAGATAATGGAGTACTGATTAGGGTTAGCATCAATTAATCTTTTTAATGCTTCTTTTTTCTGACGGTATCCTACCACATAATATTCGTGAGTAATGTTCTTCTTCACTTCGTTGATAGAACCTACTGAAATACGGTGTGGCTTTGTAAGATAATTTTTGGAAATTCTTTCCACTTCTTTATTCATCGTTGCAGAGAATAAGAAAGTTTGTTTCGTTTCCGGAGTTTCGCTTAGAATGGTTTCCAATTCATCCTTGAATCCCATAGAAAGCATTTCATCAGCTTCGTCTAATACTAACCAATGAATGGCAGAAAAGTCTAATGCTTTTCTGTTAATAAGATCAATTACTCTACCTGGAGTTCCCACAATGATTTGTGGTTTATCCTTCAAAGATCTCATTTGCTCTACGATACTACTTCCACCATAAACCGCAGTAGTTTTGATGTCTTTCATATACTTAGAGTAATTCTTTATGTCCTTCGAAATCTGAAGACATAATTCCCGTGTCGGACAAAGCACCAATAATTGGATTTTGCGACTCGTATCGTCAATCATATCCAAAATCGGAAGCGAAAACGCTGCTGTTTTGCCTGTCCCTGTCTGCGCAAGTGCGATCAAGTCGCGAATATCTGAAAGAATAAAAGGGATAGTCTGTTTTTGGATTTCTGTTGGGCTTTCGTAGCCCAGTTCGCCAATTGCCTTAAGGATATCAGGACTTAAATTGGTTTCCGTAAATAAATTCATTAACTATTTTAAAATTTTTGCAAAGATACAATAAATATTTGATTTGTTTTTGAACAAATTTTTAAATATCCAAACTTAAATTCACAATCCTTTAATATATTTTTAATTTTTGGAAAATTTAATCTAAAAAAACAAGCTTTAGGTTAAAAAGTTGTTAAACATTATTTTTTTTTATTAAATTGGATTAATTTTTTCTGTGTTATTTATGAATTTTCAAAAATAAAGCCATGAAAAGCAAATTTTTCTTTTTGATATTCTCATGCATAGTCATTGAAATATTTGCCCAAACTCCCAATTATCCCAACGCGTGGACTCTGGAAAATTGCATTGCATATGCAAAGGAGAATAATATTTCTATTCATTCTCTCAGACTTTCAAAAAATTCTACCTACCAAGATCTCCTTCAGGCAAAAGAAGCAAAATATCCCAGCTTAAGCGGAACGGTTTCACAAGGACTTTTTGCGCTCAACGGAAGCGACGGCCTTCACATGACGGGAGCACCCTCTCAAAGCATCGGAGCCAATTCTTCTATGACACTTTATCATGCTGACTACATTAAAAATAACGAAACGTCAAAGAATCTTCTGGTACAGATGGCCGATCTGTCCGTACAGGAATCCGAAAACAATATCACCCTGAATATCACCCAGGCCTATCTGAACATTCTGATGAACCAGGAAAATATCATTTCCCTTGAAAATGTTTTGAAAACAACCCAAACACAATTAAAGCAAGGAGATCAGCTCTACAAAGCAGGAAGTCTTTCCAAATTAAATTACCTTCAGATCCAGTCTCAGGTGGCCCAGGATCAGTACAATCTGACAGCAGCTCAAAATAATCTGCGGACCAATACTGTGAATTTAAAACAAATCCTGCAGCTGCCTTCAAATTATGATTTCCAGATTGTAAAACCCGACAGTATTATCGTAGACAATCAATTGAAAACCCTTGAAGATGTCCAGAATCTGGCACAAAATCAGCGTCCGGAAATAAAATACAGCGAACTGAATGTTGAAAATTCCAATACCAATCTGAAAATGGCCAAGGCATCCATCCAGCCTACTTTAAGCCTGTCAGGAAATATTTCCACCAATTATTCCAACGGAAAAGGAAATTATTTTAACCAGCTGGGAAACAATTTTTACATGCCCATTGGTTTAAGCCTTGGAATTCCGATTTACAATAACAGAATCTATAAAACACAGATTGAGAAATCAAAAATTGCTATAGAACAGGCCAATCTTGATTTACAAAATACCAAAACAATTCTTAATCAACAGATAGAGCAGTCTTATATCAATCTTCAGAATGCCCTTTCACAGTATGACTCTGCTAAAACACAAATGGACATCAGCCAACAGAGTTATGATATTGTAAATGCCCAGATGAAAATCGGAAGCATTGATTATGTACAGCTTCAGCAACAACGACTGCTTTATATTCAGTCTGTTCAGAATTTTCTTCAGGCGAAATACACCGCAGTTCTCAATAAACAGATCTACGAATTTTACGCAGATAACCCTATAAATCTAAAGTAAGCTATGAAAACAAAGAATAAAAAATGGTTGTACTGGGTTGTGGGTGGTATTATTACCCTTGGTGCAGCCTGGTTTTTCTTCATCAGAGAAAAAGAAGTGAAAATTCAGCTGGAAACAGTAAAGCCTGAAATGGGAGAAATCTCAAACTCCATTACGGCTACAGGAACCATTCAGCCTGTAGATACAGTGGCAGTGGGTACTCAGGTATCGGGAATCATTAAAAATATTTATGTGGATTTCAATTCTACTGTGAAAAAAGGGGAATTACTGGCTACTTTAGATCCGGATTTGCTTCAGTTCCAGTCACAGCAGATCAAAGCCAATCTGCAAAACGCAAAAAGTAATCTGGCTTATAACGAAATCAATATCAACAGACAGTCACAGCTGTACAAAGTGGGTGCGATTAGTAAAGCGGATTATGATATTGCCACCAATCAGTACAATGCTGCAAAGGCGCAGGTAGGTTCAGTGAATGCTCAGCTTTCCACCGCCAATAAAAATCTGTCGTTAACTAATATTTATTCTCCCATTGACGGAACGGTACTCAACAGAAATGTAAGTGAAGGACAAACGGTAGCTTCAAGCTTCAGTACTCCTACCCTCTTCAGTATTGCCAAGGATCTTACCAAGATGAGGGTACGCGCCTCAGTAGATGAGGCTGATATCGGAAATGTAAAAGTAGGTCAAAAAGCCACATTTACAGTAGATGCTTTTCCTGATGAAACTTTTGACGGTGAAGTTTCGGAAGTTCGTCTTCATCCTACCGTTTCATCGAATGTTGTGAATTACACCACCATTATCAACGCTGACAACTCCAGTTTAAAGCTAAAGCCGGGAATGACCGCCAATATTACAATTTACACTGAGGTTTTAAATAATGCCATGAAGATTCCGGTAGCTGCTACCAGTTTCAGACCAGACAGCCTGGTGATTAAAAAGTATAAAGTAAATTCTCCGTTTGCCAATGGTAAAAAACATGAAAAAGGACAAGGGAAGAAACAAAATAAAGGAAGTGAGGACAAGAACGAAGCGGCAGTTTGGATCATTGCGAAAGATAGCACGATCTCCCGTAAAAAGATAAAAACCGGAATGGATAATGACACCGAAATACAGGTTGTTTCAGGGTTAAATAAAAATGACAATATCATTACCGGCTACAAAGTTTTATCCAAAAAATCTTCCGGAGGACAAACCAAAAGCCCATTCATGCCTCAAAGAAGAGGTAGTGGAAACAACAGAAACAGCGGCGGCGGTGGCGGACCGAGATAATTCAAATCAAGCCTAAACAACTAGCAAACCTAAAAACAAAAGTCATGACGGAGAAAATTCTGGAGATTACAGATCTGAAAAGAGAATTCAGGATGGGCGAAGAAATTGTTCATGCTCTGAAAGGTGTAACATTTACGGTAGAGAGAGGAGAATTTGTGACGATTATGGGAAGCAGCGGCTCCGGAAAATCTACGTTACTTAATATCATTGGCTGCCTGGATAAACCTTCTGGCGGAGATTATATTCTGGATGGGGTTAATATTAAAAATCTTGACCGTGATGAACTTGCTGTTCTCAGAAATCAAAAAATAGGTTTTGTGTTTCAGGCCTATAATCTTCTTCCCAGAACTACAGCCAAAGAAAATGTAGAACTGCCACTTCTCTACAATTCAAAAATATCCACAGAAGAGCGCCACAAAAGAGCCATACAGGCCTTGACATCTGTAAAACTTGAGAGCAGAATTGATCATCTTCCCAATCAGATGTCCGGAGGGCAGCAGCAAAGAGTCGCTATTGCCAGAGCGTTGGTGAATGAACCTGTAATGATTCTGGCTGATGAAGCTACAGGAAATTTGGATACCAGAACTTCTTATGAAATTATGGCTCTGATGCAGGATCTGCACCATCAGGGACGAACGATCGTTTTTGTAACCCACGAACCTGATATTGCTACTTTCAGCAGCAGAACAGTAACGCTGCAGGATGGAAAAGTCATTAAAGACATAAAAAACGATCACATAAAGTCAGCTAAAGAAGCTTTGGAAAACCTTCCGGTAAATGATGATTACTGATAATATAAACTAAAAACTTACTGCAATGAACCTCTCCAATCTCTTCAGAATTGCCTGGAAAGCTCTTTTACGGAATAAGCTTCGTGCATTTTTAACCATGCTTGGTATTATTATCGGGGTGGCTTCAGTGATTGCAATGACCGCTATTGGAGAAGGTTCAAAAAAAAGTATCAGTGACCAGCTTTCTTCTATGGGCTCGAATATGATCACCATACGTCCGTCCAGTAATATAAATGTTTCCGGTGGAGCAAGAATTGGTGCATCGGGATTACAAACCCTGAGACCTCAGGATGCGGATGCCATTTCAAAAGGAGCTACTGATGTTTCCTACGTCTCCCCTGCAGTACAAACCAACGGACAGTCTATCAACGGAGCCAATAACTGGCCAACTCAGTTACAGGGAGTGAACGAAGAATATTTCAGCATCAGAGACTGGAGCATTGCAGAAGGTAATCTTTTCACCAAAAAAGATGTAACATCTTCCAATAAAGTCTGTCTTTTAGGGCAAACCGTTTATAATAATTTATTTCCCAACGGGGAAGATGCCGTAGGAAGTATCATCAGATTTAATAAAGTCCCTATGAAAGTGATTGGAATTCTGGCTTCAAAAGGGTCCAATGCATTCGGGCAGGATCAGGATGATGTGATCATCGCTCCGTTCAATACCGTTCAGAGAAGATTTTTAGGAATCACGTATGTTCAAACTATTTATGCTGCTTCTTCGAATGAAAACACGTCACAACAGGCTACAGATCAGGTTTCTGAGATTTTAAGAAAACAGCATAAACTTCCTGCGGACGGAAGCAATGATGATTTCAGTGTGAGAACCCAGGCTGAACTTATCTCTACCATGAGCTCTACCAGTCAGCTACTGACCGTCCTTTTATCGGCAATCGCAGGTATTTCCCTTATTGTAGGAGGCATCGGAATCATGAATATCATGTATGTCTCAGTAACGGAACGAACCAAAGAAATAGGGCTGAGAATGTCTATTGGCGCAAGAGGAAAAGATATTTTACACCAGTTTCTTATTGAAGCCGTGCTCATCAGTATCACAGGGGGAATCCTTGGAGTACTTTTAGGAATATTGTCTTCAGAACTGGTCACTTTTTTCCTCTCATGGCCAACTTTTATTACAGAATCTTCAATTATAGTTTCCTTCATTGTCTGTGCGGTAACCGGAGTATTTTTCGGATATTATCCAGCGTTGAAAGCATCAAAACTTGATCCTATTGAAGCATTGAGATATGAATAGTTTTTGTACATTTGACTTGTGAGATACGGGTTGCGAAGTTTCGGGATTCGGGGTTGAAAAGCCTTTATAAATCTCACTTAACAACCAAAAACACCTCACACAATATGTCTGCAAGCATTTCTTCAAAAACATTTGATTTTTTAAAAAAATTAACTGAAAACAATAACCGCGAATGGTTTACTGAAAACAAAAACCTGTACACAGAATCTCAGCAAAATGTGGTTTCATTTTTAGATGAACTGATTAAAGAGATGTCCGGTTTTGATGAAGAACTTGCGAAAATAGACAGTAAAAAAGCCCTGTTCAGAATTTATAGAGACACCCGTTTTTCAAAAGATAAATCTCCTTATAAAACCAATTTCGGAGCTTCTCTGGGAATGGGAAAAGGCAATCAGAAAGGAGGCTATTATCTTCACATGGAACCCGGAAAATCTTTTTTAGCAGGAGGAATTTACATGCCCGAATCTTCTGTTCTGAAAGAAGTGCGTAAAGAGATTTCGTTATACGGAGATGATTTTCTTACAATTCTCAACCATAAAGATTTTAAAAAACATTTTCCTGAGCTTGATCAGGACGACAAACTGAAGAAAATCCCTCAAGGTTTTGAAAAGGAAGATCCTATGGGAGAATATCTTAAACTTAAAAACTTCATTGTTGTATATTCATTGAAAGATGAGGAAATACTGGACAAAAATGCAGTGAAAAATATGAGCAAAGTTTTCAAACTCATGAAACCTTTAAATGACTTCCTGAATACTCCTTTTCTTTAACGCACAGGATCAATTTTTCCCACAGATAACACAGATTTTCACAGATAATCTGTAATATTCTTACTGCTCACCATCTTTATTGGATGTTTTAACATGGCATTCAGAGGATACAGATGTCTATATGACAAATTTAAAATAATTAAAAACCAACCGGTTACAAAAACAGAAACGAAGGATAATTGTTGAAAATCAACGCATTATAATTAACATTTTTTTAAGAAAAGTTTTACATTTTTACGTATCTTTGCTGTTCGCCAAAAAGCTTACAATGTCTTTATACCAAAAAATTGCAGAGAAACTACAATACATAAGCCCGAATTTCTACAAAAAAAGATATTTTAAAACTTTAAATAATCTTAATAAAAATAATTTTTCGGAACGTAATGTAGAACCGGAACTGGTATGGATTAAACAATACCTTTCTAAAAATGCTGTAATTCTGGATATTGGTGCGAATGTAGGAACTTTCCTTTATCAGCTGGAAAATACATTGAACCATGAT
Organism: Chryseobacterium culicis; assembly: GCF_002979755.1. Lineage (NCBI taxonomy): Bacteria > Pseudomonadati > Bacteroidota > Flavobacteriia > Flavobacteriales > Weeksellaceae > Chryseobacterium > Chryseobacterium culicis. The sequence continues at coordinate 58,810 of NZ_PCPP01000004.1, read as the reverse complement.
CATATTTATGGTTTTGAACCTAATAAAAAGCTTTACCGACGATTGAAAAGGCTGTTTCCGGCAATGCACATCTTTCCTCTGGCTCTTTCTGATGAAAACAGAATAGCAGAATTCAAAGTACCGATTATTAATGGAAAAACAATTGCTTCCCGCGGTACATTAAACACTTCTTACAAAGAAAAAGGAGAAGAGAAAAGTTATACAGAGAAAGTAAAAGTGATAAAACTGGATGAATGGGCTGCCCTGGAACACTTCAACAGATTAGACTTTATCAAAATAGACGTTGAAGGAAACGAAATAAAAACCCTTGTGGGGGCGAGAGAAACCATCAGACAATTTAAGCCTACTTTAATGGTCGAAATGGAACAAAGACACCACCAAACTCCTATATGGAATGAGATTTCTGAAGTGATGAGCTGGGGATATGACGCCAAATATCTGAACAGAAACAGCTTTACCCTGGAAAATCTTACAGAAGATATCATTACACAAAATACAAACGACGAAAAAAATAAAACTCAGTACATCAACAATATTATTTTTATACCTAAAAACAATTAAAACGACTTTATGAGTGTAGTAGCGAGACAAGGCTTCAAATATTCCATTATCGGTTATATTGGTTTTTTGCTGGGCACCGTTTCCGCAATATTCATATTTCCGAATGATTTTGAATTTTACGGAAAGCTGCGCTACATTCTTCCGACGGCTGAGATGCTGGTTCCCTTTGTTGTATTGGGTATTTCCTATTCGAATGTAAAGTTTTTTCACACCGTGGAAAAGGATGGTAAAAAACAGAATATGCTGTCATTGTCTCTGCTGACGGTTTTTATCAACTTTCTTATTTTCACCGTTGTATTTTTTATACTTCCTTATTTTTATCCAAAGTTCAGGCATTCTGAGGCATGGAAAATCAAAGAAATGATTCTTCCACTGATTTTAATTCTTTCATTTTGTGCTATTTTCAATAAATATACATCCAATTATAAAAGAATTGTGGTTTCCAATATTTTCGATAATCTGTTTCCGAAAATAGCCAATCTGGGAGCATTTTGTCTCTTTTTCTTTGCTTTATCGCAGAATATCACTGCTTCTACATCACAAACCATTGCATATGTTTTCTTTTTTGGAATCTTCTTTTTAATGCTTTTGGGGTATATCTATTACACGAACAAACTGGAAAAGATTCAGCTGGATTTCAGTACAGATTACTTCAAAAAAAATAACTTCTGGAAAGAATTTTTCAATTACAGTTTCTTCGGATTTCTGGGTACTTTTGGAAATTATCTGGCGATCAACAGCTTTATGATTGGAGAATTTATGGGAATGGAAGAAGTAGGGATTTATTCTGTTCTGTATGCTTTGATCTCATTGATTTCTATTCCACAACTTGGATTATTTAATATTTCTGCACCTATCATCAACAAAACTCTGGCAGATGGAGATATGGTAGAGCTGGACAGATTCCACAAAAAGACATCTTTAACCCTGTATTTCCTTGGAGCCGTTTTATTCTCGTGTATCATGGTGGGATTCCCTTACCTGACGCAATTCATGCCAAAGAACGGAATCATGCTAAGAGAATATGAGCCTGTAGTCTGGATCTGGGGTTCTGCAGTATTGATAGACCTTGCAACAGGATTTAACGGGAATATTATTTCGCTTTCAAAATATTACAGATTCAATATTCTGGTCATGCTTTTACTGGCCGGACTTACTATCGGACTGAACTATTACTTCATTAAGAATACGGATCTTAAATTGATTGGAATTGCCTTATCTACAGCGATTTCCCTTACCATTTACAATGTTGTAAAAATCATTTTCAATTATATTGTATTTAAAGTTTCTCCTTTAAGTATTGAAATGATTTTTGTCTCTATCATCTGTACGCTGGCCATTACAGTAGCCATTGTCCTTCCGAACTTCGACAGTAACCTGCTGAATCTCGTTTACAAACCAGCAGTTGTTCTGATACTCATTTATGTAGGAAATTATTTCACAAAAATATTCCCGATTGAAGACTATCTGAATATGAGGTTTATTAAGAGTGTATTTAAGATTAAATAGACTATTTAAGGCAAAGAAAATCAGATTAGACCCTGTAAGAATTGTTCCATTTTTTGTTGAACTTCTTTCTTGCTATAGGTTGTATAAAAATCAAACGGAGTGTCTGAAAGTGCCTTCAACTGCTCAAGAATATTTTCTTTTTCAGGAATAATAAAGTCAGTTTTTGAAGGGTAATTTTTGGGGAAAACAGCCAGTTTTCCATACGCTATGGCATCACCAAGGTTTCCCGTCATTTTAGTCTGCCCATAAGCTTCTTTCATGCTGAAAAACTCTGTATCCTGCTGAATCGGGCACCACAAAACATCTGCTTTCTGCATCCATTTCTCAAAGTCTTCAGAAGAAACTCTTTCAGAAAAATAGGTAATATCAATATTTTCAGGGCATTTTTTAGACAGATTTTCAAGTTGTTTTAATTCATGTCCGCTGGCTTTTCCCAGGAATATAAATTTACAAGATTGATCTGTATTTAGATTCTGAATCGTTTCAAAAATATAAGCATAATCTCTTCTTTTCTGTGAAACGCCACCCGGGATTACCACGACAAGATTTTCATTTTTTGTCTTGTCAAAATCTCTGGTATAGAACAGAGGTAAAAGCTGATATCTCTCTGAAATCAAAGCATCATCAAGTACGAAAAGAGATCTTGATGTCTGATAAACTTTGGTTTTGTAGAATAGTCCTTCTTTCAGCCATAATTTCAGTCTGAAAATAACATCTCCTTTGAAAACACTTTTCATCAGATCCAGCTTTGAAGCTTTTATAAAATTAAGATTATGAGCAATGACTGCCGTGTTGTACTTTCTGGTTATGGCTAAAAACGTATTGAAATAGCGATGAACCGTACCTATTACCACCAGATCATACCCCTTCCCTTTCAGCTGATCAAGAATCATAGAACTGTCTGATAAAAACACCGCTTCATCACCATGACTGATCTGATCTTTGATTCTTTTTGAAAAATAATAGTCTACTGCAAAATCCTGAGACCCTTTCATAATATCCATGAAAGCCTGAGCAATTTCTGCGTGCGTGTCTATTTCTATGTAAGCTATTTTTTTCACAGGCTTGCGAGAGTTATATCTTAAGTTTTGGCTAAAGCCAATGGAATCTTTTATTTTTTTATTAAACGGGTTAAAACCCGTTTCTATTGATGAACATTTACAACGTATAAAAAATCACCTTCTACATCTTCAGCCATTTCTTTTTCAACATTCTCCAACGTTGATCATTAACCGCTTTTTGTTCTTCTTTAGTAATTTTAAGCTCCAGTTTCTTTGATCTGCAACTCTCGTAAGATTTGATAATATCAAAGAAAAATGAAGCAGATTTGCTTTTCATAGCTTCTTTGGAAGAGGCAATATAAGCCAGAAACCTGTTCAGTCCCAGGAAATAAAAATACCTTCCATAATAATCTGCCGGACGTATAGTGTAATCAGCTCCTTTTACTTTAATCAGTTTCACATGAAGCTCCGGAAGCACCACTTCTTTCCATCCCAGATTATCAAGTAATATAGAATCAATATTATCCCAGCCCAATGTTTCCCTTAAACCTCCGATCTGAACAAAACATTCTTTACGGTAAGCTTTCATAGGACCTCTTACGTGATTTTTATTTGAATTCCCTTCATACACCCAGCTCCCCTCTTTTTCAATATACAGAAGTCCTCCTACCAGCCCATATTCAGGGTTATTGGCGAAAGCGGTTTCTACTGCTGTCAGATAATTTTCCGGAAGAATGATATCGGCATCAAACTTACAGATGATATCAAACTCAGCCATAGATTGGGTCTGAAGTCCGTTTTTAAAAGCATGAACCACTTTAGATCCCGGCTGATGTTCAGATTTCTGAAGGTTAACGGTTTCAAAACGGGAATCAGTTTCGGTATATTTCCGGATGATTTCAGGGGTTTTGTCTGTAGAACCATCGTTTACCACCACTACTTTAAAATCTTTACAGCTTTGCTGTTGTAAAGAATCAAGAGTAAACGAGAGGTTGTCTTCTTCGTTATGGGCAGGAATTATAATTAAAAACCTCACGGAATTATAAATGATTAATGATGAGTGATCAATGATAAGAAGTTTTTTAGGATATCAGTTATCATTGATCATTCATCGTTTATAGGATTTATTTGTTATGCGGTTTCAGCATGTTTTTCGGATCAAGGATTTCGTCCAGTTTTTCCTGAGAAAGAATTCCTTTTTCAAGAACAAGGTTGTAAACGCTTTTTCCGGTTTCCAATGCTTCTTTTGCAATCTGTGTAGACTGTTTGTACCCGATATAAGGGTTCAATGCTGTTACAATACCGATGCTGTGTTTCACCATATTCAGGCAAATTTCTTTATTGGCAGTAATTCCTACTACACACTTGTCACGAAGGGTATCTAAGGCATTGCAAAGGAAGTTGATATTTTCCATGATGGCATGAGAAAGTACCGGCTCCATTACATTCAGCTGTAATTGTCCTGCTTCTGCAGCAAAAGTTACAGTAAGATCATTTCCGAATACTTTGAAACAAACCTGGTTTACCACTTCCGGAATTACCGGATTTACTTTACCTGGCATAATAGAAGATCCAGGCTGCATTGGTGGAAGATTGATTTCAAAAAGACCTGCTCTTGGACCTGATGAAAGTAATCTTAAATCGTTGCAGATTTTTGATAATTTCACGGCAAGACGTTTTGTTGCTGAAGAGTAGATTACGTAAGATCCTGTATCAGGAGTAGCTTCTACTAAATCCGGAGCTGAAACAATCGGGAATCCTGTAATCTGAGCTAAGTTTTTAGCACAAAGAGTGGCATATCCTACCGGAGCGTTTAATCCTGTTCCGATAGCCGTTGCTCCCATATTCACTTCTACGAAAAGGTTTGCATTATTATTGAGCTTGGAAATATCCTCTTCCAAAGTAGCAGCATAGGCTTCAAACTCCTGTCCCAAAGTCATTGGAACAGCATCCTGAAGCTGCGTACGACCCATTTTGATAACATCATGAAACTCCTGTCCTTTGGCACGGAAAGCGGTAATAATCCTTTCTAGTTTTTCTACCAGTCCTATATTCATCTGAAGCAATCCCATTTTGATTGCTGTAGGGTAAGCATCATTGGTAGACTGAGAAAGATTGATATGATCATTAGGTGAACAGAATTCGTATTCTCCTTTATTTTTTCCTAATTTTTCCAATACGATATTGGCAATCACTTCATTGGCATTCATGTTGATAGAAGTTCCTGCTCCACCCTGAATCATATCTACCGGAAACTGCTCATGATATTTCCCTTCTACAATTTCATCACACGCTTCTGCTATTTTAAAATACAGGTTTTCGTCTAGAAGTCCTAATTCATAATTGGTTTTAGCAGCTGCTTTTTTTACAAACGCCAATCCTTTTATGAAATCCGGATATGAAGACAAAAGCTGTCCTGAAATTTTAAAATTGTTGATAGCTCTTTGTGTCTGAACCCCATAATAAGCATCTAAAGGCACATTCAGTTCGCCTAATAGATCACTTTCTTTTCTGAAATTTTCCATTACAGATATTTTACTGTTTTTGATCGTTTAAAGATAACAAAAACGCATCTAACCGATGCGCTTTAATTTGAATTATTTTACGGGATATTTTTGATTTAAAGCTTGCAGTATTGCCCATGTTTCGCCATCCATGATTCCATCGTAATTCTGTGGACGGAAGTGGTACTGAAATGCTTCAATGGTTTTCTTGGTCGCATCATCCCATTTTCCGCTAAGATCAAGCGCATATCCGAATTTCTGCAAGGCAGTCTGAATAAGGAATATAAAGCTGGTATCATTATATCTCGCTGTAATGTCTGCCTGAGCCGCTTCAAAATAGGTCTGTTTAGCTGCTTCATCATACCACATCCCAATCTGGTATTCGTCATATAGCTTTTTCCATGGGAACATAGGCCCCGGATCCTGTTTTCTTGTAGGAGCAATATCTGAATGGGCTAATACATTCGTAGCCTGAATCTGATATCTTGTCACAATATCCTTAACCAGTGCTGCCACTTTTCTTACCTGTTCATCGCTAAAAGGAGCAAAGGTTCTTTTACCTGTACTATCTGTAGTATAACCTGCATTTACAATTTCAATCCCGATAGAAGTATCATTGAGATTCTTGTCATTTCTCCATGCACTAACTCCCGCATGGTATGCACGCTTATTTTCGTCTACCAACTGATAGATTTCGTTATCTCCTGTATTATTTACCAAATAATGAGCACTCACCGCCTGCTGGGTAAGAACAGTAATAGATTTATCATCCGGAATTGCAGTATAATGTAATATCAGGTAACGTTGTCTGAAATTTTGAGCAACCGCAGGGAAATAAGTCTTTACCACTTTATATCCACCTGGTTTTGCAGATACAATAGAACCATAACTTACCGTATTATCATTTTTTGTTGGGTCTGCGATATTCGTAGTAAAAAAATCTACTCCATGATCAGAAACTACTTTTGGTTTTGGAGCTATCGGCGGTGTTGTCTTAACCGTTGGTTTCGCCTGTGTTATTGGGGTTTTTGGTTTGTATGTATTTTTTTTTACATTTTGTTGGGAAGTACAGGAAAAAACGAATGTGCTTAATCCGATGATATATAATGTCTTACGCATCAGTTTGGTTTTTGAATGATTTATTACCTCAAAAATACACAAAATTTTCTTGAATTTTATTTGGTAAATAAAGAAATCTGTTCTATATTTGCACTCGCAATAACGGAACAACGATCATTAAAAAATAAACAAAAAGGAGGGTTGCCAGAGTGGTTAATGGAGCAGTTTGCTAAACTGTCGACGCGAAAGTGTCGCAAGGGTTCGAATCCCTTACCCTCCGCTCATTTATATATTCGGGGCGTAGCGTAGTCCGGTCATCGCGCCTGGTTTGGGACCAGGAGGTCGCAGGTTCGAATCCTGCCGCCCCGACTGTTTTAGTAGTTTTCTCAAAACTACTCAATGGGTGCGTAGCTCAGCTGGATAGAGCATCTGCCTTCTAAGCAGACGGTCAAAGGTTCGAATCCTTTCGCGCTCACTTAAAACTCACAATTTTTATTGTGAGTTTTTTTGTTTTTATTAGCTCCATGCAACAAGATAAGACCAGATAGAGCATCCCGATTTATAATCGGGACGGCAAAGGTTCGAATCCTTTCGCGCTCACAACAAAAAAATTATAATTCGAAATACTGCCCCAACCATTCATCAAAATGTTCTTTATGCTTATCCTGAGCAGCTTTAATCAATAAGTCAGGTTCTTCAATCTGGCTTAGCCCATAATCTCCTTTCATCCAGGCTAAATATTCACTTAATCCTTCACTCTCTTCATAATCATCTTCCTCTTTATAAAAATAAGCTTCATCAAACCCTACTGAAATTTCATTGTCAAAAGTGAGCAGATGCAAAAACTGCAGTATATTTTCAGCCACAATGTGAACACCGCCTTCATCCCCAAAAACCGCCACAGGCATTTTATTTAAAGGCTGCTCTGCTCCGTTGTTCCAAATGGCATAGAAGGAACCGGAACCATTCGCCTGTGCAAAAGGCAGTAAACTATTCAGAAAACCTTCGTCCTCACTCCAGCTTTTCAATCCGGATTTATCATCAATTAAAACACCAAAACCTTGTGAATAATTTTCATACGAAGAAATAGTATTCTGAAAGTAGATCAGTTTTTCCAGTTCTACCGGAATTTCCTGTAGATTCAAGTTTTGTTTAAATTCTGTAATTTCTATCATGGTCAATTATATTCGGTTAATAAGATTTGTAAAATGAAAACAGAACAGCAAATTTATTAACTATCTTTAATTTATGGTCATCTTTTATATTAATTTAACAACGCAAACAAGCTGTTTTACTCCCAAAACACAGATTACAACAACAACATTTTCAATACATTAAATTAAAAAAACTATTGATTACATAAAATATCTTTTTCGTTATTATAAAATACTTATATTTACCACCAAGGAGTTCTTAAAACCTTCTTTATCAACCGAAACTGGTTACACTTAGCTGTGTATTAAAAGGGAATCGTGTGTAAATCACGAACTGTCGCGCAACTGTAAGTAACATACAAAAAGTTTTTATCCATTGATATCCACTGTATATTTTTTATATGGGAAGGATGATAAAAACAGTTACAAGTCAGGAGACCTGCCTATTTCGTATTGACGATGCTTTCGCGATTTGAAGCTTACAGTCAGGTATGATGCGATATGGATATAGTACGATAACTTTTTTATCAAACTGTGTTATTTTTTGAGATGAATATGAGCGTACGTTGCGTACTCCTCATGATTCTGTAGCTCATTCGTATCCCCTTTCCGTAATTTTTCTTTCTTAATAAAGCACCGCGAAGTTTACAGAGAACTTTTTATAGGATTTAATCAATGTAAAAAGGGATAAGGTGTACCAAAGCAATTTTAATTATTCGTGGAGTTCCAACAGGTTTATTTTACAAACCTGTACAATCAGGGTTTCTCAAAATTCCCAACATCAGCACAATGGGAAGATTCCTCGACTCCTTTCCTACTTTTTACTCTTTACTCAAAAGCGATGTCTTTACAGCTCTTCTGCTTCTTTAATGACAAACAAATTTCAACTCAACAATAAATATTATAATGATCAAAAATGAAAATTGGAAGTCGCCCGGCTTAAAATTCCGGGAGGCTATGGAAAAAGAAAATCCCCTTCAGATTGTTGGAGCCATCAATGCAAACCATGCATTATTGGCACAGCAGGCTGGTTTTAATGCCATCTATCTTTCAGGAGGAGGTGTTGCTGCAGGGTCTTTAGGTATTCCTGATTTAGGAATTACGACTCTGGATGATGTACTCATAGATGTTCAGCGTATTACTAATATTTGCGATTTACCACTTTTGGTAGATATTGATACAGGATTTGGGCCTTCTGCTTTTAATGTTGCCCGAACGATAAAATCATTAATCAAAGCCGGAGCTGCTGCCATTCATATTGAAGATCAGGTGGGCGCAAAACGTTGCGGACACCGCCCCGGAAAAGAAATCGTAAGCAAAGAGGAAATGGTAGACAGACTTAAGGCCGCAACAGATGCCCGCACCGATGAAAATTTTGTGATCGGAGCCAGAACAGATGCTTTTGCTAGTGAAGGACTGGAAAAAACGCTAGAAAGAGCCATCGCTTATAAAGAAGCCGGTGCAGATTTCATTTTTGCTGAAGCAGTTCCTGACTTAAGCTTTTATCAAAAATTTGTTGATGCTTCCGGAATACCGGTCCTTGCCAATATCACTGAGTTTGGAATGATTAAAATGTACACTGTAGAAGAACTGAAAAACGCTGGTGTAGGACTCATCCTCTACCCTCTTTCCGCTTTCAGAGCCGCCAATAAAGCGGCACAGAACGTATACCATCACATCCGTAAAGACGGAACACAGACTCATGTACTGGACACGATGCAAACAAGAGAAGAGCTCTACCAAAGTATCGGCTACTATGATTATGAACAAAAATTAGATAACCTTTTTAAACAAAATACTCATGTCAACGAATAGCGAACCAACATTTAAACCTAAAAAAAGCGTAGCACTTTCCGGAGTGACAGCAGGTAATACCGCTCTTTGCAGTGTAGGAAAAAGTGGAAATGATCTCCATTACAGAGGTTATGATATATTGGACCTTGCAGAGAGAGCACAATTTGAAGAAGTTGCTTACCTGCTTATTTATGGTCAGCTGCCCACTGAAGCTCAACTCAAAAACTATAAAGCAAAATTAAAATCATTGAGAGGTCTTCCTCACTCTGTAAGAAATATTTTAAAAAGTATTCCGGCAGCTGCACACCCAATGGATGTCATGCGTTCAATGGTTTCAGCAATTGGAAGTATTCAGCCGGAAAAAGATGATCACAATGTAGCCGGAGCAAGAGATATTGCAGATAAATTATTAGCATCATTCAGTTCAGGGCTTTTATACTGGTATCACTATACCCATAATGGCAAAGAAATCAATGTAGAGACTGATGATGATACTATCGGCGGACATTTCCTTCACCTTTTACATGGTAAAAAAGCTCCTGATTCATGGGTGAAAGCAATGGAAATTTCCCTTAACCTGTATGCCGAACATGAGTTTAATGCTTCTACTTTCACCGCACGTGTCATTGCCGGAACCTCATCAGACTTTTATTCCTGCATCACAGGGGCTATCGGTGCATTGAGAGGCCCTAAACATGGCGGAGCCAATGAAGTAGCTTTTGAAATCCAAAGCCGATACAACTCTCCTGATGAGGCAGAAGAAGATATCAGAAAACGTATCGCCAACAAAGAAGTAATTATAGGATTCGGACATCCTGTTTATACCCTTTCAGACCCAAGAAATGTAGTCATCAAAAAAGTAGCCAAAGAACTTTCCGAGGAAGCCGGAGATATGCTGTTGTACAATATTGCTGAAAGACTGGAAACTGTGATGTGGGAAGAAAAGAAAATGTTCCCTAATCTGGACTGGTTCTCCGCAGTATCTTATCACCTGATGGGAGTTCCTACCCTGATGTTCACTCCACTATTCGTGATTTCAAGAGTCACAGGATGGAGTGCACACATTATTGAACAAAGACAAGATGGGAAAATTATCCGTCCAAGTGCCAATTATACAGGTCCTGAAAATAAAGACTTTGTATCCATCGAAAACAGAAAATAAAAAAATCAATTCATAATTAAATTAAAAAATAAAGATGTCATCACACATTTCAAACGAAAGACCACAGCCGGATCAGGTATTAACAGATATTGCAGATTATGTATTACACTATGAAATCAAAAACGATTTAGCATGGAAAACAGCCCACTACTGTTTATTAGACACAATCGGTTGTGGATTGGAAGCACTTACCTATCCTGCATGTACCAAACTTTTAGGACCTATTGTAAAAGGTACCATAGTTCCGAATGGAGCTAAAGTTCCGGGTACACAATTTCAGCTGGATCCTGTACAGGCTGCTTTCAACATCGGAGCAATTATCCGTTGGTTAGATTTCAATGATACCTGGCTGGCCGCTGAATGGGGACATCCTTCAGATAACCTGGGAGGAATTTTAGCAACAGCAGACTGGCTTTCAAGAACAAATATTGCTGAAGGAAAAGCTCCGCTTAAAATGAAACAGGTTCTGGAAGCGATGATCATCGCCCATGAAATTCAAGGAGTTATCGCATTGGAAAATTCATTCAATAAAGTAGGTTTAGACCATGTATTATTGGTAAAATTAGCCTCTACAGCCGTTGTCGGAAAACTGATCGGCTTAACCCGTGATGAACTGATCAATGCCGTTTCATTAGCATTTGTAGACGGACAGTCTTTAAGAACATACCGCCATGCTCCCAATACCGGAAGCCGTAAATCCTGGGCTGCCGGAGATGCCACTTCAAGAGCTGTACGTTTAGCCCTTATTGCTAAAACAGGTGAAATGGGTTATCCATCCGTATTAACAGCAAAAACCTGGGGATTCTATGATGTGTCTTTCAAAGGAAATGAATTCAAATTCCAAAGAGAGTATGGTTCTTATGTGATGGAAAATGTATTGTTCAAAATTTCATTCCCTGCAGAATTCCACTCTCAAACGGCTGTAGAAGCAGCTATGACCTTACACCATCAGTTAAAAAAATCAGGAAAATCTGCTGAAGACATCAAAAAAATAACAATCCGTACCCACGAAGCATGTATTCGTATTATTGATAAAAAAGGACCGCTGAACAACCCTGCTGACCGCGACCATGCTATTCAGTACATGGTAGCAGTTCCATTGATCTTCGGAAGATTAACAGCCGCTGATTATGAAGATAATGTAGCAACAGACCCAAGAATCGACATTCTTCGTGATAAAATTGAATGTGTAGAAGACGTACAGTTCACTACAGATTACCATGATCCTGAAAAACGTTCAATTGCCAATGCTTTAACGGTAGAATTAAACGATGGAACTATTTTAGACGAAATTGTTGTAGAATATCCAATCGGCCACAAACGCAGAAGAGACGAAGGAATTCCTGAACTGATCAAGAAATATAAAGTAAACCTGGCCAGAATATTCCCGGAAAAACAACAGAGAATTGTATTAGAAAACTCCTTAGAATATGATACTCTTGTCAACTTAGATGTCAACGAATTTGTTGATCTGCTGGTAATATAATGTAATAAAAAGTTGAGAGTGAAATGAATATTTACTCTCAACTTTTCACTCTCAATCTAAAAATCATGTCACAAAAAGTAAAAATATTAATCAACGGAAATTTTATAGAAAGTAAAACTACAGAGTATCTTCCCGTAGAAAATCCTGCTACTCAGGAAATTCTTGCAGAAGTTCCTTTAACGGAATTGTCTGAAATAGATCAAGCCATAGAAGCTGCTCAGGAAGCTTTCAAAACATGGAAAGAAGTAGCTACTCCGGAAAGAGCCAGATTGTTCTTAAAATACCAGCAGCTTTTAAAAGAAAACCAAAAAGAAATTGCTGAAATCCTTTCCAGAGAAAACGGAAAAACATTCCCTGATGCCATGGGAGATGTATGGCGCGGAATTGAAGTGGTAGAACATGCCTGCAACATTCCTACCCTTATGATGGGAGAAACAGTAGAAAATGTAGCAAGAGGTGTGGATACCTACAGCTATATCCAGCCACTTGGAGTATGCGCAGGAATTACACCCTTCAATTTTCCTGCAATGATCCCTTTATGGATGTTCCCTATGGCCATTGCCTGTGGAAATACCTTTATTTTAAAACCTTCAGAACAAACTCCCATGACCTCTATGAAAATGGCTGAGCTATTTTTAGAAGCAGGTTTCCCTAAAGGAGTTCTGAACATTGTTCACGGCTCCAAAGATCAGGTGAATCATATTCTGAACCATCCAGAGATCAAAGCCATTTCATTTGTAGGTTCTGTTCCCGTAGCAGAGCATGTTTACCGCACAGGAACCGATAATCTGAAAAGAGTTCAGGCTTTTGGCGGAGCAAAAAATCATATGGTAGTCATGCCGGATGCCAATAAAGAACAGGTTGTTAACAATCTTGTAGGAGCTTCCTGCGGAGCAGCCGGCCAGCGTTGTATGGCAATCAGCGTAGCTGTTTTGGTAGGTGAAGCTCAAAACTGGGTGGATGATATCAAAAAAGCTCTAAGTACCATTAAACCCGGAGTATGGTCTGATGAATCTGCTGCCTTTGGGCCTCTGATAAACCAACAATCAAAAGACAAGGTTTTAAGATTGATTAAAAGTGCCTATGATCAGGGAGCCGAGGTATTACTGAATGGCAGCGACTGTAAAGTGGAAGGCTATGAAAACGGATACTTTGTAGGAGCAACGTTATTCAATAACGTATCAACAGATATGGACATTTACAAAGAAGAAATTTTCGGCCCTGCTTTATTATTATTAAAGGCGGAAACACTGGATGAAGCCATTAAAATCATTAATGCCAATCCTTATGGAAACGGAACCTCCATCTTTACCAATTCAGGAGCAGCGGCAAGAAAATTCCAGCATGAAATTGAAGTGGGACAAATCGGGGTAAACATTCCGATTCCTGTTCCATTACCGTTTTTCTCTTTTACAGGATGGAGAAAATCATTCTTTGGCGACCTGCATTCTTACGGAAAACAAGGTATTCGTTTTTACACAGAAACCAAAACGATTACAGCACGTTGGTTTGAAGAAGATATTCCTGCAGGCGATCTGAATATGACGATCAGTTTAAAATAACCTTTCTATGGAATTCAACCTAAATGAAGATCAACGGGCATTTCAGGATGCCGCAAGAAGATTTGCCGAAAAAGAACTGGCTCCTTATGCTTCGGAATGGGATGCTCAGAAGATATTTCCGAGAGAAGCTATCGTAAAAGCCGGAGAACTTGGTTTTTGTGGCGTTTACACCAGTGAAGATGCCGGAGGTCTGGGATTATCAAGGCTGGACGCTACCATTATATTTGAAGAACTGGCTACAGCCTGCCCTTCCACTACCGCCTACATTACCATACACAACATGGTCTCCTGGATGATTGATGAATTTGGGAATGATGAAATCAGAAAACAATTATGCCCAGATTTGTCATCAGGAATATTATTAGGGTCCTATTGTCTTACAGAACCTGGTTCCGGGTCAGATGCAGCAGCCTTAAAAACAACGGCAGTGAAAAAAGACAATAAATACATCATTAACGGCACAAAAGCGTTCATCTCCGGAGCAGGTGAAAGTGATATACTCATCGTAATGGCGCGTACCGGAGATTCTAGCCCAAAAGGAATCAGTGCTTTTATAGTACCGGCTAATTCTGAGGGGATCAGTTTTGGAGAAAAAGAAAAAAAACTCGGTTGGAATACCCAGCCTACACGATTTGTTTTCTTTGATCATGTAGAAGTAGATGAAAAATATCTTTTAGGTGATTTGGGACAAGGATTTAAAATAGCATTAAAAGGACTGGATGGCGGACGTATTAATATTGGCACCTGTTCTGTAGGAGCTGCACAGGGAGCTATCAGCCAGGCCCAAAAATATATGCATGAAAGACTCCAGTTTGGGAAATCATTAGCACAGTTTCAATCGCTTCAGTTTAAAATTGCTGATATGGCAACAGAACTGGTGGCAGCCCGCCAGATGGTACATTTAGCAGCTTTCAAGTTGGATTCAAATGATATAAATGCTACAACGTACTGTGCCATGGCAAAACGTCTGGCAACCGACATGTGTTTTAATATATGCAATGAAGCATTACAAATACTGGGCGGTTATGGATGTACGCAAGACTTTCCTGTGGAACGTCTTATGCGTGATGCCAGAGTACATCAGGTGGTAGAAGGAACCAATGAAATTATGAAACTGGTAATTTCAAGAAAGATTTTAGAAGAAGGAGCTATGATACAAATCCGTTAATTCAAAAGAGTAAAAATGAGTTTAGTACTAACAGAAATAAAAAATAAAGTCGGGATCATCACCCTGAATTCCGAAAAAACACTCAATTCGCTTTCATTAGAAATGATTGAAGAACTGAAAGCTGTTCTGGAAGACTGGAAGACCTCTGGTGAAGTCGCCTGTATATTTCTTCAGGGAGCAGGTGAAAAAGCGCTCTGTGCCGGAGGAGACGTAAGAAAACTACATGATGCCATTATAGAGCAGCAAAGCATTGATGGTACAAAAGTCCCTCAGCAGTGTTTCGATTTCTTTTCAAAGGAATATCAGGTAGATTACCTCATTCATACCTATCCCAAGCCTGTCATTGTCTGGGGACACGGAATTGTGATGGGTGGCGGAATCGGAATTATGGTGGGAGCATCTCATCGTATTGTTACTGAAAGAAGCAAACTGGCAATGCCGGAAATTACTATCGGTTTATATCCCGATGTTGGCGGTACCTGGTTTTTAAATAAAATGCCTTCCGCTTATGGAATTTATTTAGGATTAACGGGGGCAAGATTAGATGGTGCCGACTGTAAGTTTTTAGGGCTGGCAGATTACTATATTTCCTCCAGTTCAAAAGTGGCTCTATTAGATGCTCTCGATCATGCCCAATGGAATGGAAATAACCATCAGACAGTTTCTGCAATTCTGGAAAATATTTCTAAAGAAACCACCACACCCGAATCACAGGCACAGATACATCATTCATTCATCGCACAGTTTGAAGGGGCAAATTCTTTAGAAGCGTTCAGAGAAATTTTGATGCAGCATCCGGATAAGGACGAATGGATCAATACAGGAATAAAAAGCTTTGAAACAGGCTCTCCAAGTTCAGCACACATCATTTTCAGACAATTGAAAGAAGGTGAAAATGTAAGCCTTGAAGAAGTTTTTCAATCTGAATTAAATCTTTCCTGCCAATGCTGCATTCATCCTGATTTCGCAGAAGGTGTAAGAGCATTGCTGGTAGATAAAGACCTTTCCCCAAAATGGCAGCCTGCTACCTTACCTGATATTACCAAAGAATGGGTAGACAGCTATTTTACTCCGCTTTGGGCTCATGAAGAACATCCATTAAAAAACTTAGGAAAAAAAGATTAAATATGTCAAATATAGCATTTATAGGATTAGGAAATATGGGTGGACCTATGGCCATCAACCTTGTAAAGAAAGGTCATCACGTTATCGGATTTGATCTTTCCCATTCCGCTTCAGAAGCACTGATTGCTGCAGGCGGACAAACCTCAGACTCAGCTATAACAGCTGCTAAGGATGCTGATGTGGTCATCTCAATGCTTCCATCAGGTAAACATGTTGCAGAACTTTATTCTGAAGAATTCATCAGCCAGCTGAAACCTGATACATTAATCATTGACAGCAGTACGATTGATGCGGTAACCGCCCGTTCTGTGGCTCAAATGGCTGCTTCGAAAGGATGCAAAATGATTGATGCACCCGTATCAGGTGGAACTGCAGGAGCACAGGCAGGAACATTAACCTTTATTGTAGGCGGCCCAACCAAAGACTATGAAAAGGCAAGGCCTATTCTAAAATGTATGGGACAGAATATTTTTCATGCAGGAGACTCCGGTGCGGGACAGGTCGCAAAGATTTGTAACAATATGCTTTTAGCCATCCATATGATCGGTACTTCTGAAGCCATCAATTTAGGAGTCCGTCACGGTTTAGAACCTAAAATATTAAGTGAGATCATGCAGAAAAGCTCCGGTAGAAACTGGTCGCTGGAAGTATATAATCCCTATCCGGGAGTGATGGAAAATGCCCCTTCATCAAGAGCCTATTCGGGAGGTTTTGCCGTAGATTTAATGACAAAAGATTTGGGATTGGCTGCAGAAGCAGGACTGGAAACCAGAACCTCAACTCCATTGGGAAACGCCGCTTTAAATCTTTATAGAATCTGGAGTGAAGCCGGAAATGGTACCAGCGATTTTTCAAGTATTATTCAATTCTTAAACAAACATCAGTAATCATGAATTTTGAAACATTATTATACCAACAGGAAGGATATATTGGCACCTTAACCATTAACCGCCCTGAAGCTTTAAATGCTTTGAATGAAACTGTTTTAAAAGAACTGAAATCATTTGCAGAACAGATCCGATCCCACAAAGACATTCGTGTTTTAATCATTACCGGATCCGGGGAAAAAGCTTTTGTTGCAGGTGCCGACATCAAAGCAATGCAGGGGATGACGCCCCAAGAAGCTACAGATTTTTCTACCATGGCTCAAACCGCTTTCGATTCCATTGAAGCATTACCATTTGCAGTGATCGCAGCAGTCAACGGTTTTGCGCTAGGTGGCGGATGTGAACTGGCTTTGTCCTGTGACCTCATTCTGGCAAGTGAAAAAGCGAAATTCGGATTACCGGAAGTAACACTTGGATTATTACCCTGTTTTGGAGGAACACAACGCTTACCGAGAGCAATTGGATTGTACAAAGCAAGAGAAATGGTATTTTCCGGTGAATTTTACTCAGCAGAAGCCTGTAAAGAATTAGGTTTTGTAAACCGTGTGATTGCTCCTGCAGAATTATGGAATGAAGCCCGGAAATTAGCGGCAACAATAGCCTCAAGAGGTCCGGTAGCCATAGCGAAAGCAAAACAATCGTTGAACACAGGTGTCGAATTACCTATTACAGAAGGTTTGCAACAGGAAGCAGCTTTATTCGGGGAATTATTCGATACGAAGGATCATCACGAAGGTATTGGCGCATTTATAGAAAAAAGAAACCCTGATTTTAAAGGAGAATAAAAGAGAAAATAATTTTAAAAGATATATTTGATTTTTAGGAGGCTGGTCTGTTTTTGTTACCGGTCTCCTTTTTTTACTTCCCAAAAATACTTGTCATACAATCAAATTGTCATAATTTTGTTCTTCCTATTCAAATTCAATGAAAAATTTAAATCTCATTATCGCAAGCTGTTTGTTGGCTTCAGTTATATCGTGTACAACGGCAGCACCGGTTTCAAAGAATTCCATCCAGGATACACCTTATCAAAACCTTGGACGTGACGGAAAAATATATGCTGCTTTTTACCAGCAAAGAGCTGCTGAATACGAAGCCTTATGTCTTCAGGCTTATAATATTGCGACCCTCCGTTTGGATGAAGCGTTAGCGCAGAAATCCGACAAACCTTTAGCCATCGTTTCCGATATTGATGAGACCTTTTTAGACAATTCTTATTACGCTGTGGAGCGCTCAAAAATGGGAAAGAATTATGACCAGAAAACATGGGAAGAATGGACTGCAAAAGGTATTGCCACTCCACTTACAGGTTCTCAAAAATTTTATCAGTATGCTGCCAGTAAGGGAATTCAGGTTTTTTATGTGACCAACCGTGCCGAAGTGGAGCGCGAAGGAACTTTGAAGAATTTAAAAAAATACAATTTCCCGCTTCAAAGTGATGCCAGCCTTATTTTAAGATCAAAAGAAAGCAGTAAAGAAAACCGACGAAAAGACATTGCTAAAAATTACAATATTGTTTTGCTGCTAGGTGATAACCTTGCCGATTTCTCAGATATATTTGATAAAAAATCAGAAATAGATCGTTCTGCTGCCGTGAAAAATTCAGCGGATGATTTTGGTAAAAAATTCATTATTATTCCCAATGTGGGGTATGGAGACTGGGAATCCTCATTCTACCATTACAAATACGATTATACTGAGCAGCAGAAAAACTCTATGATGTATGATGCAGTGAAATCTAATCCCTAAATAAAATCTAAACCTTAGATATAAATTTAAAAACCTCACAACAAAATTGTGAGGTTTTTAGTTTCATGTGTTATGATCTTTTCCTGTTTACTTCAAAACTTTCTCGTAGATTTCATTCAACAGGTTTTGTCTCATTTTAGAGTCTCTTTTATTCAGAAGGATGATAAATCCCCAATTTTTAGCCCTGTTATAGCAGATGATTGAAGATTCTCCCATGGAATCACCAGACTTTAAATAGATTGTATTCTGGTCATCCGTACTGATGTTAAGTCCTAAGCCCATTTCTCTTTTTTCATCTTTATAATAGATGTTTTCTGTGATTAATGCGGCATTTGAAACTGGATTTCCTTTTGCAAGAATCGCTCTCAGATACGTAACCATATCAGAAGCATTGGATTTAACCAATCCGGCGGATGCAGTAATATTCCATTTGAAAAACTCCTGAGCGCCACCATTGGGATTGTAACCTGTTGTTTTATTTTTTACATCAAATTCTTTTGTGAAGGTATTCGTCATTTTCAAAGGACTGATTATTTTTTTATGAATGATTTCATCATAGCTCTTGCCATAAACCTTTTCCAATATCTGCCCTAGTAATGTATAGCCCATGGTAGAATAACGGTACTTGCCATAGTCAATAAGCTCATTACAATTATTGATGATGGAGATTAATGATTCTTCGGTAACACTACTTACCGGCTGCTGAGGGTTTAGTTCGATCAACTTCCCAAAATCTATATCAGGTAAGCCCGATTGATGGGAAGCAAGATCCGAAATTTTTATTTTATTCTTAAGATTTTCATGGAGATGATACCCTTTTGGCAGGTAACCATCAATATAATCCTCCAGTTTTAATTTCTTATCAATAACAGCTTGTGCTATTAAATTTGAAGTCAGAATCTTTGTAATAGAAGCAATTTCGAATAAGGAATTCTTATCAATATTCATTGCGCTTTCTTTGCTCAGCTTACCATACGCTGTGTAATATTCTTTATTATTACTGATGAAACCAACACTGATTCCCACATCCGGATTTTTCTGATAATTATCTTTTATAATAGAATCTATCTTTTGTGAAAAATTCTGTCCGAAAGAAAAGGTACTGATGAATAATAGAACCGCTAAAAGTGTGAATGAGTTTTTCATTGTATCGTTGTTTAATGTTTAACAATTATCTTGATACAAATTTGAAAAAGTAAAAAATCCTGTGCGACCGAATAAACGTATTCTGTCTTATTGGTCTTAAAAAATGAGTACGGATTATTCTTAAAAGAAGTACGAGTAATTACAAAACACTATAAAACAACCAATTACAACACCCGACCAAGGTTTTTTCTCAATATTTTTTTAAAGCTGAATGGAAGAAATATTTTGAATTAAAATCCTTTTCATATCAAATTTCAAGAACGGTTACTTTACTTTTGTGTTGTCTTTTAAAAAAAACAAAGCATATTCAACACGATAAGTTTTCATAAATCATCCTTATCTTCTAGCTTCATGACCAAATGTTTACGCCACAGCTTTTGCCTTTGTTCCGGTTTTAGCAGCCTCAATTTTCTTATTATTCCTAAGATCACGTTTCATTTTACGGTAATCCCAAGGAGCAACGGCATTAATATCCTGCCAAAGGCCCATCTTTTTACTTTTGGCGTTTTCCTGAATTTTCCCCAATGAAGCATCTTTTGAATAGGAAAAATACCACCATCCCATCCCTGCTTTGATAAGCTCTTTGGAAAGGTATTTTCCGTCATCATAATACACTTTTGCAATGGATCTTCCATAGCGGTCCGTATTCGTTTCCACAAAACTTACCGTTTTCCCAAATACCTGAGCTGAAGTGAATTGTTTCGCATTTTTTCCGAAGGCCTGCCCACTTTCCGGACAATCAACTTCGGCCAGTCTGAGCTTTTTTTGCTGGTTTCCTTTTAATAATAAAGTAATGGTATCTCCGTCTGAAATTTTGATTACTTTTCCGGTAGTCTGTGAGAATAGAAATACAGGGAAAAGTACATACATCAACATTAATCTTTTCATGCGGCAAAGATAATGGTTATTAAGGACAAAATTATCTCAATCATTCTATCTATAAGATAAATCGCTCATCATCAGAGATAAAATTTATAGTATTCAGAATTTCAATTTTCACCAGTTAAATGGCATCGCAACATAAGTATTTTCAAAAATAGGTAAAGGTAAAATCTCTGCTGTTTCCAAACTTACTTCATCATTTTTAACAATACAGACTTTAAGCAATTCTCCACGGTGATGATAGCCATTTAAGATTAATGCACAGATACCATTTATATCTAAAATCCTGATTAAAGCTTTAAACTTATCCACTTTATCAGACCATTCCAGAAAACTTAAGTCGAAATCTTCAAAAGAAATATGTTCATCGGTCACAATTTGAACAAAGCGTTGTCCGATATCATAGGCTGTAATGTCATTAAATTTTTCATCAGCAGTGATAAAATCGGTTTCCAGGCAGTCCAGATATACCTTTTGTCCAGATGATAAGTAGTTCCGGCTATGAAACTTAGATTCCTGTAAAATTTCAATATTATTTCTCCTGAAAGCTCTTTTCCATTCATCAATTTTCATTAAAATATCCGTATCTCCATATTCCCATAAAAAAGAATAAACTTTTTTTTGATCATGAAAAAAATCACCCAGCTGAAACCTATCTCCACGATTATAAAACAACCAAAGATTCTCATAATGCATCTCATCGCTGCTTAAAAAATTTGACAGGTAATAGGTATTGGTATCTGTATATTTTTTCATAAAAATTTAGTGGAATTTTCGATAAATGCTTATATACTTTGGTTTTTTATATCTTCCAACGGCTCATGTGTATAGGCAATGATAAATGGGTCTTCATAAAATCATCATACAAAAGAGTGAGAATAACCATATTCAATATTAATCTCAATTTTACTGATCTCAATTTTAAGATTGATGAAAAATGTAACAAACTCTTTTATAAAATCATTAATAGTAATCATCACATTCTCATCAGTATATAGACTTCCGTTTATTTGATTATCAGAACCGCCTCCACCCCAATACACCAAACGCTCTTCAAGAAAAACAATAAATTTTTCGATAATAAAAGTATCCGACAGATTTTCATGAATCAGAATTTTAAACTGAAATATATCCTTCATTATTATTTTGCTGTAGTATGTAAAGTTGAAATATCAAAAGGAAGCTTAATAGATCTGATATCCGTTTTTTTTATTTTCTTAAAAATAATATCAGAGCCAATGAATAATGATTCTGCCTTCAATAAAAAAACATGATCATTTTTATTATTCTTTTCAAAAATCAAATTGATAACATTCCAATCACTTGTAGTAAGTTTCTTTTTCTCTATTACATCCCGAATTTGCTGAGATGATATTTCATCTATTTTTACACAGTAATATGTTTTCTCTCCATTATTAACATCTTTTTGAATGCAATTAAAAACATATACATCATTTTCAAATAAAGTAACTGAAGTTATAATATCATCGTACCAGTCTAGTATATGTAATTGAGTAATGATCACTTTGTATTTTATTTTTTACTAACATTAATGTTGAGCAGAATTGATTTTAATGGTTTTAAAGATTTTTAAAAACAGTTCTTTATTTTCTTCACTCAAATCATTCACAATAATTGCCATTTTATTTTTGTAAATATCTACGCTGTCAAAATGGATTCCGATAAGTCCTTTATTTGCTTTTTTCGGCATCATAATTTGTGCTCTGCATTTATTGATTGTATCGTAGTAATAATAATTAACATTAAAAATACCATTTTTACTATCTCTTTCAGTATTTTTTGAGAAATAAGCTTTTAACTCTCTGTTTTTATATTTTTCATATAATTCTTTATCATCAGTAATGAAAAAAGAATCTTCCTCAAAGGGCTTATAATCACCATAATAAATATATCCGACACGCTTATTCCGGGCGTTGATACTAAATACCTGAGAATCTTCAGCAAGTTCTTTTTTCACAACAAATGATTGGGGTAAACTTAAGGATATATTGGAAATTCTATGGGTTACAAATTTTTCATTCTTACAACAAGATGATAACATGATCAAAAAACAATTGAGTAGAATAAAAACATATCCGGTTTTTAGATTTACATTTTTAGATTTCATTGTATAAATTCCTTTTTTATCAGTTCCATTTCATTCATTAGATCTGCTTTATATAAGTCGATAAGAACATTTTGAACTGAGGGAAAGTTGTGAGATTTTGCATCAAAATAATAAGCAACTTTTTCAAGAAATGTATCTTCATGTTCTTCTAAGTATTGTTCAACTTTACCAGCAAGTTCATCATCCATATAATTTTCCGGAGATTTGACATAAAACCCCAAATTAATGGAATCATTTTGAAAAGCCTTTTCCAATACGGGGATATAAATTTGATAAAATTCTTCTTTTTTCATTTCCAGTTATCTTAAAAACGAACTCCCATAAACAAACGGTTCAGGTCTTAAAAATGAAATAAAGGAGAAAAAAAATGAAAATTTTTTCATCATTTTTAAAACAAGATAAGTCAATGGTTATTAGCCGGGTAAAGGTAACAAAAAAGTTTTCACGAAAAATTAATTTAAAATTATTCTTCATTTTATTTTTTTATTTGAAAAAGTATTGTACCTTTGCAACCGCAAAAACGAAGTAAATATCGTTACTGATGACACCCTCGGGGCGTAGCGTAGTCCGGTCATCGCGCCTGGTTTGGGACCAGGAGGTCGCAGGTTCGAATCCTGCCGCCCCGACTGTTTTAGTAGTTTTCTCAAAATTACTTAATGGGTGCGTAGCTCAGCTGGATAGAGCATCTGCCTTCTAAGCAGACGGTCAAAGGTTCGAATCCTTTCGCGCTCACTTAAAGACTTACTGGAAACAGTGAGTCTTTTTTGTTTTTACCCTTATTCAAAAATATTATTATAGCTCACGAAATAGAGCATCCCGATTTAAATCGGGACGGCAAAGGTTCGAATCCTTTCGCGCTCACTTAAAGACTTACTGGAAACAGTGAGTCTTTTTTGTTTTTACCCTTATTCAAAAATATGATTATAGCTCACGAAATAGAGCATCCCGATTTAAATCGGGACGGCAAAGGTTCGAATCCTTTCGCGCTCACTTAAAGACTTACTGGAAACAGTGAGTCTTTTTTGTTTTTACCCTTATTCAAAAATATTATTATAGCTCACGAAATAGAGCATCCCGATTTAAATCGGGACGGCAAAGGTTCGAATCCTTTCGCGCTCACTTAAAGACTTACTGGAAACAGTGAGTCTTTTTTGTTTTTACCCTTATTCAAAAATATGATTATAGCTCACGAAATAGAGCATCCCGATTTAAATCGGGACGGCAAAGGTTCGAATCCTTTCGCACTCACTTAAAGACTTACTGGAAACAGTGAGTCTTTTTTATTAAACGCAAAGTTTATTTTTTACATTACCTTATTTTAAGATTTTTCTAAGCGGCATTAAAAAATAAAAACCTACCAACAATTTGACAAAATTTGTTTTTTTGTCAAAAATATTTTATTTTTGTACTCATATTTCAGACAATTTTCAGACAATGTCATCTCACACAGAACAAGATCAGCTTTCCCAACAAATCCTGGATACCGCTTCAGGGCTGTATTTGAAGTATGGTTTAAAGAAGGTGACAATGGATGACATTTCAAAAGCAGTGGGTAAAAGCAGAACCTCAATTTATTACTATTATAAAAATCGCGAGGAAGTGTTCCAGGCAGTTCTGGAAAACCTGATCAAAGAAGTGATTTCTGAGATTGATTCCAAGATGAAGAAGAAAAGAACTTTCGAAGGAAAGATTCAGGAGTTTTGTCTTGCTAAAGTGAAGACCTCAGAAGAAAGATCTTCATTTTTCAGAGCTATTGAAGCAGGAATGGATCATGAAGAGAAATCAAAACATATTACCGATGCCCACAACCGAATGATGGAAGCGGAAAGAAATCTTCTGCTCAATTTATTTTCAACAGGCATTACCAAAGGTTCAATTCCGGAAGTGGCCATTGAAGAGCAGGAAACCATAATCTTCATTCTACAGAGCAGTATCAGAGGAATAAGGCGTGAAATGAGCTTAAAAAACAATTTTGAAAGCTTAAACAATACCGTGAACACATTGACTTCTATGGTTATTAAGCACATCAGTTAAAATTTTTTATCCAAATTTTGACACTTTTACATTATTTGTCAAATAGTCTATTTCAAAAAAAATGAACAAACTAAGTAATATCAGTACATTCCGGGCTTTCAAAAGCACCAATTATACTTTGTATTTTTTCGGGCGTTCTGTCTCACAATTTGGGACATGGATGCAGCGTACAGCCGTGGTATGGGTGGTATACAGCATGACGCAGTCTGCTTTTATGCTGGGGCTCACCATTTTTGCAGAACAATTCCCTTCATTTTTATTTTCAGCTTTTGGTGGTGTGGCTGCAGACCGGTACAATCGCTATAAAATTATACAGATCACTCAAATTTTATCATTAATTCAGGCATCTTTACTGGCATTCCTGGTAATGACCGGACATCAGAATATTTGGAGCTTCATTGTACTTAGTGTTTTCCTCGGAATTATCAACGCCTATGATATTCCGGCACGGCAGGCTATGATCAATGAAGTGGTAACAGATGATGAAGATCTTCCCAGTGCCCTTTCTCTAAGTGCAGCCATGGCAAGTATTGCAAAACTGGCAGGTCCTGCCCTATCCGGAATTATCCTTCAAAAGTTTGGAGCCGGAACCTGTTTTCTCATTAATGCAGCCAGCTTTGCCGCAGTAATGCTTTCCATTTCGCTGATGAAAATAAAGATCATTCCTAAAAAAACGACTAAAAAAGGAACTTTCACAGAACTGGCAGAGGGTTTCAGATACCTGAAAAAAGAACCTTCTATCAGTCTGGTCATCATTATGCTGAGTATTACAGGCCTGTTGATCTTACCCTACGATACTTTGATTCCTGTTTATGCAAAGGAAATTTTTAAAGGGGATGCTAAAACATTCGGTTATATTTCAAGCTTCATTGGGATTGGGGCGGTACTCGGAACTGTATTTCTGGCTTCACTGAAGAAAGGAGCCTCTATGAGAAACATTCTGATTCTGAGTACAGCTATTCTGAGTATTGGGCTGATATGTTTTTCTTATGCCACCAATTTCTACTGGTCCATGTTCTTTGCAGCATTAACGGGATTGGGAGGTGTGGCACAATTTACCACATGCAACATTATTGTGCAGTCTGAAGTGATTCCTGAAATGCGGTCAAGAGCAATAAGCATCTTATTGACTGCTATATTTGGGATGCTGCCTTTGGGAAGTGTACTTATTGGATTTATCTCCGAGAAAATAGGAGCTCCCAAAACTTTATTACTGGAAGGGATTTCAGGAATTTTAATTGTGATTGTCTTTAGACGTTTATTATTTAAGAAAAATAAGACTGAAGCTGTCAATCCCCAGCTATTGGAAGAATCAGAGGAACAATTTATCAATAAAGTATAATTAAAATGGAAAAAACAAAAACAGCATTGTTGGTGATGGACATGCAATCGTCAATAGTAAGCAGTTTAAGTGATCCTGAACAGGTGGTCTCCAACGTTAAAAAGGTTATTAAAGCTGCAAAACACCGCCAAATTCCGGTTATTTATGTTGTCATCGGGTTCAGACAAGGAATGCCGGAAATAAGCGCTCATAACAAAGTATTTTCAGGTCTTCAACAACATATGGCGAATGTCAATATGAAAGAATGGATGGCCATTCATCCTGAACTTAGTCCTGAAGAGGAGGATGTCGTTATTACCAAAAGAAGATTCAGTGCTTTTACAGGAAGTGATCTTGAAGTCGTTCTCCGCGGACTGGATGTTAGACATTTGTTACTGACAGGAGTTTCTACCAGCGGGGTTGTTTTATCTACGCTAAGAGAGGCTGCTGATAAAGATTACGACCTTACCGTGATTGAAGACTGTTGTAAAGACGGAGATGAAGAAGTATATGACGTATTGATGAGAAAGGTTTTTCCTAGGCAGGCAGAGGTTATTAAGGTCAACGACTGGATCGTACAGCAAAACAAAAATTAACAAAAGCAGAAAACAATTTCCCTCTTCCCTATCCGTTTCATTGGATGAAAATTCCGTTTCACTGATCTATTTCGCTGAATCAGTTTATCTTTTACGTCAATGGATGAGAAGACGCCCTACTTTTACATGGTAAACGCTGCCGAAAGGTCACTTAGTTAGTTTAATTAGTAGTAAGGAACATTGATTAAGGATCAATAAAAATCTTTTTGTGCTTTAATTCCTTATAGCCATTGATGGCTAAACTATACACTTAATCATGTTTGGGTAGGATTGGTTTTTCCAGTCCTATTTTTTTATGTTTAAATGATTTTTTGAATCTGTTTTTTCCCACATATTGCACGGATTTTCACAGATGTTTGCGGATAATATGGATTTATTTTGATTTTTATTTAAAATCGGAATTCTTCAATGGATAAATCGTTAAGTAAGATTTTTGTACAAACTTCGTGTTTTCTTGCTGCTCCCTGAACACGCCAGATAATGGTGTATTTTTCTCCGCTTTTTACCTGTTTTCCTCTGATCGATTTCAGTCCATGTTCATTGAAGATAGACTCATATTTCTCCACCACTCCATCTTCATAGGGAATTGTAATCTGATAGGTATAACGCACACTTATTCTGTCAATAATATCCTGAACATATTTGAACATAATAAGCAACAGAAAAACAACTACAGAACCTATAATTGCTTCCTGATAATATCCGGCTCCTATTGTCATACCCAGAGAAGCACAAATCCATATGGTAACCGCAGTTGTAAGACCAGAAACCCTGTTTTCTTCTTTAAAAATAACTCCAGCTCCAACGAATCCTATTCCTGTGATAATATTGGCGGCAATACGGTCAGGACTTCCAGGGCCGCCCAAACTCATGGATAGCATGGTAAAAATACAGGCTCCCAGTGTCACCAGAATCATGGTTCTTAATCCGGCTGACTTTAACTGGTATTCTCTTTCAATTCCAATGATACCGCCTACAAAAACTGAAAATAGAATGGGAAGTAAATCTTCAAGTATGTCCATTTGCTTTTTTATCTTCTAAATGTATTCGATTTTTTTCAACTGTAAAAGAGTCTTCTCATCTTTATAAAAAAAACCGCTGTGGATACAACGGTTTAATTTATTGGAAATACATACTATTATTTCAGTTTATAGGAACTTCCGTTCCAAAGATAAGTTTTGGAAGAGCTTTTCTTTTTCTCTCTGTCTTTTTCATCCACTTCCATATCTTCCACTTTTAGGATAAATGCGTTGGAAATTCCTCCTTTATCATTCGGAAAAACATATTCTTCGCTGTGATAAAAAGCTCCTGCATCCCCTACGTTCATTAATTGTGGAAGTGTAATCAGTTTTTTATCTTTAAAAAGAACATACTGATCATAGCTTGCAATTCCGCAGGCTTCTCCGGAAACCATTGCCTTAAGAGTGAATTCTACATTTTGAAGCTTGTGACTGCTTTCAACATTGAAAGATGCTGAACTCAATTCTTCTCCTCTTCCTGTATCAAAATACACCTCATCAATAAGTGTATTTCCTTCCATTACTTTTATTCCGGCAATATTCTGTTTTTGGATCTCATTGTATTCTTTATTCTTTCTGTCTATCGTTTTGGAAAGCCCAAAAAGGAAATCATAGCCGTTTTTGTTACGATATCCTACAGAAAGATTACCTCCCCAGATATATCCTTCCAATGTATTTTCTCCCTTCTGATAAGAGATTTTATACCAATTAGCGGCTCTTTCGCCCAGTTTTAAAACGCCATCTTCTTTTTTAAGAATCATGATCTGCTGATTAGTATACAATGAGTCTATTATCTGAGCATTCACTCCAGGATCCAATCTCACACGGGTACGGTCTGTAAAGATCTTCTGGGTTTTATTTTCTTCAAAACCAAAGACACCATCTGCATATACTTCATTTTCCTGAGCAGTAAAAAACTGCAGCATCAGTAAGAATAAAGCTGTCCATAAAGTTTTCATATTCGTATTTTGTTTTTTGTGTGTTATTTTTCAAGCAGAAGACTTACCCATTCTTCACGCTGTAGCTTCTTTTTAAGTTCAAGGCCGCTTTCTTTGCATACTTCCAGAATATCATCCACATCAAAGAAACATAACCCTGAAAGCAATAGTTTTCCTCCGTTATTCAATACTGAAACATAAGTTGGAATATCTGAAATAAGGATATTTCTGTTGATATTGGCCAGAATAATATCATAGTTCTCTTTTCCTAAGTTTTCAGCCGTTCCCTGTTCAATATCCAATTCTACATTGTTTCTTACAGAATTTTCTTTTGAATTTTCCACGGACCATTCATCAATATCGATGGCTTTTGTATCGCCTGCTCCCTGCTGTTTTGCATAAATAGCCAATACAGAAGTTCCGCATCCCATATCCAATACTTTTTTACCATTGAAATCAATATCCATCATTTGCTGGATCATCAAATGGGTGGTAGGATGATGCCCTGTTCCAAAAGACATTTTAGGCTGAATGATAATTTCATGCATTCCTGGTACAGATTCATGGAACTCAGCTCTGATCAATACCTTATCATCAATATTGATGGGAGAAAAATTCTTTTCCCATTCTTCATTCCAGTTGATATTCGGCATTTCTTCGAAAGAATATTCAATTTTTACATTTTCGTTTTCAAAGATCGGAAGTGCTTTCAACTGCTCTTCCTGAAACAATTCTGTCTGAATATATCCTAAAATTCCGTCAATTTCTTCTGTAAAGCTGTCGAAACCTATTTCTATAAGTTCCGCCATTAATATCTCATTCCAAGGTTGTAATGGAGAAATTTTGAAATTGAATTCTAAATAATTTTGCATGTGACTAATTTGCTGCAAAAATACTAATGTTATTACGGTTAAAAAAATGAAGTTGTGATTTTTGGCTGAAACCGGGGATTTTTATTTTTTTTAAAGGGATGAAAGCCAGTTTTATTGAATGAATAAGATAGGAAAGTTTTATTTGTGGAATTTTTATCCCACAGATTGCACGGATTACGCAGATTATTACCATCATATATTCAATAGGGACGGGCTTTAGCCCGTCTTCAAAATCAAGACAAATTCCATTGGCTTTAGCCAAAACTTATTATAAAAGACATGGAAATAAATTCCCAGATTTTTTGAAATGCAAGAAATTCCAGTTTTTGGCTAAAGCCTAAATGGAAACGTAAAAAAGAAAGCGGGCTAAAGCCCGCTTCTATTAATGAATATGATACGGAAAGTTTAAGTTATGATTTTTTATCCCACGGATTGCACAGATGACACAGATTTTTGAAATGCTAAAAAATTATAAGTTTTGACTAAAGTCATTAGAGCTTATGAAAAGAAAAAGCGGGCTAAAGCCCGCTCCTATTGAATTTCATTGTTCATGGAAGATTAACAGTTCTTTGCTGACAACTGTAAACTTTAAATCTTGAACTTTAAATTTTAAACCTTATTATGGATTGGTAGAGAAGATTGAACCGTTTGCGATCAGCGCTCTTCTGTTCATTTTCAGGATATCTCTTACCCATTCTGCAAAGTCTTCCGGTTGTAATACTTTATCAGGATTTCCATCGGTAAGTCCACCCTGGATGCTCATATCCGAAGCAATGGTACTTGGAGTAAGCGTAATCACACGGATATTTTGTTTTCTCCATTCTGCCATCATAGATTGAGAAAGAGATACTACGGCTGCTTTTGAAGCTGCATAGGCTGACATATTTGGACCACCTTTAAGTCCTGCTGTGGAAGCTACGTTTACAATATCACCTTCCCCTTTAGCTTTCATAAATGGATGCGCTGCTTTGGCTGCATAGTATACCCCAAACAGATTGGTTTTAATCACCTGCTCCCATGTTTCAGAAGGCATTTCTTCGATACTTCCGAAGTCTCCGATTCCAGCATTATTGATCAGAATATCAATACCTCCCAATTGTTCTGCCAAAGATTCTATTCCCGCTTTTACCTGAATTTCATTGTCTACAGAAAAAACTGCATAGGCCGAGTTTACGCCCAGTCTTTTGATTTCTTCAACTGTCATTTTAAGGTTTTCCTCATTTCTTCCTGTAATGGCAACGTTTACTCCTTCATTGGCCAAAGCTAATGCTACAGCTTTCCCTAATCCTCTTCCACCACCTGTTACGATGGCATTTTTTCCGTTTATATTCATAGTAGTAATACTTTTCTTTATACAAAGTTACGAAAGAACATTTTTACGAAGCGGTGAAAATACAGATTTAACTTATATTTTATTCAACCAAAAAAGTCACAAAAGATGATTAACATTGAGAATATTTAAAAGTTATAATCCTCCTGTATAAAAGTTCACATAAGATGAAAACGTAGATTTTTTATACAACTTAAATGTACTTCTTATCCCCCAAATTATAGGTAAAAAAACTTTTGTGACTTTTGTGGTTAATCTAAGCCTCTAATAAAATTAAAACCGGCTCATAAGAACCGGTTTCAAAATCTAAAAAAAGTATAGTAAAAAAAATAAAAAGCTTAAGGAATCTGAATTGAATTCTGCACTTCAAACTCTTCTGAAGATGAGAATTCATTTCCGTACATGTCAACAGCCCTTACCTCAACTTTATGTTTTCCTAATGATAATTTTTTAGGAAAGTCTGCTTCCCAGATATGTTTTGACATTTCAGGATTGGAAGGTCTTCTTCCCGGAAGAATATTCTCTGTAGAATCCCATTTGAAAACAGAAAGGGCAAAATTCGGGTCTATGGTTTCATCATACTCCATTTCTTCCCATTTACCACCATCGATTCTGTATTCTACTTTGTCTTTTTTGCTTCCCATGAAGAAATTAGCCAATACTTTTGCTGACGTTCTTGAAGAAGGAATCACTTTTGGGATATATAATTTAATTTGATAGTCTTCCGGTTTTCCGGCTGTTTTGTATTTTACTTTATATTGATTGTCTGTAAAGCTGATGAATGAATATCCTTTGGCCGTTCCGTCTCTCATCGTTGAAGTAGGAAGTCCGGCATCATCCGGTGTTCCTGAATACCAGTCGCCACAAGTGGTTCCTACGTTATATTCGTGTAATTCTTTAATACCGTTCCAGCCTGCTTTTTTACCATAGAAAATCTGTTGTTGGATATGAGTATGTGCGGACAAAAGCAATACATTCTGGAAAGGGTTCAGGAAATCAAATAATTTCTGACGGTCCACATTTCTGAAGCTATCCTCATTTTTATGTTCCAATGGAATATGGAAAGATATAACGATCAGTTTATTTTTATCAACCAGCTTCAGGTCGTTTTCTATAAACTGGAGCTGATCTTCACGGAAACCTCCCCAATATCCTTTACCATCTCTCGGATCCGGATAAAGAATATCATCCAGAATGATGAAGTGTACATTGCCGTAATTGAAGGAATAATTGGCAGGACCAAAATTAGACTCGAAGGTTTCATCGGAAAGGTTATCTTCCTTCGCATCATAGTTCATGTCATGATTTCCCATCACATTGTACCAAGGCAGTCCCACTTCTTTCATCACTTCTGCATAAGGCTTCTGAAGGCTTAGATTGTCTCCTACCAAATCTCCCAGACTGATTCCCAACACAGCATTTTTCTTGGTGTTCTTCACTTCATTTACAATTCCTCTTTTGAAGTAATCCAGTTCTTTCTCTGTGTAAGGCTGTGGATCACCGAAAACAAGGATATCAAAATTTTTGTTTTCATTTTGTTTATAAAGTGGAAAGTTCAATTCTTTGGGAAGATCTCCTGTAGGAGCAACGCCTTTGTATTTAAAATCCGCCGGAGAACCTTTGGGTTTATGATGGTAATAAAACTGAGGTAAGTTATTTGCATTCAAAGCGGTTTGATATCCTGAAGGCTTGATCACAAAAATAGTCTGATCTTCCTGAACCGGCAGGCTGTATCGTCCGTTTCTATCAGTAAGAACTACCTGAACACCATTGGAAACAGCTACTCCTTCAATTCCTTTTTCGCGGTTTTCTTTTTTTTGATTTTTATTACTGTCTTCGTATACATATCCGGAAACAGAAGCTTGTGAGAATGCCATTGCTGAAACCAATACACAAGGCATTAAAAATTTTATATTGATACTCATAATTTTTAAATCTTTAAATTATTTTTTAATTTTTCAATTAAGGATATTATTTATTCCACCACATTTTTACGTTGATATTGTCTCCTCCCATGGATTGTACGGCGGCATTATAATTATCCGTATTCATCACTTTTGTAGCGGTAGGATACATGAATCTCACAGGCATCTGCCCTCCGTTCTGAAGACCTCCGTTATTAGGCAGTACAGGCAGTTTTGTACGTCTGAATTCATACCATTGCTGATGGTCTACAAAAAACAGGGAAATGTATTTCTGAAGCATAATTTTTTCCAGAGAGCCGTCATAAGCCACTTTGGTATTACTGAAATAATTGGCAGGAACTGTTGCTCCCCATTGTTCAATAATTGATTTTACCCCGGTTTCGTAGTAGGTCTGCTGGTTTCCTGCGATGATTCCTTTGTTAACCAATTCTGCCAGAATAAACTGAACTTCAGAATAGGTCATAATTAATATTTTTAAAGGTGCTTTTGCAAGGTTTTGGTTAAGGTTAGAAGGCTGATAGTTGAAAGATGTTCCCAGAGCATATCCTGATGGAGCTCCTTTATAGCCAAGATCTTCTCCCGATGTGGCCTTTGCTTTCGTAAAAAACAGACTCATCCTGGGATCATTATTATCTTTCATCGCATTTACAAAAAACTCGCCTGCTGCCCTGTAAGCGGTAAAATCCTGTGGACGAGCTATTGGAGGTAAGTATGGAGATATTCCGGAAAGTGGCAGTACTGCACTGTCTGTATTATTTTGGAAAACAGGATATTGAGTAGGATTATTCACAATTTCCTGGATTCTTTCATATACATTTACTTCTCCGTTTCTGCTTAGAATTCTGGTCAGTAATCTTAATGAAAGGGAGTTACAGAATTTCTTCCATCCTAAGATACCGGTCTGGCTGTTGGTATTGGTATTATAAAACAAATCTGTTTCCGTTAATGCCTGGTTGGTATTGAATAGAGAATTGGCTGTTTTCAGATCGTTTAACAGCTGGATGTAGACCTCTTTCTGCTTATCATATTTTGGTTTTAAAATATTTTCTTCAACTCTCACGGCTTCAGATAAAGGTATATCACCGAAAGCATCAGTAAGATTGGAGGCAATCCATGCATTTAAAACCATTGAAATAGCCAGGTAATTATTATTCTGTTCTTTGGCCGCATATTTTTTCAGGTCACTTACCTGCTTAAGCCATCTGTAAGAAGTATTCCAGTAGCCGTTACCACTTTTTTCGTCCATATAATATCTGCTGTAGGAATTTCCTTCATTGGGAAAATCTAAAGCGATCTGCATCATATCAAAAGTGAAATCGTCGGCTCTGTTATAGCCATAACTTCCCATTTCATACTGGATAGGAGCAAGAAGACTTCCTACTGACGGATCTTTGATCTTGCTGGTATCTGTATTCATTTCCTCGAAAGTTCTGTCGCAGGACTGAAGCATGAAAACAGAAGCTGCCAATGTCAGATGTATGATTATTTTTTTCATTTTTAAAATTTTAGAATTTAAGATTTAACTGAAAACCGACTGTTCTTGCTGTTGGAAGCTGCCCCATTTCCACTCCCGGAGTAATGGTTGCATTATCCAGCGTAGCGACTTCAGGATCAAAAAGCGGGAACTTTGTCCACATCCACAGGTTCTTTCCAAAAATGGCAATCGTAAGATCATCCAGACCTATGGATTTTATGGTTTCTTTCGGGAAAGAATAGGCAATTCTTGCATCTCTCAGCTTAATAAAATCTGTACTGAAACTGTTGGTTTCCACATTGGCTCTTCTATAATAATCTCCGTAATAAGAGGATACCAATACTCCTTTTATATTGGGGCTGAAAGATCCATCAGCATTCTGAACAACACCGTCTCCCACAATCATTCCACCAGGATTGTCTCTTCCCGGAAGTGTGGATTTCAGCTTACCTTGCTCAGACATTTTGTGATGTGATTGTGAATAAGCAATACCACCATATTGTCCATCAAATGAAAAACTGATGGTAAAGTTTTTAATTCTGAAATCATTCTGAAGACCAGCTCTCCATTTCGGGAAGGCATTTCCTACTTTTTCAATATCTGCAGGTCTGGCGGGAAGTCCGTTATCTCCATAAATTACTTTTCCGTCCGGAGTTCTTAATAATTTAAATCCATACATGTCACCCAAAGAACCTCCTACTTCCATTTTATAGAATACCACATCTCCAACGTTGGAAACAATTCCATCGAATCCTTCAGGTAAGGTCATTACTCTGTTTTCGTTGGTAGACCAGTTTCCCCCTACTTTCCAGGAAAAGTCTTTGCCTTTTACCGCTAAGATATCGGCTGAAAGTTCAAGACCTCTGTTTCGGATTTTCCCTGCATTGATTATCCTTTTGGAATATCCACTTTCGCTAGGCAGCGATACCGGGACAATCTGGTTTTCACTAACATTCTGGTAAGCGGTAAGGTTAAGATTCAATCTGTTTTTGAAAAGGCTGAAATCCATACCGGTTTCTATATTGGTATTTTTTTCAGGTTTAAGGGAAGGATTGTTGAACGTAGTTGGTGCTATCACACTTCCGGTGATATTACTTGCTGTATAGTAGTTATCCAAAAGATAAGGATCACTGTCTATTCCTACTTTCGCCCATGAAGCTCTCAGTTTCCATAAGTTCAGGTTATTACTTTTCAGATTAAAAATATCTGAAAGAATGAAACTGGTACTCACTGAAGGATAAAAGAAAGATCTGTTCTGCTTTGGAAGAGTGGAACTCCAATCATTTCTTCCAGTGACATCTACAAATACTTTATTATCATATCCCAATGTCAGCAATCCGTAAACACTGTCTACATGTTTATCTCTTGGAGCGGGATATTTAACAGGAATGGAAAGCGCGTTGGTAAGGCTGTATTCTCCAGCAGTTTTCAATCCTATTGCCTGAAAATCGGTCATCAGGTATTCATTATAACGGATACTTCCTCCTGCTGATGCTGAAATGCTTAATTTATTCCAATCTGCTTTGTAAGAGAATAAAAGGTCATTATTATATTCCTGATTTTTGATAAACTGTTCTCTGTAAAAACCTTTCAGGTAATTGGCAGAACTCCACGGTCTTTTGGTGGTTCTTTTTTCATTCAGAATTTCAATCCCTGACCTCAGCATCAAACTGAAATTTTTATTAAACTGATAATCTGCGGTGATATTACCTGTGATGGTTTTCTTTCTTACGCCATTCAGCATTTCGTAAGCAATCATGTAAGGATTATCAATATATGAACTGAACGGGTGGATTTGATCAACCTGCTCCTGTCCGGGTTTCCAGATCGGTTTATACCATTCAAGATCTACATTGGGATTTTGGAAAATCATGAAATACGAGATCGACTGGTTGTTGTATCCCGTCGCAGGAAGATTGTCACTGGAAGTAGTGTTATAGGCAAATTTTGTAGAAATTTTTAATTTTTGGGTAAGCTGATGGGCAAATGACAGAGCAAAATTGAATCTGTCAAAGCCTGTATTCGGCATCATCCACTCGTTATTAAGGTAGGTAAGTGAAGATCTGAAACTTGTTTTCTCGTTAGAGCTTTCTACGGAAATGCTGTTGGAATAGGTAGAACCTGTTCTCCAGAAACCTTTGATGTTGTTTTCATAAGGTCTCCACAATTGTCTTTCTTTGCTTTGTCCCAGTACATTAGGATCATATTGGAAGTAATACTGTCCGGCAAATTTAGGTCCGAAAGCACTACTGGTTCCTCCTGTACTTGGTCCATCAGGAGAAAGACCATAAGAGTAGTAAAAATTACCATTATTGGTTGCCAGAGTTCCCTGTCCATATTCATACTGCCAGTCCGGCCACTTTAATACGGAATCAAAGCTGGAGGAAGAATTGAAGGCTACTCTCAGTTTTCCGTTCTTTGTTTTTCCGGATTTTGTGGTAATCATTAATGCTCCGTTGGCAGCACGTGATCCGTATAATGCGGCAGCAGAAGCACCTTTTAAAACTGTTACAGATTCAATATCATCCGGATTGATGCTGTTCAGTCCATTTCCAAGATCAATCGGAACATCACCTCCGGAACCCGCTCCATATGCTGCCGTACCGGAACCTGTAGTAGAATTTCCCAATGGAACACCATCCACCACGATTAGCGCGTAGTTATGATCCATCATAATGGATTTTTCACCTCTCAACGTAATTCTGGAAGTCCCCAGCGGTCCTGCACCTGCAGTCTGAATTTTAAGACCTGCCACTTTTCCTTCCATGGATTGTGCCCAGTTGTTGTTCTGGGTTTCTTCAAATGTTTTGGCATCTACTTTTTCCGCAACATATCCTAAAGCTCTGTCATGCCTTTTAATCCCCAAAGCAGTAACCACTATCTCATCAAGACCTTTAACGGTATCTTTTTTTACTTTCTGCTGAGCTGCCAGGTTGACACTGATACATCCTAACAGCGACAAAACCAGCAGTTTTTGTGTCTCTTTACGCATTTCTTTTTGTTTGCGCAAAATTAAAACGACATTACAAGGATAGCCTTAACACAATTTTAACGTTTCTTAAAAAATAATTAAACCATATATTAATCCAGCCTTAATAACATTACACAAATAACTAATTATCAATAAATTAATCAATTAATCATTTTTAATACCTGTCTCCAGTGGTATTTATGTATCTTTATTGTCTTTACTTGAGATAATACCACAAAATAAACATAATCAACTGATTTACAATAAAATAAATATCACCTTAGTGATACTCTTTATTTTACGATCCCTAAAAAGAAGAGCTTAGCCCGTAAAAAGAAACAGTCTGCCCCTTAAAAGAGGCAGACTGTGTAAATTATTGGTTATCTGTTGAGATGATTAAAAAATTTCGTTAAACCACCCCGTCAAAAATTCTTTGAATTTTTGCCACCCCTCCGGAGGAGGGGAATGTTTCTTCCTTCGGTTGTACTCTTTGTGAGAAATTTCCAACGGTTATTTATTCTTTAACTGATCAGGAATATTGGTGGTTACAAATCCGATTCCCTGTTTTTTTAATTCATCATACACAGCCACATCGTTCACTGTCCAGGCATTCGTGATTAATCCTAATCCTTTTGCTTCAGCAATCCATGTAGGGTTTTTCTGGAAAACGCTGTAGTGATAATCCATCCCATCCAATCCTTCTTTTTTGATCTGCTCAGGAGACAGTTCCCCGTTGAGGTACTGAACTTTAAATGATGGAGCTAATTTTTTGATCTCTTTACAGATATTAAGGCTGAATGAAATAAACTCACTCTGAGATTCCAGCTTCATATCTTTGATCATTTTGATTGTTTTCTGCGTAATCTCATTTTCAATTTCAGGAGTCTTAGCTGGTTTGATTTCAACGATAAGCTTCAGAGATTTGTCTTTTTTTCCTTGTTTTAAATAATCTTTTAAAGTAGGAAAGTTTTCTCCGTTGGATAATTTCAATGCTTCCAATTCTTTGAAGTTCATTTCTGAAATTTCCATTTTACCGTGGTGTTCATCATGGTTGATAACCAATACACCATCTTTTGTCATTCTTACATCAAATTCAGACCCATATACTTTCAATTTCTGAGCATTCTCCAATGATTGAAGTGAGTTCTCCGTTGTAGGAGGTTGAGCCTGGAAATATCCTCTATGGGCAATAATCTGGGTTTGTGCTTTCATCATAACTGTACTTAAAACTGCTAACCCTAAGATAAAATTTTTCATAATATAATTTAAATTATTAAAAATAAAGTTGTGAAACTTCCTGATAAAGGTAGTTATTAATAAATAAAAACCACAAAGACAT
Organism: Chryseobacterium culicis; assembly: GCF_002979755.1. Taxonomy (NCBI): domain Bacteria; kingdom Pseudomonadati; phylum Bacteroidota; class Flavobacteriia; order Flavobacteriales; family Weeksellaceae; genus Chryseobacterium; species Chryseobacterium culicis. The sequence goes on along the minus strand of NZ_PCPP01000004.1, from coordinate 20,114 downwards.
AAAAGATTTACAGACTACAGCTAAGTAAGATTTACAGCAGCTGCCTCATTTTCTTTTATGCCTTCAGTGGTTACACAAGATAATTGTTAGAAGGAATACTTCGCCCCAATCTGAATCTGGTATGGATTTCCAGACATTGGAACCAAACCTCCTCCACTTACGTTTTTAGTATATTCATACTGCATGGTCTCCTTATTAAATTTGGTTACTTTATACAGAGAGGTATTTCCATATGAGTTGTTTACACCCCATTCTTTATTAAGCAGGTTTGCCACATTGAAGATATCAACAGAAAGTTCAAAAGCTCCTACTTTATCAAATTTAATTTTCTTCGCTACACGTACATCCCAAACGCCATAGAAGCCATTTTTACCTCCATTACGTTCTGCAATTTTACCATTATACTCGTTGATATAATCTTTCAGAGCCTGCCCTACCTGTGGATCATCCAGAATGGATTTGGTAAGATTTGGGAAGATAAAGGCAAGGTCATTGGAATCTACGAAATCACCATTGATATTTCCTCCGGTTGTTGCTGAGAAACGGGTTCCTCCAATTCCTGAATATCTGATTCCTAGGGTAAATCCTGCAATGGTAGGAGAATTCCCATAGATCACTACTTTATTTCTAAATTGGTTATCAGAATACGTCATTCTTAAATCTCTCGGATCACTTTGAATCATGGTGGACAAGGTTGCTGAGTTCGCTACGTTTCCGTTATAAGAGGTATTGTCTTTGATATCAGACCATGTATAACTCGCTGTGATTTCTCCGTCTTTCCAGTAACGGTAGCTTGTATCTATGACGAATGAGAACTGGTTTACTTTACCATCACTCACCAATTCCAGTACTCTTCCGAAATTATTATTGATTCTTCCCTGTTTCCAGTCGAAACTTACACTGTTATTGGCATTATTGGTAATGGCACCTGTAGGAATGAATACACCTCTTCCGCCTTCATTAGCCAATGTAAAGAAAGGATTTGCCACCATGTTTCTGTCGTAGTAATAGTAATTATTTCTACCTAATGCCATGTATCCTGCAATACCTGCTCTGAATCTTTCATTGAAGAAATGGGTATAAGAGATATTCGCTTTATAAACGATTGGAATCTTTGCATCTTTACCCGTATAATTGATGGTTGGAATCTGAAACTGGGAAAGTGAAGGCACCGAATTATAATCATTTCTATATTTGTTGAAATCCGGGAAAGGGACATCTTTAGCCGTGACATCCACTGTAGCCAAATGTTTTCCATCGAATACAAGGTTGTTGATGATCATATAATTGTTGATATCGGAAGAGAAAATTCCGGCACCGAACTTAAGGAAGTCTTTATTTCCTTCATTGATATTCCAGTCAAACTGGAATCTCGGCTGGATCACAAATGATTTGATCTGATTATCAGTTCTGATTCCCATTTCATCAAACAGTTTCTGGTTGAATTCTGCTTTAGGATACCCTCCGTAGTCTAACCTCAAACCAGCCATTAAGTCAAGACCTTTTGCCACTTTCGTCTGAAACTGTCCATAGACACCGAGATTCCAGATATTTGACCTTACAGACGGATCTTCCATCAAAGGAACTTCTCTATAGAATCTGTAAGGAGTCATCGCATCAAAATTACTTATTCCCTGGAAATGGAATCTTCCGTTTACTTCACTTCCGTAGACCGATTTTGAAGTTGTATACATCAAATCAGCTCCGAAAGTATATTTTACTTTATCTGTATTGTAGTACAAGTTGTCTACAATCTGGAATACATTATTTCTAAAGCTTTCCTGGGCAAAACGGTGTCCTCCAATCTGAATATTAGTAGATCCGGCACTTGATGCTACTCCTTCAACAATCGCTCTTGGCACAGGTTTTCCCAGCTGATTGTTCTGGTAACTGTCCTGGAAAGTATAAAGATACTGAGCCTTTAATTCATTGGTTAAATTAGGTTTCAGATTTGACCTTAAGGTTAACAATAAGCTGTTATCAAGATTTTTGTCGTTTCCGTAAGATTCAAAGAAATTGATATTGGTATTATCCCCCAACCCGTTTTTATTCAGGTCATAGGTGAAGTTATTTCTTAATGTTAATAAGTGCTTCTCATTAATCTGCCAGTCTAAACGTAAAAATCCTGCATCTGAGTTTCTTACTTTGTCAAAACTTCCAAACTGAGGACTGCTTCCCACGCCATATTTTGCTCTTGCAATATCCACAAACTGATTAAGAGTCTGTGTTGTGGTATTAAACCTCTTCTCATCATCCGGAGATTTGATATCAGCAATGATCAAAGGTCTTGAATCCAGCTGGTGATCCCATGCTACGAAGAAATGTAATTTATTTTTAATGATGGGACCTCCCAATGAAAATCCGAACTGAGAAGTAGAGAAATCATTATCTCTTTTGTTCCCTCTGATATCATATGGACTGGAAAGCCAGTTGGTTCTTAAATATTCCCAGGCACTTCCTGAAAATTTATTGGTTCCTGATTTGGTAACGGCACTTACCGTTCCACCTCCGCTTCTTCCCAATGTCACATCATATTGGTTGGTTGTAATTTTGAATTCACGTACTGCTTCAATAGAAATGGAGAAAGGGGCACCACTTCGGCTGGTAGTGGCTCCTGCAGAAGTAGGGTTTTTGGCTGTCATTCCATCAATAGTAAAGTTTGTGGAAGATCCAAGCTGTCCGGAAAGGTTTCCACCTTTTCCGCTTAATGGTGATAATTCGGCTAGATTCGCAAAGTTTCGTCCGTTTACCGGAAGTATACTGATATTTTTAGCAGAAATTGCTGTAGCAGCTCCAAGGTTTCCGATCTTGTTTTTAAGATTTCCCGTAATCTTTACTTCTTCAATTTGTTTCTCACTTCCAAGATCCATATTTACGGTAACCTGATCCCCGAAGTTGACATTGTAACCTTCTTTTTTATCATCATTTACAATGACAGTGTAAGGCCCACCAAGAGGAATTTCTTTAAAAATATACTCCCCTTTCGAGTTCGTTTCCGTTTCTGTTCTGAATCCGGTAGATTCATTCACGATCGTTACTTTCACTTTTTCCTGAGCCACAGTTCCCGGCCCGGTAACTTTCCCTACAATAGAAGCCTGCGTGGTCTGTGCATATGCCATTGTCCCAAGCCCTAAAAACAATAATCCCAGTACAATCTTTACTTTTTTCATTTCTTCCGAAGATCTATATTATTAATTTTTTGATTTTCGCCAGGAAACCTCTTTGATTTTCATGATGATAGATCATGATGAGGTGTTTTTCCATTAGATGTGCAAAGGTATTTTGACTTTAAGAGCGCAGTGTTTAAGAAAGTTTTAACATTTTTTTAATTAAATCAGAACGTTATGTTAAATTAATTTAAACACATGTTTTATTTACAACACAATCAACCTGTTAAAGCATGTTACCTATTTTTAATTTTCCTGTACTATTTTATTCTGTTATTTTTTAAATGCAATTACTTTGGTTATTTTTGCTCAAAAGATAGAAAAGCAATGTCTGAAAACATTCAACAAAAGATAGAACAGCTCCGCAAAGAGCTTCACCAGCATAACGACAACTATTATCAACTGGATACTCCCACCATTACGGATTTTGAATTCGACATGCTTCTGCAGGAACTGCAGGATCTGGAGGCCAAGTATCCGGAATTTTACGATGAGAACTCTCCTACGGTCCGTGTAGGTGGTGGTGTCACTAAGGTTTTCCCTACGATTCAGCATAAATTCAGAATGTACTCTCTGGATAATTCTTATGATTTTGATGATCTTGAAGATTGGGAAAAGAGAATTATCAAAACGATTGAAGATCCGGTAGAATTTGTTGCCGAACTGAAATATGACGGTGCTTCCATTTCTATTCTTTATGAAAACGGAAAACTGTCACAGGCAGTTACCCGGGGAGACGGTTTCCAGGGGGATGAGATTACTCCGAATGTACGTACCATTTCGGATATTCCTTTGACTTTAAAAGGTGATTTCCCTGCTCAGTTTTTTATGCGTGGAGAAATTTATCTGACCAGAAAAAACTTTGACAAGCTTAATGTACTGCGTGAGGAAGAAGGTCTTGATCCTTTCATGAATCCTAGAAATACAGCCAGCGGAAGTTTGAAAATGCAGGACAGCGCTGAGGTAAGAAAGCGTGGACTTTCTTCGGTACTGTATCAGTTTATCTCTGAAGATATTCCGGCAGAAACCCATTGGGAGCTGCTTCAAAAGGCTCAGAGCTGGGGATTCAAAACTTCTCAGCAGGCAAAATTATGTAAAACGATGGCTGAGGTACAGGAATTTATTACATTCTGGGATACTGAACGCCATAATCTGCCTTTTGAAATTGACGGGATTGTATTGAAGGTTAATTCATTACAACAGCAGAGACAGCTTGGTTATACAGCCAAATCTCCCCGTTGGGCAATGGCTTATAAATTTAAAGCAGAAAAGGTAGAAACAGAGCTTCAAAGTGTATCTTATCAGGTGGGAAGAACGGGTGCTATTACTCCTGTTGCCAACCTTAAGCCTGTTTTACTGGCCGGAACGATCGTAAAAAGAGCATCTCTCCATAATGAGGATATCATCAAGAAACTGGATCTTCATGAAAACGACTTTGTTTATGTGGAAAAAGGGGGAGAAATTATTCCGAAAATTGTAGGGGTAAACACGGATAAAAGAACGGAAGAAAGCAAGGAAATAGAATATATCAAACATTGTCCTGAATGTGGTACTGAGCTGGTAAAGATTGAAGACCAGGCTATTCATTTCTGTCCGAATGAACTTCACTGTCCACCACAGGTAGTGGGAAGAATGATTCATTATGTTTCCAGAAAAGCTTTGAATATTGATAATCTGGGGAGCGAAACTATTGAACAGCTTTACAGAGAAAAATTAATTGAAAATCCTGCTGACTTTTATGTTTTAACGAAAGATCAGCTTCTTCCTTTGGAAAGAATGGCTGAGAAATCTGCTCAGAATATTATTACAGGAATTGAAAAATCTAAAGAAATTCCTTTTGAGAAAGTACTGTACGGAATCGGGATCAAGCATGTGGGAGAAACGGTTGCCAAGAAACTGGTAAAGAACTTCCCAACCATTGAAGAATTAAGGAATGCAACGGCAGAAGAGCTTTGCCAGGTAGAAGATATTGGGGCTAAAATTGCAGTAAGTATCGTTGAATTTTTCCAGAATTCTGAAAACGTATTGATGATCGAACGTTTAAAATCTTACGGAGTACAGCTTGAAAAAGGAGAAAGCACAAATGAAGTATTATCCAATGTGCTGGAGGGAAAAACATTCCTTTTCACCGGGAAATTGTCTTTATTCACAAGAGAATCTGCTGAGGAAATGGTAGAAAAACATGGTGGAAAAAACATTTCTGCCGTATCGAAGAACCTCAATTACCTTGTAGTAGGTGAAAAAGCAGGAAGCAAGCTGAAGAAAGCTCAGGATATCGGAACCATTGAAATCCTGGACGAACAACAGTTCCTTGATTTGATTGAAAAGCAATAAAGAATAATGATTTAATCATTTATATAAGACTGTGAAATCTATCACAGTCTTTTTTATTTTCATTTTGACATAAGTGCTTTGAATTCAGAGATAAAAAAACAATAAAGTATTCACTTAAAAGTTTACATTTGCTTTTGATTTGTAATCAAATAGTAAAAAACTAAAACGTAACCAACTCAACCATGAAAAAACTCTACTCAGCCATTCTGCTGACTCTATTTTCTGTACTTCAGTCGCAGATTGTCAATATTCCTGATGCTAATTTTAAAAGCCTGCTGGTAGCCAATATACCTTATCTGGCTACAAATATTATGGGTAACAGTACAATTATTGATACCAACCATGATGGAGAAATCCAGTTATCTGAAGCCGCCAACATCAGTAAATTAAACTTTGACACCACTACTTTGCAAAATTACACCTCCTTTTCTAATAATGTGATTTCAATAGAAGGGATAAAAAGCTTTACGAATCTGACACATTTTAATATTGACAATTTTCCACTGTTACAAAGTATAGACCTTAGTAACAATACAGTATTATATAAACTGGATATCAGCAGATGCTATGTTTTGTCATCAGTAAATCTTCAGGGTTGCAGCCAGTTGCATGATCTGGATATTTTCTTTACTAAAGTCCTTTCGATTGATCTATCAGGATTGACAAATTTATATGATGTGAATATGACCCAGTGCCAGCTTGCTAATATCTTTTTAAATAACAACACGAATCTTACCAACTTATCACTGGTTTCCAATAATCTTCAGACACTTCCTTTAAACCAGACTCCTAATCTGAAATTTCTAGGGATCCCCGGTAATAAGTTTACGTCACTCGATTTCAGTGCTTTTCCAAAAATTGAATCCCTAAATTGTACCTACAATAAATTTACAAGTATTGATCTCTCCCAAAATGAAAAACTTCAAATTTTCGGATGTGATATGAATCCGAATCTTAAGTATTTATTTATTAAAAATGGGGTCAATAACTTTACACAGAATAATACTTCAACATTTTCAGGGACTCCCAATCTTGTTTATATCTGTGCAGATGATTTTGAAATTCCCAATATCACTTCTTTGTTACCCACTACTATGGTCAATTCCTATTGCTCATTCACCCCGGGAGGCACATTCTATACTATTCAAGGGAATACAAAAGCTGACATCAACAATAACGGATGCGATCCCAATGATCCCAACAAAGCTTTTCAGAAATTCACAATAGCAGGAGGCGGAATAACAGGAAGCATGATTGCCAATAATTCCGGAAATTACAGTATTCCGGTACAGGCAGGTAGTCATACGGTAACTCCGGTTCTGGAAAATCCGACCTATTTCAATATTTCTCCGGCAAACTTTACGGTTAATTTCCCTCAACAGGTAAGTCCTTTCACTCAAAATTTCTGCATTACTCCCAACGGGATTCACAATGATTTAGAAACGGTTCTTATCCCTGTGACAGCAGCTTCACCTGGTTTTGAATCAAAATATAAAATCATCTATAAAAACAAAGGTACTGCACCTCAGTCGGGAAATATAGTTTTTAATTTCAATAATAACCTGATGAACTATCTGAGTGCAACGACATCTCCAAGCGCTCAATCTACCGGAATGTTGAACTGGAACTTCACAAATCTTCTTCCTTTTGAAACCAAAGAAATTACCGTAACTCTGAAATTAAATACTCCAACACAAACTCCGCCAGTCAATGGAGGTGATATTCTGCATTACACGGCACAGATCAATGGTGCAACTGATGAAACGCCTGCTGACAATAGTTTTACATTAAACCAAACTGTGGTCAACTCTTTTGATCCCAATGATAAAACCTGTCTGGAGGGAACTTCGATCACCCAAACTCAGGTGGGAGACTATGTTCATTACCTGATCCGGTTTGAAAATACAGGAACAGCCAATGCACAGAATATTGTGGTAAAGGATGAAATTGACATAAATAAATTTGATATTTCTTCGCTTGTTGCGTTAAGTGGAAGCCATAATTTTGTGACTAAAATCAGCAGTCCGAATATCGTTGAATTTATCTTTGAAAATATTCAGCTTCCTTTTAATAATGCGAATAATGATGGATATGTTTCGTTTAAAATCAAAACAAAGTCTACCTTAAATCTTGGGGATAGCTTCAGCAATACTGCAAAAATCTATTTTGATTACAACCATCCGATTATTACCAATACTTATACGACAAGTGTTCAAAATGTATTGGCAACAGCAGAAACCCATAAGGAAAACCAGAGTATTTCTGTTTATCCTAATCCTGCAAAAGATGTTTTAAATATCAGATCCAAGCAGGAAATCATCAAAGCTGAAATCTATGATGCGACTGGAAGAATTATCAGCTCATTAAGTGTAACAGGAAACTCAATTTCTGTTTCTGAACTTACTAAAGGAAACTATATTCTAAAAGCTTTCACGAAAGAGAATGTAATTGTACAGAAGTTTATTAAAGAGTAGACTTGTAAATGTTATAAAAAAGGGCTGCGAAAATTATTCGCAGCCTTTTTATGTTTTCGAATCTGTCTCAAAATTCATATTTCACTTAAAAGCAATAATAGTATATGGAGAACTTTCTCCTGTCTTTGGCAGAATCAGCCTGAAATGTTCTTTATCCTTGTAGTAATCTACATATGGCTCTTTGGTGATAATTTTTCCTTTTTCTGTTGGTTTATATCCGTCGGCTAAAATCAGTGTAAGGTACTGATCATATTCTTTCTTTGTTTTAAACTCAAATTCAATTCTGTCTTCTGATTTTTCTTCAGCATATTCAAACTTCCCAATTTTTGAGGTATAATCGGGGGCTTCATATTCGGTTAAAGCGAAACGCAGCCCTTCAGTTCTGTCATAAAACTTGAACTTTTGCTGTTTCATTTCCTTTTTAAACTCATCCATTGTAAGTTTATTGAAACCGTCAAGCTGTTCTAATGTGAAGGTCTGAGCAGAGATCTGAATACTCAGTACGACTGAAAATAATATAAATGCTAAAGTCTTTCTCATTTCTATTTTTATGACAAATATAAAGAATAGGATTATCAGTTTTGTAATCTCCAGTCATGAAGGACAAGGGTAATAATAACGTCGTTCCATAACTCAAAGCCTATTAACTTAGGTTTTACCGGAAGAATGGAGGTGTCAACCCATTTAGGTTCCCCTACAGTATACATTGTCGCATCATATAAGAGATTTTTATCAAAGGGATTACTTACTTGAAGCATCATTCCTTTATGTTTTCTGTCTTCAACATCCTGCGAAAACTCTATTTCTATGGTCTTTGACGGGTTTACATTCTCTTTAACCACCTTCATAAATTCCAGTTTTCCCTCTTTAACATCTGCTTCAATAAATAAGTGTTCACCAGGATAAATTTGCAAAGTATTTTCCTCAACAAAATATGGAGATTTTTTAACTTCCTGCTGATAGTATCTCACAGAATCAACCGGAAGTTTTAAAGTAAAATTTTCACGAAATTCTTGTTGACTAAAGCAAAAATTCGAAATTATTAGTCCAAAAAAAAGAGCAATTGTTTTAATATTCACAGGTATAGGTTATTTAATTTAATAGCGCTAAAATATAATAATCCTTCCAAACCGGTAGTGTGAAATACTATTATTCTTTAATCAAAGCTTTCCGAAACAGTAAAATTTCGTCCTTGTTTAATCCTTCCAAAGAAATGGTACGTTTTGTATTGGGCATCCAATCAGGATAAAGAATCAATTCCACAGAATTATCATGGATATGAAACTCTCTCAGAACTTCAGGCTTTCTTGTATTTCTGCGATCTGATCCAAATCTCAGATTAATACACTTACCAGGAAAAATATAAAAATCTTTAGGAAACAAAAATATAGAATTCTGATTCATGAAAATTTCAAAACTACACCATTGAAATTTTTTACTATAGCTAAGACCTCCTTTACTTACTGAAACAATTGTACCATGGATATTTTTAAAAATTACCGCATCCGGCTGTTGATATTTTTCAATAATTTTATTTTTCTGGGTATAAAAGAAAACTCTTGAAACGATAAAAAATGCTATACCTGCCAATGGCAAATAGAAAAAAGGATCCATGAATTTAAAAGAATAGAATTACACGTTGTTAATAAGAAAATCAGATATTTTCTGAGTCAAATATATAACAATAATCCTTATGAAACCGGCAGTCTGAAGTAAAAAGTACTTCCATTATTCAGAGAACTCTTCACTCCTATTTCTCCATGTTGTTTCTCAATGAAGTTTTTTGAAATGGCCAAACCTAAGCCTGTTCCATTCTGATGTTCTCCGGGAACCTGAAAATAACGGTCAAAGATCTGGCGGTGGTATTTTTCATCAATCCCGCTTCCGGTATCAATAATGCTGAACTGAATCAATGAATTCAGTTTTTCTACCACGATCTTAATATTTTCATCCTGGAAAGAGTGCTTTACGGCATTCGTTAGAAAGTTATTCATCACCCAGACTGTTTTATCAAAATCTGCTGTCACGGCATCACTATCTTCTAGCAGATATTCTGTACTGATGGAGATATTTTTCTGTTCCGCAAGCTTTTCAACATTTTTTACAGCGGTCTGTACAATTTCTTTAGGAGAGCATTTTTCCACTGTTAGTCTTATATTTCCGGATTCTACCTGGGAAAGGTTAAGCAGCTCACCTGTGATATCCAGTAAACGCTGTCCGTCTTCATTAATGCTTTTCAATAATTCCTGCTGTTGTTCGTTCAGTTCTCCGAATTTTTGGTTCCCAAGAAGCTGTACGCCCATTTTTATAGCTGAAATTGGAGTTTTCAGTTCGTGGGATATTGTTGCAATGAAATTGGTTTTAGCAAAATCAAGTTCTTTAAAAGGCGTAATATTTCTCAACAAGATTACCTTTCCGATATATTTTTTCTCTTTTTCGCCTGTCTTTACTATATTGATGGGGATAACATCCTGTTCAAAATAGTTTTCTTTGTTATCACGGACAATCTTAATCGGATCTTTTACCGGATGGTCTATATTTTTCAGCAGTTCACGTATCAGATCATTGTTGATAGCTACTTCATGGGCAGTTTTTCCAATAATTTCTTCCTTGTGAAGGTTCGTAATCTTCAAAGCTTCATCATTGATCATGTAGATAAAATGATTTTCATCCAGCCCAATCACCGCATCGTGCATATTGTTAACCAATGTTTCGATCCGTTTTTTATCCATCAGTTGCTTGGAAAGTGTACTGCTTTCGTACTCCTGAAGTTTCTCCGCCATACTGTTGAATGATTCTGCCAGGCTGTTGAATTCCTCACTTCCTTTAAAATGAACTCTTTCACTATAATTTTTATCAGCAATTTGTTTGATACTGAAAGTAAGCTGATTGATAGGTTCTGCAATCGTTTGTGGTAAATTGAAAAGCAGAATAAAAGCAATCAGAAAGCACACCGTTCCTAAACTTACAATCCAGAAAGTGGCATTTTCTGCTGTAATGATGGCGATATCACTCTTTCGTTCTATCCCTTTCATATTCAAAGACATAATCTTGGACAGATCTTCACGGATGAGTTTCTCTTTATGAATATCAGGAGCTTTCAGATAGCTGTTGAAATGCAGATTCAGATTCTGAGTGGCTTCTTTTTCTCCGAATTCAGTAAGATTTTTTTCCTGAAGTTTATTATTTTTCTGAAAATCTGCTACCGCAACGGTACTGTCAGTACTGATATTATCCAGTGCCAGAAGCATATTTTTGGAAAACTCCAGACTGTTGTAATTGGCAGTAAGGATTTTTTCAGTATCAGATTTTAATTTATTAATATATACAGAACCTATCACTGAAAGCAGAACAATCAGCAGAAATAAAAGGCCAACGCCTAAGGTAAGTTTCGTTTTAAGTTTCATTATTTTTTAAGATAAAATAATAATATCTATCTGTCTCTCATTCAATCTGTTCATCAGAGTATAGATCCAGCTGTACCCCAACATCCGCTGCCAGAAACTGGCATGAGGCTTCCCAATGCAGACCGTTGTTATATTATGAGCAATCACATATTCCAGAATTCCGTTATGAACACTGCTTTCTTTGATCCGGACTACTTTTGCCCCTAATTCCTGTGCTAAATTAAAATTATTAATTAAATACCGCTGTTTATCCAACGCTATTTTTTCCGGATTTTCAGAGGGCTTCTGAACATATAAAACCGTCCACGGACTGTTATAATAGCTGGCTAATCTTGCAGTCTTACGAATAATTGTTTTGGCAATCTTCTCATTACTGCTGATACAGGCCAGGAATTTTATCGGTTTAAAATTTTCAGTTTTAATCTCTGTTTCTACCTTTCTTTCTACATGGGTGGCTACTTCTTTTAAAGCCAGCTCACGAAGCTGAAGAATATGTCCGCCCTGGAAAAAATTACTGAGTGCCGTTTGAATTTTTTCTTTTTTGTAAATCTTTCCTTCTTTTAAACGGGTCAGCAGTTCATCAGCCGTAAGGTCAATATTCACCACTTCATCGGCAAGTGCCAGTATTTTATCAGGAACCCTCTCTGCTACTTCTACTCCTGTAATTTTCTTTACCTCTTCATTCAGACTTTCAATGTGCTGGATATTCATAGCACTGATGACATTGATCCCGTTATCCAGGATTTCCAGTACATCCTGCCATCTTTTTTTATTTTTAGAACCTTCCACATTGGTATGAGCCAGCTCATCTACCAGAACAACCTCAGGATGCTCATTGATAATGGCCTGAAGATCCATTTCTTCAAGGTTTTTTCCTTTATAAAAAACGGATTTTCTTTCAATTTGAGGAAGCCCTTCTACCAGAGCTTCGGTTTCTTCACGGCCATGGGTTTCAATATACCCAATCTTTACATCAATGCCATTTCGCAAAAGAGAATGTGCTTCCTGAAGCATACGGAAACTCTTTCCTACGCCTGCACTCATCCCGATATAAATTTTGAATTTTCCTTTGCGGGATTTCTGGATAAGTTCTAAAAAATCTTTTGCTGATGACATTGATTTTATTCTTTTTAATTTTACTTTAAACACCTTTAATCGTGGTTAAGCTGACTCCTAAAACCAGGCTGAAAGGCTTGTTGTAATGAAGAAGTTTCCTTTTTTAAATTCATCATTTTTTGCAAAAATGGCATCTTTCGCAGTAAAACCTCTTGCCTCTGTACGGAAAACCACATTTTTAAAGATCGCATAATCTACGTTGAGAGAATATCCAAAGGTCTGAAATCCATTTGGAGTTCCGGTGTTGATAATAGCCCCATTTTTATCATTGTAATATTCTAATCTTCCAGCCAGCGCCCATTTGCCATCAAACTGATATTTCATAAGAACATTCGGGCTGTACCAGATGTTATACTGCTCGCTTCCTTTTGATTTCTGCTCTGCTCCGATATCAAATCCCAAGACCGCGGAAAACTGATCTGTCAGCTGAAAACTTCCATACAAATCATGGAAATAACGCATTCTTTTATCATCCTTTGCTTTATCATTTCCAATAAATGAGCTGCTGTTCAGCGTGATTTTTTCATTTGGTTTATAAGTCACCTGATGTCCGAAAGAAATACTTTGGTTTCCTTCCGGTTTAGCGATACGTTGCCAGCCATTCAGGACTAATCCGCTTAAAAACCATTTCCCATTATCTGAGGTATAAGAAATTTTAGCACCTGTTTCAAAATAAGGAGAATTTTCTGCTGCAAAACTTCTGGTCAGGTTGATATTATCCTTTCCTATAGCACTTTCCCAGCCAATATGAGAAGGCATGATCCCTGCATCAATCCATAAATTTTTATTTTTCGATATTTTGATCCCTACATTGGCTTCGTTTACATAGCGCAGTGCATTTTGTTCAGCAGCCATATTATCCTGGGCATAAGTTCCGGCCATTAAAGCTACATTGGCGCGGATATTTTCACTTTGATAATTGGCTTTAACCAATCCCAGATTGAGGTTCATTTCATTATGCCTGTTATAGGAGTATAAGAAATTCTGACGGATATGATTTCCCGGTTCATTAAAATCATAGGTATAAAACAATTCTGCATAAGCGGAAAATGTAACTTTATTCCCTGTTTTCAATGAATCTGATGACTGTGCTTTTGTTAAAAATAATCCTAATAGTGCACTTATAGCTAGATATTTTTTCACTTTTATTTTAAGGTATGTGAATCATGTCAAGGTTTAAAACATTGACATGATTATTGATTATTAAATTACTATTTTAATTGGTCTAAAGCAATATTAAGCTTCAGCACATTTACTTTTGATGGTCCGAAAAGACCTAAGAAAGGCTTTTCAATTTGGGTATAAATCAAGTTTTTGATCTGTTCCTCTGAAACATTTCTCACTTTTGCAATTCTCTTTATCTGATATAATGCTCCTTCTTCAGAAATATCCGGATCCAGACCGCTTCCGCTTGCCGTCACCAGTTCTACAGGAACTTTAACACCACTCATTTCAGGATTCTCCATTTTTAACGTGTCAATTCTTTTCTGTACCGTTTCCAGATATTCATCGTTACTTGGACCTTTGTTGCTTCCTCCACTTCCTGCAGCATTATAATTGACTGAAGACGGTCGGCCATGAAAGTAATTTTCAGATTTAAATTCCTGTCCGATATTGGCATAAAACTTCTGCCCTTTATCATACACAATTTCTCCGTTTCCTTTGTTGGGAAGTATTTTAGAACCTCCGTATACAACAGCCAGATAAATACCTGTAACCACCAACATTACAAGAGTTAATCTGAATGCTGAAACAATATGATTTTTCATTTTTTAAATTTTAATAGAATAAACTGATTACCAGATCAATGATTTTGATCCCAATGAACGGAACAATTACTCCGCCCAGACCGTAGATCAAAAGGTTTCTTCTCAATAACGCACTTGCACCGATTGGCTTGTAAGCTACTCCTTTCAAGGCCAGCGGAATCAGGAACGGAATGATCACCGCATTGAAGATAACGGCCGATAATATGGCAGTTTCCGGACTGTGAAGGTTCATAATATTAAGCTTCTGAAGCGAAGGAATAAAAGTGATAAAGAGCGCAGGAATAATGGCAAAATATTTTGCAACATCGTTTGCAATACTGAAAGTGGTCAATGTTCCTCTTGTCATCAGCAGCTGTTTTCCGATTTCTACAATTTCGATCAGCTTTGTCGGGTCATTATCAAGATCCACCATGTTACCGGCTTCTTTCGCTGCCTGTGTTCCGCTGTTCATTGCTACGCCTACATCGGCCTGTGCCAGTGCCGGAGCATCATTGGTACCGTCTCCCATCATGGCTACCAGCTTACCTTCCTGCTGTTCTTTTTTGATATAATTCATTTTATCTTCAGGCTTGGCTTCGGCAATAAAATCATCTACTCCTGCTTTTTCTGCAATAAATTTTGCGGTCAGGGGATTATCTCCGGTTACCATTACGGTTTTCACGCCCATTTTTCTCAGTCTCTGGAAACGCTCCTGAATTCCTGTTTTGATGATATCCTGAAGTTCAATAACGCCCCATACTTTTTCATTAACAGCAACTACAAGAGGCGTTCCACCATTTTCGGAAATTTTGGTTACCGCATCCTGCGTTTCCTGAGGGAAGATATTCCCGGCTTTTTCAGTCAGTTTTTTTATGGTATCATAAGCTCCTTTACGGATTCTTGTTTCTTCAAAATCGATCCCTGAAGTTCTGGTCTCCGCTGTAAAATCAATATAAGTAGGATTGGAAACCAACAAGTCTTCAGATTTCAAAGCACTCAGTTCAATAATTGATTTTCCTTCCGGTGTTTCATCAGCCACAGAACTTAATGCCGAGGCTTTAATGAAGTCTTCAAGCTGAATTCCATTAGCTGGATGGAATTGGGTTGCCTTACGGTTTCCAATAGTGATTGTTCCGGTTTTATCCAGCAACAGAACATCAATATCTCCTGCCGTTTCTACGGCTTTCCCACTTTTGGTAATCACATTCGCTCTCAGTGCTCTGTCCATCCCTGCAATCCCGATTGCAGAAAGCAGACCTCCGATTGTTGTCGGAATAAGACAAACGAAAAGAGATATAAATGCCGCTATGGTAATCGGAGTCTGCGCGTAGTCTGCAAAAGGCTTTAAAGTGAGGGTAACAATAATAAATGTAAGCGTAAATCCTGCTAAAAGTATAGTTAATGCGATTTCGTTGGGTGTTTTCTGTCTTGAAGCTCCTTCTACAAGGGCAATCATTTTATCTAAGAAGGATTCTCCGGGTCTTGTTGTCACTTTTACTTTAATTCTGTCTGAAAGTACTTTTGTACCGCCTGTTACAGAGCTTTTGTCTCCTCCGGCTTCACGGATTACAGGAGCACTTTCTCCGGTAATTGCAGATTCATCAATGGTAGCCAGACCTTCAATGATCTCGCCATCCATTGGAATCTGATCTCCGGCTTCACAAAGAAAAATATCCCCTAATTTCATCTCAGCAGACATTTTCAGCATTGTTTCTACCTGAAATCCGGGTTTGTTATCAACCACTAGTTTGGCTGGAGTTTCTTCCCTTGTTTTTCTTAGGGTATCAGCCTGTGCTTTTCCTCTTGCCTCTGCAATAGCTTCTGCAAAATTGGCAAAAAGAACCGTGAAAAATAAAATAATAAATACTAAAAAGTTATAGGAAAAGCTTCCCTGGCTTTTATCACCAGTAAGGCTGAACATGCTCACGATAAACATGACAACTGTTCCGACTTCCACCAGGAACATTACTGGATTTTTAAACATAATTTTCGGATTCAGCTTTACGAAAGACTGTTTTATCGCTTCGTTTACCAAATCTCTTTGAAACAATGTTTGTGACTGATTTTTCATTTTTTTGAAAGAGTTTATATCATTGTAAATCAATAATCACCATCAAGGTCTGCCAAATAATAAGGATAGATATGGATAATATTAAGTGAACGTTTCAGTAAGTGTCAGACTAGCTTCCTCAAACTTTAGCTTCCTTAATGGTTGAATATTGATTATAATTTTTAATGTTCACATTTATTTTGAGAAATACTGGATCTGCTCTGCGATAGGTCCTAATGTCAATGCAGGGAAGAAAGACAGTGCTGCAATCAGTAGAATCACTGCCAGTGTCATAAATCCGAAAGTAGCTGTATCTGTTTTTAGGGTTCCGGAACTTTCAGGGATGTATTTCTTCTGTGCCAATAGTCCTGCAATCGCTACCGGTCCAATAATCGGAATGAATCTGGATAGTAACAGTACAATTCCCGTTGAAATATTCCACCAAGGTGTATTATCTCCAAGTCCTTCGAATCCTGATCCGTTATTGGCTGCTGAAGAAGTGAATTCGTACAGCATTTCACTAAAACCATGGAAGCCAGGATTGTTCAATGTTTTTGCTCCAAACTCAGGTAAGTAGGCTGTTAAAGCTGTTCCTGCAAGAATTAAGAAAGGATGGAATAAAGCCACAATCATCGCAATCTTCATCTCTTTGGCTTCAATCTTTTTACCCATAAATTCAGGAGTCCTTCCTACCATCAGACCACTGATGAATACTGCCAGAATAATAAAGATGAAATAGTTCAGAATTCCGACTCCACAACCTCCGTAGAAACAGTTGATCATCATCGCAAGCAGTTCATTCATTCCGGAAAGCGGCATCGTACTGTCATGCATGGCATTTACAGAGCCTGTAGAAATCACCGTAGTGGCAATACTCCAATAACCGGATGCTGCACTACCAAAGCGGATTTCCTTGCCTTCCATTGCTCCCAGACTGTTATCTGCTCCCATTTTGGTAATTAAAGGATTTCCTCCGGTTTCATTCACGATATTCGGAATGGTAAGTGCCAGGAAACCGACGGTCATTACAGTAAAGATCACCCATGAAAGTTTTCTTTTATTCAGATAAAAACCCAGTGCAAATACCAAGGCAAATGGAATGATCATTTGAGTGATCATCTCTGTCATATTGGTAATATAATTAGGGTTTTCAAGTGGATGCGCTGAGTTTGCTCCGAAAAATCCACCTCCATTAGTTCCCAAATGCTTGATCGCAACAAATGCGGATACAGGACCTCTGGAAACATCAACCTTCTGACCTTCCAGTGTTATGATATGATCTTTCCCTTCGAAAGTCATCGGGCTTCCGTTGATGGAAAGAATTAAAGCAACAATTACACTTATCGGAACCAGGATTCTGATCATTGATTTTGTAAAAAAATCATAGAAATTCCCTAATTCTGTGCTTGTTTTTTCTTTAAAAGCTTTGAAAAGAACCGCCATTGCCGCCATTCCTGTTGCTGCCGTTACAAACTGTAAAAACATCAGATAAAGCTGGCTCAGATAGCTTACTCCTGTTTCTCCTGAATAGTGCTGTAAATTACAGTTAACTAAGAATGAAATGGTAGTATTAAAAGCCAGATCGGGCGACATATTCGGGTTTCCATCTGGATTTAAAGGAAGCCAAGCCTGATTCATTAAGAGGAGAAAACCAATGATGAACCAGATCAGATTAATGGCCAGCATGGCGTACATATTCTGTTTCCAATTCATCTGACGGGTAGGATTAATACCCGATAATTTATAAATTAACTTTTCAATAGGTTCAAAAACCGGATCAAGAAAAGTCTTTTTGTGTCCATAGACATTAGCTATATATTTACCTAAAAATATTCCTATAACTAACGTGACAGCAAACATTGCTATAATGCCTAAAATTTCTGTATTCATGATCGTTTAAAATTTTTCAGGTTTTATTAAAACATAACAGATATACACAAAGGCAAGTATTGAGAGGAAAAATAAACTCCACATAATTTATATTCTATCAAAAAATTCAACTGATTTATATAAAAGCCAAAACAATACTGCAAAAAGCAGAATTAAACTTATAAGCATCATATCTTAATCATTAGGGTTAAAAGAGTCAGTAATACATACGATACAATCAGCAGACTCAAAGTCGAATGCTCCCGTTTTTTAAACGTTTTTCTTGAAATTGTCATTGTTAAATATTTTATTCAGAGACTATATGCCAAAAGAAAGTCCATTCTCAAATAAAAACACTTAAACAACTGAAATAAAAACACTTACGATAAAAATACAACATCTACTAAAACAAAAAAGCCTATCAAAATGATAGGCTCTTTATTAAAATGATAAAAGATTTATTTTAATCCGTATTCTTCCAGTTTACGGTATAATGTGGCTATACCAATCTCAAGTAGACGGGCTGCTTCTGCTTTGTTCCCTTTTGTATACTGCAGAACTTTCTGTATATGTATTTTTTCCAGTGATCTGATACTTAAAGAATCACTTTCTTTAGCATTTTTTTCAGAATAATGAGGAAGACTTTCTGCATCCAGAATATTGTTATCCATTAAAATCAAACTCCGCTCTACAGCGTTTCTCAACTCACGGATATTCCCTTTCCAATCATTTTTCTCTAAAGCTTTATAATAATCCGGATCAACCTGCACAGAAGACAGGTGAAGTTTATGTGAAAAAATATCAACAAAATTCTTCGCAAGTGCCTTCAGATCTTCTTTTCTGTCTCTTAAAGCCGGAAGAGTGATCTCAAAGACATTAAGTCTGAAATAAAGGTCTTCTCTGAAATTCCCCTGCTTTATTTCACCTTCCAGATCCCTGTTGGTGGCTGCAATTAATCTAAAATCGGATCTTGAAACTTTTGTTTCCCCCATTTTGATGAATTCCCTGGTTTCCAAAACTCTGAGTAGTTTCGCCTGAAGTTCTATAGGCATTTCACCAATTTCATCCAAAAATAAAGTCCCTCCATTAGCTTCTTCTATCAGCCCTTTTTTATCTTTCAAAGCACCGGTAAAAGCACCTTGTTTATGACCAAAAAGTTCACTCTCCAGAATTTCCTTACTGAATGCAGAGCAATTGATAGCTACAAAACTATTCTTCTTTCTGTCACTGCCTTCATGAATAGCACTCGCAAAAACCTCTTTCCCAGTCCCTGTTTCTCCTGTAAGAAGAACCGCTGCATCCGTTAGAGCCACTTTTTCTGCCAGTTTTTTAGATTGCAAAATTAAAGGTGACTTACCAATGATTTGGTCAAATCCTTTCGTTACAATTTGCTGAACTATTCTTGACTTGTTGTCTTTTACTTTCTCAAGAGCCTTATACACCAATGGGATAATTTTCTCATTATCATCACCCTTAACAAGATAATCATAAGCTCCATTTTTCATAGCTTGCACTGCATCAGTAATATTACCGAATGCTGTCATCAGGATAATTTCCAGCTGAGGATATTTGGTTTTAATAGACCTAACCAGCTCTACCCCAAAAGCATCAGGAAGACGTACATCGCTTAGAACTACATCAAAGTCATACTGCTCCAGCATCGTCATAGCAGAACGTGCCGTAGAAGCTTCTTTTACATTAAAATTTTCTTGGGAAAGGATCATTCCTAGGAGTTTAAGGAGCTTGATCTCATCATCGATGATCAGAATATTTCCTGACATTATAATTATTTTTGGAAAACTCCTACAAACTTATTGAATTTATTCGAGTAAAACCCGTTTATACAGGGAAATAGTTTAGTAAATAACAACGATATATTTCAGGAGCTGTATCCCGCTATTCATTCATACTCCTCGCGCCTGCACGCTCCCACGCTCAGCCCCACCCAC